>JALDQW010000001.1:2491548-2802992 GCA_031316255.1 Nitrosomonas sp. | reverse complement strand
ACAAAAACAGCCCGCCAAAGAACCTTCCGGGTTGCGGCACTAATACACTATTCACATGATATTGCCTAATCCAGTGAGCTTGTCAGTGTCCATGGCAAGCGCGTTACAGGAAATAGTCGTTCTATAGCCAAAAAGTGCAATCTAGCTCATGGGTACTGACAGTTATTGGTGCAAACACCGGGCACACCAATAACTACCATGTCCCACTTAACCCATCCACAATTCAAGCATTAGCCATGATCGCCATGTTTCGCATCACCGTGACTTCCGTGAGGTGAATCATCATCGGCTTCATCATCATGTCCATGCCCGTGATCGTGTTTATGTCCGTGGCCCTCCCCATGACCTTTTTTACCATGGTCGTCTCCATGATCATGCCCTCCTCCATGACCGTGGCCATGGCCATGGCCATGTCCTTCTCCTTTTTCATGACCATGCATATGCTTATGCATATCTTCCATCATCCAATGAATTTCATCCATATCAAGAAAGCGGTCCTTATTTAGATCATGTTTGTCAAACATCTCACCATGATGCTTCATAAATTCTCTTCTGCTAATTTTGCCATCACCGTCAGCATCCATTTTGGACATTTTCTTTTCACAATGTTTACACATATTATGATCATGATCATGATCGTCATCATGCCCCGGACCATGGGCAATAACGGGAGCAGCACTGAATACGAACACAAACAATACAGTGATAATTGCAACGGAAATCCATTTTTTTTGATCGAGCATGTTTTATCTCCTTTTTGTTAACTAATAAATAAAAAAACCTTTAGGTTATTGCGCTACGAAAAAAACACCAGCTGGCATAGAAAATTGACCGAACCAATTGACTAATGGCCACCTCTAAAAATTCATACTTCGTTACAATACTTCGTTGTTTACAAAAAATGTTTCCTTACATATCAATCATATGCTGCGTCAAAATTTTTTGTTCTCGCCTCGTCTTGTTTAGAATTATGAATTTTTAGAGGTGCCCTAATACGGGTTACGCCACGATAAAATGCTCACGGTAGTACTTGAGCTCATTGATCGAATCATAAATATCCGCCAATGCTTCATGTTTACCTTCTTTTTTTAATCCTGACGCAATTTCCGGTTTCCAGCGCTTGACGAGCTCCTTGAAAGTACTGACATCCAGATTGCGATAATGGAAATAAGCTTCCAGTTGCGGCATCCAGCGTGCCATAAAGCGCCGGTCTTGGCATATTGAATTGCCGCACATGGGAGAAGTTCCTGACGGCACATAGTGTTGCAAAAAAGCAAGCATTTGCGCCTCGACCTCTGCTTCTGTCAGCGTAGAAGCTTTGACTTTATCAATCAAGCCCGATTTAGCATGTGTGGACTGATTCCATTTATCCATCTCATCCAGCACCGCATTAGGTTGATGGACAACCAACACCGGGCTCTCGGCAATCCTGTTCAATTGCCCGTCGGTTATGACAATTGCAACTTCAATGATGCGATCCTTATCGGGATCAAGGCCGGTCATCTCCATATCAATCCAGATAAGATTATGATTAGTGCTTTCTTGTGCCATAATTTATAAAAATATTAAGATACAGTAATGATTGAATGTAATTTGTTTTATTGTGTCATATTGATAACTCGACGTCACTTTTATCATTGATTACTTAAAAAGATAATTATTTATGCACGCTTTTACTTTAATTTTTATTGGTGTACTACTTCTGACTACATTTGTTCAGGTTTGGCTTTCAGCGCGACATATCAATCATGTCCGCGCACACCAGAACAAAGTCCCCGAAAAATTCGCCGACCAGATCAGCCTTGCTGATCACCGTAAAGCAGCCGACTATACCTGCGCAAAAACACGGTTTGGTTACCCTGCCATTTTTCTGCACACCATTATTCTGCTGATACTCACGCTGGGCGGTGGATTGAACGCACTCAGCAGTTTCTGGGCTGAATGGACAAACAACCCGATCATACATGGTATCGTATTAATCATAAGTACTTTTATGATCATGGGGCTGGCTGATATTCCATTAAGCTACTACCGTACATTTGTCATTGAAGAACGGTTCGGTTTCAATAAAATGACACCGGGTATGTTTTTTGCCGATTTGGTCAAACAGGCATTGCTGATGTTTTTACTGGGCGCACCCTTGTTATTCGGCATCCTGTGGTTGATGGAAAAAATGGGCGAAAACTGGTGGCTCTATGCCTGGACTGCATGGATAGCATTTAATTTATTCCTGTTGGCGATTTTTCCCACCTGGATAGCACCATTATTCAACAAATTCACACCCCTGGAAGATGAATCGCTCAAAACACGTATTGAACAGTTGATGAAAAAATGTGGCTTCAAGTCCAGCGGACTGTTCGTCATGGATGGTTCACGCCGCAGCAAGCATGGCAATGCCTATTTCACCGGTTTCGGCAAAACCAAACGCATTGTTTTTTTCGACACCCTGCTCTCAAGCTTAAAGCCTGGCGAAATAGAAGCTGTGCTTGCGCATGAATTAGGCCACTTCAAGCATCGCCATGTCATTAAACGCATCATTGTTTCGTTTGTCATGAGCCTCGGATTCTTCTGGTTGCTGAACTACCTCATGAATCAACACTGGTTTTATGAAGGACTTGGCATTTCAGTTGCCACCACCCCTGAAACGGCCATGGCGTTACTGCTATTTTTCCTGGTCATGCCAGTATTCACGTTCTTGTTTCATCCTGTCTCAAGTATTTATTCGCGTAAACATGAATTTGAAGCGGATGCCTATGCAGCACAGAATTCATCCGCTGACGACCTGATTCGCGCGCTGGTCAAGCTCTACCAGGATAACGCGGCAACGCTGACACCTGACCCGTTGCATTCAACATTTTATGACTCGCATCCTCCAGCTGCAATACGAGTGGCGCATCTGGAAGATCAGTTACAAGTTCGATAAAGGCTAAAAATACAAAACCATGAATGAGCTGACACAAAAAAAATGCAAACCCTGTGAAGGCGGTGTCGCACCGCTGACTTCCGATGCTGCATCTCGATTATTGCAGCAACTCGATGGATGGCAATTACTGGAAAAACAAATCAACAAACAGTATGCGTTTAAAAACTATTACCAAACCATGGCCTTTGTTAACGCCGTGGCATGGATTTCGCATCAGGAAGACCATCATCCCGACATGATTGTCGGCTATAATCGCTGCGATATTATTTATACAACCCATGCCATTGGCGGATTGTCTGAAAATGATTTCATCTGCGCCGCCAAAATTGACAAGCTGTTCGCCGTTTGAACACCGTCAATAAAAAATCCGCAAAAAAAACTCCCCACCATGCAGGCCGCATCATTGCCGCATACGGCAGACATTACACCGTAGAAACATGCGATGGGGAATTACTGTCATGTGTCATGCGTGGCAAAAAAAGCGGTGTTGCCTGTGGCGACCTTGTAGAGATTCAAACGGGAACACCCGGCCAGGGTGTAATTGAGAAAATCAATCCACGCAAAACTTTGCTATACCGCAGCGATCTCTTCAAGGAAAAAATTATTGCCGCAAATGTCACGCAAATAATAATCGTGGTTGCTGCTGAACCAAGTTTCAGCGAAGAATTGATCAACCGTTGCCTCGTTGCTGCAGAAAATGAACACATCCAAACCATTCTTGTCTTCAATAAAACCGACCTGACCGAACTGTCTGATAGTGCCGCAAAGAAACTGTCGCTGTATGAATCAATAGGGTATCCCCTGGTCAAGATCAGCGCAGTTCAGGATATTTCACCGCTCAGACCCTATCTTGAAGGCCAGGTCAGCGTTCTCGCCGGGCAATCCGGCATGGGAAAATCAACCATTCTCAACGCGTTGATCCCTGAAGCGCAACGCGCGACAGCAGAAATTTCGGTTGCTCTGGATTCGGGTTGCCACACCACTACACATACCCATCTTTATCATATTGACACAGACAGTGATATTATAGATTCACCAGGTATTCAGGCATTCGGGCTTAATCATATCAAGATAGAAGACCTGGCTTGGGGGTTTATCGAGTTTCACCCCTATATCGGACACTGCAAATTCCATAACTGCCGGCATGTCAACGAACCCGGCTGTACGCTAATACAGGCAGCAGAAGCTGGCAAAATCAGCGCCAAACGGCTTGGCTTTTATCACAAGCTGCTGCATCACTAACAGGAGTGACTCAATGAATAACATCAAGCAGTATATAAAACAGTGCGTCATAAGCATGGCTGTTTTTTCAATCACATCCGCGCATGTGATGGCAAGTGATGTGGGGATATCAGTCAGAATTGGTCAGCCAGGTTTCTACGGCGAAATTCATCTGGGCGACTTTTATCCCGTACCCGACCTGATTTATCCGGAACCGGTGATTATTCACAGGCCTTCGGCATATATCGGGCAGCAGCCCATTTATTTACATGTACCGCCCGGTCATGCCCGGTTATGGCACCGCTATTGTTATCAATATAACGCCTGCAACCGGCCAGTCTACTTTATACGCGAGAACTGGTACAACAACGTATATATTCCACAATATCGTCAGTATGACAGCCATCAACACCGACACCATGAAAATCCACAACACCGCCATTATGAGAGCTATCCGCAACGCCAATATGATTCAGGGCGGCCCTACCCGGACAGACACTATGACTCGAATAGGCGCTATGATGATGACCACGATTACCAAAAAAAACACCGGTATAAAAATAATGCCCATCGTCATGACCATGATAAATATGACCGCTACGATAAACATGGCAAGCACGACAAACATGACCGGGGGCGCGGCAGAAAACATGATGACTAAGGCGTACAGCGCGGCAGTTAAACTTTAAACCGCACCTGTATATCATTGACATATGACAATGCACCAGATGCCTTTCTAAGCTCTCTCACCAACTCGGCGGCATTATCGATATCATGCAGAATCCGGATGGGCAAATCCAGCTCAATCTGGATTTCTCCGGACAAATAATGCAACGTTACACCCTCAATTGCAGAAGCAGGCAATTGCGGCCAGCATTGTTTAAGTTCCGTGATTATCTTGTCCCGGTGCGGCAGATTGCCACAAGACGATCCGGACTCATCGTCCTCGGGATCTATATGTACGGTCACATCCGATACCACATCCACGGCATCGAGCAAACGCTGACGCACCGCGTCACCGATCTGATGACCTTCGGACACACTGAGCAACGGATCAACCTGGATATGCACGTCAATAAAAGCATCACCGGCGCTTTTGCGCGACCGCAGCATATGAATCGCACGCACACCCTTCACATCAAAGATATGTTTACGAATAGCACTGACTTCATCTCGATCGAGCGCGGTATCGATCAGCTCGCGTGTACTGGAACGAACCAGATCAAAACCAATCTTGGCAATCATGACGGAAACAACTACTGCTGCAACCGCATCCAGATAGGGATATCCGTACATGGCGCCCGCGATACCGAGCACAACCACAATCGACGAAATCGCATCCGAGCGGCTGTGCCAGGCATTTGCCATCAACATATCGGACCGCAGTCTGCGCGCGGCGGATACGGTATAATGATAAATCCATTCCTTGGAAACAACCGACACAATTGCAACAACCAGCGCCAGACTACCAGGCACCAACAGGATTTCGGGTACATTTAGCCGGCGGACTGAATCATAGGCGATTCCACAGGCAACCACGATCAATGCGATTCCCAATCCAACTGTTGCGAGTGTTTCGATGCGGCCATGCCCATAGGGATGTTCTTCATCTGCTGCCTTGTGCGAATGCTTGGCGGCATAAAGAACAAAAAAATCCGTAAACAAATCGGAAAACGAATGAATTCCGTCCGCAATCAGTGCTTGCGAATTCGCTATCCAGCCGACAAATATTTTCGCAACACCCAACAAAAAATCGATAACAGAACCAATCAGCGTGACCTTGCGTATATCCCGATAACGAAGCTGTTGTGTGGTTAAATCAGGTTCAAGACTCATATCCACTGTTCCATGCACGGCACTGTAGGCGCAAACTGTTTATCAAAATCATGAAGAAAAAAGCAAAATCAAGCAACTCTCGCAACACTGCTGTAAAGTCATCAGGTATTTTGACGGTCAGTGACTTCTAGCAATATTTTCGCAATAAACCATTGACCTCATCGAGATCAAAGTGCTCCGAATCGAAGTCCTCACCCACCCAGTCCAGCATTTCTTCATGTTCGGGATGATCAGAGTCCAAAACAGCTTCCAGAAACGCTGCATAGCCCCATACACCGCCTATATCTTCTGGTGGACAGGCGCGTTTTCCTTTAATACAAACCGGCAAGACCAAACCATGCTCGAAAGGAATAATTTTCTCAAGCAGCACTTCATGTTCCCAGTTATCGCCAAAATCATAGGTATAAATCAATTTTTCTTTCTCGTGCTTCAATAGCTTTTCGAGACGAAATTTACGCTCATCTTGACTTTCTGAGGCGAAGCCTTCATCCAGTTCCCCATAGCGCACAGCGTTTTTTTCGAACTCATGCAAGTGAGAATTTGTCCATCCCATTACAATTTGTAACGTATGGTGCACCTCATCCAGCTTGGTATCGCTTGCAATTAAAAATCTGCGCCATATCGGTGGTCGAAGCGATTTGAGTGTAATTTTTAACTGATATATTGAACGTAACGATCTCGCACTCATGCAATTCTCTGAATATTTATATAGTTACTCGTTCTCGAAGAATGTATGAAGGTCACTGCCGTCCCACTAACTGACAGAAAAGCAGGTTTTTTTCAACCAATATTGTTACCATAGGATTTTTATAACGTATTGAATAAGACTAGGGAATCAAGCAATAGCACATTGTAATACAATCCCTCCTCAAACTCTAAGATTTGTTCCAGGGTATGAATTCGGGTTGCTATCTAACCAGAAACTTACAGGCCATACATCCCATATTGCAATCAGATAGTCTCAGTTTGTCACCTTGTCGATGGCACAATTATCCGACCGTACAGCTAACGCAACATTGCAGGAGCACGCGTGTGCACGCACATCGCCCTTATCACCCTGACAGCGTAAAGTTGACACATTCCATTCAATTCCGTTTCAGAAAAAACTTCCATCCGACGGCAAGCTACTCTGGAGCATCTGCCAAAGCAGAATTAAAATATGTTACGCAATTCATTTGCAGATAATGCCATACCCACTATAATTCACCAAGACTCAAAAAATTCTCCAACTCCAGACACGCCATACTGTTAAATTAAATTTTGATGCCAATGAACACAACCCAATCAAACAACAATTGGTGTCAGTTAATTCATGAAAACGATTCAGCACGTCTGCTTTTGACTGGAGATTTTACCCTTGTCACCATCGAAAAACAGTTTAAAGCACTCTCGTCTGAACTGAGTCAACACGCAAAAAATTCTGATCTTTGCTGGGACTTAAGCGGCATTCATCACATGGATACCGCCGGAATCGTATTGATATGGAAAGCCTGGAATGCACAACGCCCCCATCAATTAATATTGCGGCCGGAACATGAAAAAATGCTTAGAAGCATTGAAAACTTGCCAACTGAAAAAATTGAAACTCCAAAAAAAGATCTGTTATGGCCTGTACATTCGATTGGTAAACAAGCACTCCTGTTATGGGAAAACATGATCAGCGTCATTATGATGATCGGTCAATTACTGCTTGACAGTTTATTTTTTCTGCGGCACCCCGGTTATATTCCCTGGCGAGAAATTTCCGCCAATCTGTACCGTACAGGCGCTCAGGCTTTAGGGATTACCGCTTTAGTAGGATTTCTGATTGGCATAGTACTCAGTTATCTATCCGCGGACCAGCTACAAATGTTTGGCGCTGATGTCTTTATCGTCAATATTCTTGGCATCAGTATTATCAGGGAACTGGGTCCGTTACTGGCTGCAATTCTCGTTGCCGGACGATCCGGTTCGTCAATGACGGCTCAACTCGGTGTCATGCGGGTTACGCAAGAACTCGATGCATTAACGGTTATGGGTATCTCGCATAGCCAACGACTGATTTTTCCCAAAATTATCGGGCTGGGTTTGGCAATGCCGTTACTCGTACTGTGGACCAGCGCCATCGCCCTTCTAGGCGGCATTATTGCTGCTGAAATCCAGTTAGGACTCAGTTATTACTATTTCATCCATGCGTTACCGGATGCCGTCCCGATCGCAAACTTGTGGCTCGGACTTGGAAAAGGCGCAGTCTGTGGTATGGTGATTGCAATTATCGCGTGTCATTTTGGCCTCAGGGTTAAACCGAACACAGAAAGTCTTGGAGAAGGCACGACAACTTCTGTTGTGACATCGATTACTGTGGTGATTATTATCGATGCAATATTCGCTATTGTATTTTCAGACGTCGGGATTATATAAATTTGCATGACAAACCAAATTCCTTACATTATCGAAATAGAAGGATTGCATACGCAATTTGATCAGCATGTTGTCCATGAGGATTTGAATCTGAATGTTAAAAAAGGTGAAGTGCTTTCTTTGGTCGGTGGTTCAGGAAGTGGCAAGACCACACTGTTACGTCAGATACTGGGACTTGAGCGCCCCACAAAAGGGAACGTCAAAGTGTTTGGCAGTTCACGGTATAATTGCGATTTTACTTTGGGTAAAAGTATCCGCAATCGAACAGGAGTCTTATTTCAACAAGGCGCCCTGTTTAGTGCCTTAACCGTTTTTGACAATATTGCATTACCACTGCGCGAATTGCGCACTCTCGATGAACAAACAATACATGAGCTTGTAATGATCAAACTCAACATGGTCGCCATTGAACCGGAACACGCTTACAAGATGCCGGCAAACTTGTCCGGTGGCATGATTAAACGCGTATCACTGGCGCGTGCACTCGCACTCGACCCGGAATTACTGTTTCTGGATGAACCGACTGCAGGGCTGGATCCCCAATTAAGCGAGAGCTTTGTTCAATTGATTCAGGATATGCGCAAAGAACTGGATTTAACAATTGTGATGGTAACGCATGACATCGATACCTTGGTTGATTTATCTGACCGCATTGCTGTTCTGGCTGATAAACAGGTTATTACTGTAGGAACGCTCGCACAAATATGCCATCACACGCACCCATTTATCAAAAGCTTTTTTAAAAGTATTCGGGATAAATATCAACATATCGATAACAGGGAACTTTCATGGAAAACCGGGCCCATGCCCTCATAGCAGGTCTCTTTGTGATCTGTTTTGGCGCTGCTGCACTTCTTATTGCCGAGTGGTTTAAAGGCGACTCTATTGAGCATGATCACTATCAAGTGGTGTCGCAGGAATCGGTTACAGGTCTCGGGTTGCAGGCATCGGTATATTACCGTGGCGTAAATATCGGCAAAGTAAACCGGATTTTTTTTAACCCCGAAAATATGCAACAGATTTTGATCGATATTGTTATCGACGGCAGCATCAAATTACCCAAGAATATCTATGCTCAGTTGGGTTATCAGGGCATAACCGGTTTGGCTTATGTCCAGCTTAGAAATGACAAGGAAATTTCCCCTGAGGTTTTACCGGAGGATGCACGCATACCCATGCGTCCGTCATTGCTGGATGAAGTAACCGGTTATGGTCAAAATATTCTTAACAACGTCAACGAACTGGTGATTAAAATGCATCAACTTCTCAATGACGACAATCAGGCGCAAATTTCAAGCATTCTAATAAATATTGAAAAAGCATCGCGTAATTTCGACGGCATCGCGGGTAATTTACAACCCATACTTGAATCAATGACACATTTAACCGCTGAATCCGGTGTTCTGGTAAAACATCTCGATGAATTGCTCACCGAAATCAACCAGTCGATGCGCAGCGTTAATCAGCAAGGTGGAATTATCGACAGTCTTGCAACCAGCGCACAAGAAATGGCAACAACCATTCCCGAGTTACGTAAAGTCAGTAGTGGTCTTGTCCGAAATTCACAAAACTTGGATCGTGTTCTACAACAACTGGAAGAAAATCCGCAAATGCTGTTGCTAGGACGCCCGTCATCACCACCAGGCCCCGGTGAAGACGGTTTTGTTGCACCTTCTGGAAATATCCGATGAAAATTTTATTTGTCGTATTCGTTACTGTTATCGTGTTGCTGTCAGGATGTACAATTTTTCCTAAACCGAATACAACCGTTGCCACTTTCAACTTCATAGCGGACACCTCTGCGAAAAATAACCAACTTGATCAACCAGCAGCCAAAAGCGGAAAAAAAATTCTGATCACGCACACCACCGCCCCACTCTGGCTGGACACACAAGCTATTTACTATCGTCTTGCCTATCATAATCCCTTTCAGTCATACGCTTATTCAAATAGCCGTTGGTCTTCGCCCCCTGCTTTTCTGTTAACACAACAGATTAAACAAAAAATTGCGGCCGATACCAATCACTTGATTATCAAGGACAGCAGTATGGCTATCGTGGAAAATGAATTGCATATCGAACTCGAAGATTTCTCACATATATTCGATACGTTGACAGATAGCCGGGTTGTCATACGTTTTCAAGCCAGTCTTGTTAACAATTCACACCGGCTGATTGCCCAGAAAGTCTTTAGCGCACAGCAGATGGCTCAATCGCCCGATGCCACAGGTGCCGTCAATGCTTTTTCCATTGCCAGCAATCAATTAATGGACGAATTAATCCAGTGGTTGAATATTGAATTGAGCAAATTATAGATTTTTACCGCGTATCAGGTTCAAAAAACAATCAGGACAAATCTTGCAATGCGTTATGGTAGTATCCTTAACTTAAAAAAATAAAGGAGGTTTTTTGTGCATTTGATGGTGCGTTATTTTTTCTTGACTGCCTGTACTGGAATGGCTTTAGGTATATTGGTCGCATGTGGTAATAAAGGACCGCTTTATCTGCCTGATAATGAAGAACCACCAGTTTCGATGGCGCCAACAACACCCCCTGCTGCCGCAACTATTAAAGATGAAACTGAATGATGAGTACTTTCCCCCAATTTGAATATCACCAAAATTCACTGTATGCCGAGTCAGTTCCGCTGGAATTAATCGCCAAAAAATTTGGAACACCATGCTATGTCTATTCACGCACTGCTTTGACAGCCGCCTACCATGAATTTGAAAAAGCCTTTGCCGACGATGATTTCTTAATTTGCTATGCGGTAAAAGCCAATTCCAATCTTGCCATTCTCAATGTGCTTTCAATGCTTGGTAGTGGGTTTGATATCGTATCCGGTGGTGAGTTGCAAAGAATCATCAAGGCCGGGGGAGACCCGCGGAAAACTGTTTTTTCAGGCGTCGGCAAGCTGGCGGATGAAATGCGTGTGGCGTTGGCCGCAGATATCCTCTGCTTTAATGTCGAATCCATTGCTGAATTGCAAATGCTTAATCAGATTGCAGCCGCTATGAATAAAACAGCCCCTGTCAGCCTGCGGGTTAACCCCGATGTAGACGCCAAAACACATCCGTATATTTCAACCGGATTAAAAGAAAATAAATTCGGCATCCCAATAGAAGAAGCCGAGCATATCTATCTATCAACAGACATTTTCCCACATATTCGGTTCACCGGATTAGATTGTCATATTGGTTCACAATTAACAGAGCTGGATCCATTCGTACAAGCAGGCGAAAAATTAGTTAACCTGCTGCAACGGCTACAATCCAACAAATTACAGATAAACCATCTCGATCTTGGCGGAGGTTTGGGTATACGCTATTCAAATGAAACACTCCCTTCAATCCAAGACTATGTTTCAGCAATACGTAAAACACTGGGTACAATTAAATTACGTTTGTTAATTGAACCAGGTCGTTCATTAATAGGAAATGCTGGTTTGTTACTGACACGAACGGCCTATATCAAGCATACCCCTGAACGTCATTTTGCAATTGTTGATGCAGCCATGAATGACTTAATGCGTCCATCACTATACAAAGCGTATCATCAGATTTTACCCGTTATCAAAAGAAAAGAAGGCGATATTTGTAATTACCAGGTTGTCGGCCCCGTCTGTGAAACTGGAGATTTTCTAGGGCATGACAGAAAACTCAATTTAAAGTCCAAAGATTTGCTCGCGGTGATGTCGACCGGCGCTTACGGCATGAGTATGAGCTCGAACTATAACACTCGCCCTCGCGCTGCAGAAGTTATGGTTGATGGCAATACAATTCACCTGATCAGAGAGCGTGAAACCATTGACCAGTTGATTGCTCAAGAAACAATTTTACCTGCCTAAATGTTAATCAACATAATCATTCGCAACAATCATCGAATATGCTCAGGTAATCCGAGTTCGAGATACCGTATTGTAGTAATATTCTAGCTTCATATTCATAAAATCAACAATGATCAGTCAACCGCCGAGCCTAAATGACACACAGTATCAAAATGATATCTTGAAGGGTGTCTCTCGTACATTTGCACTGACAATTCCGCAACTTCCCGTAGCACTTAGGAAAGTTATCGGTAATGCATATCTATTGTGTCGGATTACTGACACAATAGAAGATGACAATGCACTGACTTCAGAACAGACACGCCACTTATCTGCTATGTTTTCCGAAGTGGTGAGCGGCAATATCGCAGCTGAACAATTTGTCGATGAACTTTATCCGCTGCTTTCAGACCATACTATTCCAGCTGAGCATGATTTAATTAAAAACACACCTGCGGTTATTCGCGTCACCCATAGCTTTAATACTTCACAGCGCAAGGCACTAGAACGCTGTGTACGAATCATGAGCCGCGGTATGGCAGACTATCAGGACACAGAAACACTCGACGGTCTCAAAGATCTCCCTGCCATGAATCTCTATTGTTATTACGTGGCTGGCGTTGTAGGAGAAATGCTCACTGAGCTGTTTTGTGATTATTCGCCAGAAATAAACCAAAACAAATCTGAATTAATGAAACTTTCTGTTTCATTTGGCCAGGGCTTACAAATGACCAATATTCTGAAAGACATCTGGGACGACCGTAAGCGGGGTGCCTGCTGGCTACCACAGGATATTTTCCTCGAAAAAGGTTTTATTCTTCGGGATTTAAGTCCCGATCACGCAGACACCCGTTTTCAGGAAGGTCTGGCCGATCTGATAGGCGTCGCCAGAAAACATTTACAAAATGCACTAACCTATACCTGCATGATTCCAAGCCATGAAAAGGGAATACGCAAGTTCTGTCTATGGGCATTGGGCATGGCAATTTTAACCTTGAATAAAATTAATTGCCACCGTGATTTTAAAAACGGCAATCAGGTAAAAATTACACGACGCACTGTTAAAGCAACGATTCTGACCACCAGTCTTTTTGCCAGTAACGATTGGGTGTTGATTCAACTTTTCAAAATGACTGCGCGGAATCTCCCGGTTACCGATATGCCCGATGACTTATTCCTTAAAAAATAAACACACTATAAAATGCAAAAAAATAGTCAGCTATAATTGGTAATGTGAAATCACATCTATGAAATCATTAGTTACGGGTGCTACAGGTTTTCTCGGTTCTGCGGTCATGCACTGTTTACTGAAAGCAGGTCACGATGTTCGGCTGCTAGTCAGACCCAGCAGCGATAGGCGTAATATAGAAAATTTACCTATTGAAATTATCGAGGGTGATTTGCGCAACCATCCATCTCTGGAAAATGCAGTTAAAGGGTGTGATTACCTCTACCATGTTGCTGCGGATTACCGATTATGGGTGCCTGATCCACAAACCATGTTTGATATCAATGTCCATGGCACAAAAGCTTTAATCATCGCAGCGGCAAATGCGGGACTAAAACGCATTATTTATACCAGTAGCGTTGCAGCTTTGGGCTTAACTTCTGACGGAACACCCGCCAATGAAGAAACACCTTCCTGCCTAGAAAAAATTAACGGGCCTTATAAACGCTCAAAGTATATTGCCGAGCAAACAGTCCTCGAATTGACAGTTCAACATCAATTACCACTGGTCATTGTCAATCCTTCCGCTCCAATCGGTCCGCGAGACATCCGTCCCACACCAACCGGACGTATCGTACTAGATGTCATGCACAACAAAATGCCTGCGTATGTCAATACCGGATTGAACATTGCGCATGTCGATGATATTGCCCACGGTCACTTGCTGGCATGCGAACTAGGGAACGCCGGCGAACGATATATCCTGGGCGGGGAAAACTTGACCTTGCTCGAAATTCTCGAAACACTTGATGACATCCTCGGCCAACGAAAAAAACGCATAAGTCTTCCCATCAACGTAATGCTGCCAATCGCATGGATTATGGAAAAAATTGCCGCGATCACACATAAGGAGCCACGGGCAACATTGGACAGTATTCACATGGCAAAAAAACTCATGTACTTTACCAGCGACAAGGCCATCTGTGAACTTGGTTATCGATACCGCCCAGCCAGATTAGCACTTCAAGATGCGGTGAAATGGTATCAGAAAAATGGTTATTAAAAGCTTTTTGAAAGAACGTGGTGAACAGGGAAAAACATTTTACAATAACTAGCCTTCACAAACCTTCCAATTTTATCCGTTACGTTTATACTGCTCTTGACATCCCATTACAACCTACAGCTTTTTTTTGAAAATTAGCCAATCCAATTATCTTAATGAGAATTTTTTCAAAACTTAATTATGCATCTTTCCGTTATTATCCCAGCATTTAATGAAGAACGTTTGATTATGCATTGTCTTAAATCAGTCTCAGAGTCGGCCGACAGCGTTCGCAGCACTGGTTTTTCATATGAAATTATTGTCGTCGACAACAATTCTACAGATCAGACAGCCGAACTGGCCAGGCAATTCGGCGCACAAGTAGTATTTGAGTCAATTAATCAAATTGGGCGCGCACGTAACGCTGGCGCCGCAGCCGCAAAGGGCGATTGGCTTCTCTTTGTTGACGCAGATAGCTTACTCAATCCGGGCATGATCACTGATATACTGAAATTGATTGAGTCTGGCAAATATGTTGGCTGCGGCAGCGTTATGCTAATGCCCAGCTCCCCGTGGTGGGGCGCAACAATTTTAAAGATCTGGACCTTAGTTTCAGTTACATTCTGTTGGGCGTCAGGTGCGTTGATCGTCTGCCGCAAAGATGCATTTCAACAAGTCGGTGGTTTTGATCAGGATTTATACGCAGCAGACGAAATTACCCTGAGTCGATCACTAAAAAAATGGGGGCGCAAGCACGGCCTTAAATTTACTATCCTAACACGGTATCCGCTAGTCACATCTGCTCGGAAACTTAAATTGTATTCAGGGCGTGAAATAGCAAGTCAATTTTTTCAAGTTCTCATGAACCCGCGTAAGACATTGCAAAATAAATCGAAACTACCCATATGGTATGATGGGCGACGTTAACACAACTCAAAGGCCACCGGTTCTCCGGCAGCCTTTGACGTTTTAATAATAGACATTAGCCTTCTGCGTAGTAACATTACCTGCAAAATCACTGGCTACGACAGATACAACATGTGGTTTTATCTTATTCCCGTTACCTTTACGGTTTATCTGATAGCTTATAGCATCACCCTGACTAACCATCACCTGACTACCATCTATAAATAACGCCATTTGAGAAACACCTGTATCATCGGTCGCAGATGCATTTATCACTTCTTTAGGCTGCAACGTCAAGCCATCATATAGATTGAATACGTTTATCACAGGCGCTAATGTGTCTAATTCCACATTATTGACAGAAATTAATACAGTGGCTGACACACCTTGATTGCCGGCCTCATCAAATGCATGCGCAGTGAGCGTATAATCGCCATCTGCAGCTGCATTCGTATCCAATGTGAATGTAAATGGCGCCTGGGTATTTTTTCCGACAAGTTGTCCATTTGCATACAGATCCACCGATACCACGCCAACATTATCCGAGTAACTGAAATCAACCGGTATCGTTCCGGATACCGTTCCCGCAACCGGACTGACGATACTGATGACCGGCGCCTCTGCATCCACCGCCGGAGCAGCATTGTTATTGTCGACTATCATACTGAACTTGAATGAAACGCCTTTGTTGCCAGCCTGATCAAAGGCATATGCCTGAATATAACCGGGGCCGTTTGCCGTTTGCGTCGTATCCCAGTTGATCGTAAACGGTGCATCTTCGCTTGCGCCTGCAAACACGCCGTTGGCATAAAGTTCAACCCGGACAGCGCCGACATCGTCAAAGACATTGAACGTCACCGGCTTGATGCCTGAAGCAACTTCTCCAGAGACTGGCGATGTAATCCCGATTCTCGGGTTTTGTGTATCCGATGGAATATTATCCACCGTAACTGCTACAACGTTTGAAGCACCCTGGTTGCCGGCCTCATCAAATGCATGCGCAGTGAGCGTATAATCGCCATCTGCAACTGCATTCGTATCCAATGTGAATGTAAATGGCGCCTGGGTATTTTTTCCGACAAGTTGTCCATTTGCATACAGATCCACCGATACCACGCCAACATTATCCGAGTAACTGAAATCAACCGGTATCGTTCCGGATACCGTTCCCGCAACCGGACTGACGATACTGATGACCGGCGCCTCTGCATCCACCGCCGGAGCAGCATTGTTATTGTCGACTATCATACTGAACTTGAATGAAACGCCTTTGTTGCCAGCCTGATCAAAGGCATATGCCTGAATATACCCCGGACCGTTTGCCGTTTGCGTCGTATCCCAGTTGATCGTAAACGGTGCATCTTCGCTTGCGCCTGCAAACACGCCGTTGGCATAAAGTTCAACCCGGACAGCACCGACATCGTCAAACACATTGAACGTCACCGGCTTGATGCCTGAAACCACTTCCCCAGAGATTGGCGATGTAATCCCGATTCTCGGGCTTTGCGTATCGGACGAGCTGGAATTGTTTCTTACAGTAATCGCCACGTTACCGGAAATATACTGCTGACCCTTTGCATCGAAGGCATGAGCCGTCAATACATAATCACCGTCAGCAACTGTCGCAGTATCCAGGTTAAACATAAACGGCGCCTGGGTATCTGTGCCATAACGCTGATCATTGATATATAAATCAACTGACACTATCCCTGCTGTATCCGAATAATTCAATTCCACCGGAATAGTACCCGACACCACTCCGCTCGTCGGCGAAACAATACTAATCACCACACCTTCACTTGTACCTCCACCTCCACCTGAAGTGCCATTATTCACCGTGAAGGTAACTCCGGAAGAACCCTGGTTGCCCGCAGCATCAAATGCAATAGCACTTAATGTATTTTGACCGTCGGCTAATGATGTCGTGTCCAGCGTATACGCAAATGGTTCTTGGGTACTCTTGCCGTGAAGCGCACCATTCACATAATATTCTACCGACACTACACCCACATTGTCTGAATAACTGACTGCTACCGGAATAACACCCGAGACTTCACCGCCGGTTGGGTTGGTTATTGAAATATTCGGTGCTTTAGTGTCGCCCGTTCCGGGTACGCCTGAAGTATTGTTCAAAAACCAGCTTACAGAGCGGTAAACTTCGGTCGTGTTACCTGCCAGGTCGCTCACACGTGCGTAGATTTCAACATCAGGATCGCTCAACGCACCGCCCAGATCAACCACGGTAACGCCATGTTTTTCAGCAGCGCCTGCAAGATTATTACAACTACCGTCGGTCCCCAGAATACACACCATAAGACTATTGGGATTAATACCACTGCCCAGATCAACGGTGCCCACATGTAACCGCGATACGCCACCATTGCCATCGGCCGACGCCAGGTGCAATGTCGGTTTCTGGGTGTCTTTCAATTCCTGCGTTCCACCCGGCACGCCAATATCGATCCATCGCGACAACAAACCGAGCTCTTGTGCACTGATCGTAGTGGGATGGGGGGTACCTCCAAAATCAATATCATCCGCATATTGCGCATCGCTTCTGTTGTCTGTGCGATGATTCGCCGCCTTCCAGTAAAGCAGACTGCCGCGCGAATTGAATGCACGGATATAACGCGTCAGCTGCGGGCGCCTGAAAGTTGTTCCTGCAGGCCCCTTACCTGTTGCCGTCTGGTTTTCCGGTGCGACGCAACTTTGACTATTATCGGCCACCAGGCACCACCAGGTGGAGTTTTGTGTATTGTTGTCGCCGCCGGTAACATCAAGTGCAAGTCCCGCAGCCGGCGCACTGCCACCGTGACACGATATGCAATGCTGATCAAAAATAGGTTTGATATCCTTGGTGAATTCAATACGCATGCCGTAACCCGGTACTGTACGCGTCTGAACAGCATTGCCCGATTTACCCGCCAGCAGCGGCACGGTGCCTTCGCCCAGGCGCGGAATGCTATACGCCGATGTTGCCGCAAACGTTGTCTCAAATTGTGTGCGCGCCGGTCTTGAATGCACATGACAGCCATTGCAGGTTTTCTGCTCGCCGGGACGCAGGCTCTGCCAGGTCTGGTCGGTATTCAGTGTGCGTCCGTCACAGTCCACGCCCTGCATTAAGTACGGCATATTTGCAGGCATGCGCACCAGAAAACTGGTATCGGGATGACCGCTTTGATCGATGATGCGGCTGCCATCTGTACTGCGGTTTAATACCGGAAATTCACCCAGAATTGAAACCCGCTCTCCAGTAATGTTGGCAATGTCTTTTACTGTATTCCTGCTCCGGTTCGGCATAACGCCGAGTATACGCACGCCGCACAGATCATCATCAGTATAATCAATGGTGTCGGTACCCTGGAGATTAAATTGATGCTCTCCGGCAAAATGTATCCCGTCCCTGGGATCGGTTTCACGATCGGTAACCGACGCAGCGCCGAGCAGCCCAAAAGGTGTACCCGTTTCCAGGCTCGCATGGGTGGTGCGCACATCCGCCCGCTCAATGACTGCCGGTCGATCAACACCATGGATGACAAAGTACGGAACAACTGCCCGCCCCATAATCTCATGCCAGTCCGGCGAATCAACAATGAGCTCCAGATCGCTTGGATGCTGCGACGGGATCCGGGTGGCGCGATAGAGACCCACATCGCACCCTGGCGTATCCAGACCCAGCGATGTAATCAAATTCATGGCCACGCCGCTACCGCTGCCATTTGTTAACGGCGGCGCAACCATACCAAGTTCTGAAAAAACTTGATTACTAGTAACTGTACTGCACGAACCTTTTCCCCATGCCATCATCAGGCCATTACTCGGTAATGCAGCCGGGTGACCCAATTTACCGGCAAATGGCAGTGGATCGGTATAATTCGGATGATTAACGATTTGACCGCCAAGGCTACCCATCGGATGAGATGACTTGTCATAACTATGCGCCCAGGAAGCAAAGTTAATTCCATCGCGCGGCACAAAGATATCGGCATGCGTTGTGGCTTCGTGCGGACCAATGCCTTCCTGGCCTTTCGGCTCAGGCATCACACCAACGAGCGATCCCAGACCGTTATTATTGCCACGATAATAATCAGCAAACCAGATGCGGTCATCGCTCGTCTGCGTAATAAAATGCGATGCCTTATGGTCTACGCCAAAATAACTTGGATGATGATCGCCGCTATGCTGTCCGTAAATCGGGAAATTACCTGCGCCATCCGGATCCTGGGCGTAAATATGAAACAAATTGTCAATTGTTGTAAAACCGCCCACTTTTCCGTTTCCGTAACGAAATGGTAGTCCACCAAAAATTTGCCAGCTTGAATAGGCCAAGCGCCCATCCTTTAGCATGAATGGATGCTGTTCCTGTGATAGCGAATGATGGCTTGCCAAGTCGGGATTTTTACCGTCCACGTCAACGGTCCAGATACGGGTACCCAACTTTGACGCAGTAGATCCCCAGACCACTGTCGTTGTATGTTCGTCTCTGGTCGAAGTAAATGCAATACGCTCGTTACTGATAAATGCAGGCCCGGAATCATAGATGCCTGCTTGATACGGCATTCCAACGAGCGCTCCGGTTGAAATATTATAAAAGTGCAGATGAGCACCCTCTGTTGCCAGTCTTTTATTGGGCAATTCTATCCAGCCTAGATTAACGGGATCAGCCTCCGGGTGTAGAACCTGTGAATGAATATTCTCCCGATAATTAAACAGGCTACCGCGGAAAACTGTAAATGCTATTGTTTTACCATCGAAAGAAACCGTGGGATCAAGTGCAGCACATGAAGAGTTTTGTGTCGAACCTGAAGAACAATCGAAAATTATGGTTTCTACACCACTCGGATCACGATAAATTAAATCACAGGGCGCACTGAAATTAGTGAGGAAATTGGTCACATCGGGCAACACATCATAGACGTCCAAACCTGTCATACGTCTTGTAACTGTTTGCGCCTGACCATTTATGGTGACATTAGCAGTAAGATCAAACTCTGTCGTTGTACGTTCACACCGTGTGTAAACGATAGCTTCATCGGCATGTGCAAGCGGAAATTCTAAAACCCCTACGAGTAATAACAGAAATACATATTTAACTATTGTTTTTGATGAGAAAGATTCATTTTTACATTGCTTATGATGGCGCTCTAGAATTTGCATTAGTTTCTCCTCGGCGCTGATAAACCAGGTGAAACATGTCAATGCAAATATTAGAGGGTATGAAAATTATTGCGACTTCACTACTTTATAGACAGAAAATATTGCGTCTCCATCCTTCGATTGAAGCTTTCTTCATACTACAGCTAATATCATTTTGAAAATACCGGAAAAAGTTCAAGCAACAGGGTCAACTCAGATAACTGATAACACCAGCTTGCTTGATCCAATCAATCGGTGATTCTCGATTGAGTGAAACACTTTTACCCAGCATCATCATAAATTGACTAAACACTTTGGTAACCCCGCTATCTTCCTGTTCAAAAACTGAACGGCTCACCGGAGGCTTTGCGTCCCCATCTCTCAATGGGTTTGCCTTTATCAGATGCCTGTTACGATTAAGATATTAAATCCAAAAATAATTTTTCTATTTTTTCCCAAAAATTGGGTACCAACATTTTCTGGAAAAAGTAACCTTCCGGCTTTATCGGAGGTCATTGTGTTCAATTAACGGCGCTATTTGGAATCTACCTTAATAACAAATGAACATTAAACATCATTCCGATATAACCCAACATCTACAAAGTGTAGTCCTAGATGATAGAATTTTGGATAAGTAGCTAGAGAGTGTCGTCACGAGATACTAGCCCAAATAGCGATGCATCGTATATGGACAGCCGCCAGAAACGATGCAGCATTCTTCGCATATCGTGTTGCAATGCCTCTCCAACGCTTTAGATGTAAGAATGCATTTTCCACTAAATGTCGATATTGGTATAAGTTTTTATCATGATTACGCGGGCGAATACGATTTTTCTTCGATGGAATTACTGGTTCTATTTGTTTAGTCTCACAGTGTTCAACTATCTCATTGGTATCATAAGCCCGATCAGCCAACAAATAGTCGGCATTGATGCCTCTGATTAATTCAACAGCTTGTGTACAATCCGCTGTGGTACCGTCTGTAATAAACATTCGGACCGGCATACCATGCGCATCCACGGCCAGGTGTAATTTCGTGTTGAGCCCCCTTTTGTGCGATTCATCGCTTGGTTCCCGCCTTTCGCGCCAGATGCATGCGGATGTACTTTAATATGACTGGCATCAATCATTAACCATTCGTAGTCCGGATCATTGACCAGTAATTCCAGTAACTTTTCCCAAACCCCTTTGTCCCGCCATCGGCAAAATCGTCGATGCGTGTTCTTCCAGTCGCCGTAATCCGGCGGCAAATCCCGCCAGGGTGCGCCCGTACGTAAAATCCAGAATACCGCGTTGATAAACTGACGATTATCTTTTGCAACACCTCCCCACGATCGCCCTGGCAAATGGGGTTCCAGTAACGACCAGACATGATCTGACAGATCATGTCTACGATGAGCTTCTGACATATTATTACCATTTATAATAATCACTTACAGCATAATTATATAGTAATTTCTAACTTGTGACGACACTATCTAAGAATAATGACTTTTAGAATTTCTCTCTTTTTGACGTTGCCGCCTCGCTTAGGCGCTGCACGCGGCATTCCTCTTTTCTTGCCTTTGAAGAATTGCGAAAAAAAGGCTTCATCGGCTTCTTCTATATCAGTAAGGTATTAAGGCTGATTCATACCCAACAAGTTATCTTTCGATGCTAGCGATTCCACAAATTCAAGCCGTGATTCTTCAATAGCCTCAAGTATTTGTTGTTTAAATTCATCACGTGAATAATGTTCTTCGAGCTTCAACAGTAATTGCTCCACACCAAGACCGACAGAAATCCCGCCTATTATCCCACCAATAGTCGCGCCGATCGCCGTTCCAACACCAGGAACAACCGAACCTACAGCCGCACCAGTGGCGGCGCCTGCGCCGGCACCGCCCAGAATGCCGGCGGCCTTGCCGGTTGCAACTTTCACCAATGCCTTGGCGCCCAACTGAATTGCACCTTTGGCAATTACTTTTGCTGTGATTTTACCGGCTATCACCGCCGTAATTGCACCTGTTCCCCCTGAAACCAACAAACGGTTCTCAAGATCAACAACAACACTATGGCTAGGTGGTGCTTTTAATGCATCTAGCGATGATGATTGAATAACTTCCTGGCGCCACCCAACGGTATTAATGTGATTTTCCGCCAGTATTGTATTGATTTTTTCCTGATATTCCTTGTGCAATGCTTCGTTCTTTTTTAATGTTTCTTCGATAGATTGTTGGACGGGGCCGAATGCATTGCCCTGTGTTAAATAGGCCTCAAGTTTTTCGATCATCCACGCTTCAAGTTTTCCCGTCGCCAACGCCGCAATGCGTTCATATTCTCCGGGAAGGCTGTAGTACCAGTCCAGGTAATCGTCTACGTTTTCAGCCATCAATTGAAAGCTTGCATCGGTAGTTTTTCTTAATTCAACAATTGAGATATCCAGTTCTGTGATCACTTCCAGATAAGCCAGCCGGGTTTGCTCGATTGTGCCGGATTGATAGTACTCGTCGCCTATTTTCTCAATTTTTACGGTAAATTCGTTGAATCGACTAACGACCTGAGGCGATGCATGCAACCAGGCGTCAACGTATACCGTCAGCGGCACATAAATGAACAGAATAAAAAAACTTGTAACCGCTGAAGCAATCGCAAGTGTTTTGGGCGGTATTTTTTCGGGTTCCTCTGTATCCTGCAATGGAGAAAATACACGCCTGTACTCAGATAGCGGGACCATAAAGCTTGAAATGGCAAGTGCAATATTGTAGAAAAAAACAATACTTCCAAGAAAAATGAAGAGAAGAAACACGAAAACACTCAGTGTATTCAGGCTGCCCAAAACATAGGCTTTAAGCCCTTCTACGAAACCCAGTACGCGAATGACTTCATGAATTAGAACACTGTTAGTGGCGCCATTTACGCCCAGACTGCGCTCTTTTATGGCTTCACTAAGCGTTTCATAGACCGGATACTCGCCGCTCAGTTTTACATACAAAACATAAAATATCGCCATGCCTATGGCAGTGGACCAGCGTGTCCAGCTCAGGGATTTATGCAACGCGATATAGGGCTTGAATTCTTTAGTGGCTATCGGTAAAAAAATGGAATGAATCGACAGAAATACCGGTATTGACAGAATAAAAACTATCCATTCAAATTTTCGCGCCACACCCATATAAAACAGCAGCAAGAACGCAAAGATAATCGCCCAGAAAGCCCAGCCGATGTAAGGCAGAATTCTTCTGTTCAAAAACCAGTAAAAAATACCTATATTACGCAGCTGATTGGCGCGATGAATACGTTGAATCGTCAATGCATAGGTTGCCGCCAGATACAAAGGTAATCCAAAAACGATGGTAGCAACCAAAGCGAACCATAACTGTTGGTCAGGAATCATACGGCCACAAAAATAGGCAAATGCCAGCCAACCTAGAGACAGCGGCAAGAACCAGATTAATCTTTTCATATAATTTTACTCAGGTTGTCTGATTGGTTCGTATTTTAAATATTCTAATATTCCACACAGCCGTCAGCCAAAAATAAAAACAGATCATCGTATCATCATAATTACATAACAACAGAACAAGTAAATCAGTGGCAAATATCACAGAAAGTTGCTATCTTTCATAGCAAAATCATTCTGTCAATTACTGATAGCACAGATGCTGTTTACAAAAGTGACTTATATTTTTGTGGTATAAGGATAACACCAATGAATCAAATTGTTATCCAAGTTTCCCAGATATTAATGCGCACCTTGAAAACAAATAGCGTATCAATTGAATTGGTAACAGCGAGTCGCTAACATTATGATATTCATTAATTATTGTTAAAATAATTTTAAAAAGCGTATGGCTTTATCTGTAATCCCGCACATTATCGATCAGCATGCCGAAGAAGCTGCTTTTCTTTGGCAACTAAGGCACAGTGCAGTTGATGCGCCGCATTATGATTTAACAGACCTTATTAAACTGGATAATCGGGTTGCCGCACATCTGGATGGACTGTCTATCGCGGCCGATTATGGTACCAGAGTCTGTGAAATGGCAATGGAAAACCCAGGGCCTGGAGAAGTATTTGTTTCGGCGGTTAGGGCGCTAGAAGATAAGAATAATCAATGGTTGGATCACTTATTTGCATTGGTTAACGCTGAGCCCAATTTACAAGCCGGTTTATTTGCCGCTTTCGGGTGGGTGTCAGCATCCTGCCTGCAAGGAACAGTCGCCATGTTGCTTGCTTCTCATAATACTCTGAAACAATTAATCGGTATCGAAGCGTGTGTCATGCATCGTGTTGATCCAGGCAAATCACTGAATCATATACTTATGCAACCAGCCGACAGCGAACTTTGCGCGCGGGCATTGCGCGCTGCTGCAGAATTAGGCCGAGTTGATTTGTTGTCAGCTTGTGAGCAATATCTTGATGATCAAGATGAGGAATGCCGTTTTTGGGCTGCGTGGTCAGCTGCCTTACTGGGAAATCGTAAAAAACCACTTGATATACTTTATGCACTTGCACAAACTCAAAATCCGCAGCAGGAGCAATCTTTAAAACTGATTCTTAAATTTTTGCCGGTTCCTGATGCGCATGCATTATTAAAAACCCTTGCACAAGATCCCATCAACCTGAGGCTTGTCATTCAAGGTGCGGGTATTGTCGGCGATCCCTATTATGTCCCATGGCTGATTAAGCAAATGGATGATTCGCAAGTTGCCCGTCTGGCAGGAGAATCGTTTAGCTTTATTGCTGGACTCGATCTTGCGTATCTGGATCTTGAAAAAGATGCACCGGAAGAAATGCTTTCCGGACCAAACGATAACCCCGCAGAAAGTGATGTATCGATAGACAAGGATGAAGATCTAGCTTGGCCTGATACGTCAAAAATTCAAGTTTGGTGGGATGCTAACAAACATAATTTTATTAATGGCCAGCGTTATTTTATGGCCGTACAAGTGTCCCGTGAACATTGTTTCGAAACACTTAATGTTGGTTACCAACCCCAACGACATGCAGCGGCGCTGTATTTGAGCATTTTAAATCCTAAAACAGGCTTGTTTCCAATATCTGCACCGGGGTGGCGGCAAAAACGATGGCTTGGAAAAATGACTCACGAAGCATGCGCCGCCTAGATGTGTTTTTATCATAACCGTAATTGGGCAATAAAAAACTTATCGGATAAAGAATGTTTACGTTTTGGTTAATTCCAATAGTGTTCGCTATTTTTTCACTGTATTTTGCGAGCTTACTGATTAATGATTATCTGCGATCGCTTGGACATGCCAATCCCGCTCGCAAGGCATGGTGGAGGTTGTCCATTATTTTTGCGGCAATTAGTATTGGCTTGATTACTCTCTATATTTTTCTTTAAGCTGATTGCTTATTAATATGGAAATCTGTTTTCTAGAAGGCTTCTTCACTCCAGAGCAAGTCTACAGCAAGGTGGTCGTGAATCATTTACCTTTTGTTATAGGCCGCAAGTCAGATTCTGATCTCGCTATCGACGCAGATACGCTTTCACGCCACCATGCGGAGATTATCAATCTTCATGGAAAACTTTGCCTTAGAGATCTGAACAGCACCAACGGCACTTACCTTAACGATCATGAAGTTACCATAGGCACACCGATTGAGGACGGTGATGTTATTCGGTTAGGCGATATTCAGTTGAGAATAATTATTGATAAATGGGAAGAAAGTTCCATTAACACAGACAGTGAGCATACTATTATTGCAACCGGAAAGGTTGTGCATGAATTTTCCAAGGATTCAAAAGAGATTGAAACACTTATAGCACAGAAGCTTGTAAAAAGTGTTTTGCAACCAATCGTCAATACCAAACTGGATACTGTTGCTTATGAATTATTGGGAAGAGGTTGCCATTCCTTGCTACCTGAATCACCCAGTTCTCTTTTTTATCTTGCAGAACAGAAAGGAAGTGAAATCGAGTTAAGTAAACTGTTTCTTGAGGCAGGACTATGTGAATTAAAAAATTATTCATCGGATTGTCTTTTTTTCTTTAATCTTCATCCAAAAGAACTTGAAGACCTGGACTACTTGTTTCGGTGGATATGTAAAATACGCGAAAATAATAGTGAAACCAGATTTGTATTGGAAGTACCTGAAAAAGCGGTCACGCACATTGATAAACTTAAGCGATTGAAACACTATTTACAAACACTGGACATAGGTCTGGCCTTCGATGATTTTGGCGCCGGACAAGCGCGTTTGCTTGAATTGTCGGAAGTGTCGCCCGACATCTTGAAACTGGACTTTTGCTTGATACACAATTTGGATACTGCAAGTCCCGCACGCCAGCGCATGATAGAAATGCTGGTTAATTATAGTCATGATTTAAATATCAAGTTACTTGCCGAAGGGGTGGAAACGGCGGCAGAAAGCGAATACTGCCGCCAAATCGGTATAGATTTATTGCAAGGCTTTTATTATGGGCAACCCGGTCATAACGCGCTTAGCCTTTCCTAACAGGCATTATTATTCTAATTTCAACTTATTGGATTATAGAGGCATTTATTCCATTCCTCCAGCAATCCATTAGACAGTGTCGTTACAGATATGAATGACAAGACAGTAATATCGCCATCGTCCGGCAATCAAAAGCAAGATGAGACAGATCATACTGTCATGATGCGCCCCGAGGTAACAGTCAATCTGATTAATGGCAGTGGAGAAATCATGCAGACTTTTAGTTTCTCCCAGGCTTTTACCGCTGGCCGGGCTACCGATAATGATATTGTCATTCCGGACAAACTGGTCAGCCGCCATCATCTTGAGATCAAATATCAATCAGTCTGGGTTGCCTACGATCTTAATAGCGCCAATGGCGTATATATCAAGAATCAACGCATCAAAGAAAAAGCCCCACTGAATTTACCGGCAGTAGTCGCCCTGAGCAAATCGGGGCCTTATCTGGAAATAGCATCCCAAGGCCAACGCAATCAACCCAACTTGCATGAATTTCTTGAAAATAAGCAAAACAACAGCAACAGCTTGTCTTCAACCCCATCAAACAGAACCAGCAGCGCACAGAAAAATTACAGCAAGGCGGAATTAAGAGCGCGATTACTCTCCGAATCCGATGGCGAAGATTTCGGCCATTACACGCGCATGGTCAGAAAAATCATACATGAAGACAGAGCTGATCAAAAGAAAAGTTATAAAAAACTGATCTGGTCACTCAGTACTGTGTTTTTAATGTTATGCGTACTGATCGCTTATCAGCAGATCTCGCTTGCTAACGCGCGCAATCTGGCAATCGATATGTTTTACGATATCAAAACGCTCGAAGTGAGTTTATCGCAGTCCGAAATCAGGCTGAGCGAAAGCGGCGAGATATTGGAACTGACAATAAAAGCCATTCTTGATCAGAAATTAGAAATAGATCAGCAAAAAATCGTCGCCGAACAGCAAAGAATCGAAGCCGAACGAAAACTGATTGCCAAAAAAAGGCAAAAACTCAATGAAATGCGGCAACGGTATCAAAATTACGTCAATGAAACAAAGACTTTAAATTTTTCTTTTTCCGGCAAATCGCAACATGAAGATGATTTGATTCTTAAAGTTGCCCGCGGCTTTGGAGAAAGCGAACTGGAACTTCCGGATGGATTCATTGCTGAAGTCAAACGTTATATCGATTACTGGAAGCAATCCGAGCGGCTGCATCAGGCAATGGCGCATCTCGAAACACTAGAATACTCACCGCTCATCATCAACGCGCTCTCCAGAGAAGGGTTGCCACTGTATTTTGCCTATTTGCCATTACAGGAAAGTAATTACGATACCAATGCCATCGGCCCGGAAACACGATTTGGAATTGCCAAAGGCGCCTGGCAATTCTTGCCGAATACTGGCCAGGAATTTGGTCTCAGGCCCGGACCTTTAGCGCACAAACCCAAATTTGACGCACAGGATGAGCGTTTTAATTTTGAACAGGCAACCCGTGCTGGCGCGAAATATCTCAAATATTTATACAGCACTGAAGCACAGGCATCCGGATTGCTGGTGCTGGCCAGTTACAATTACGGGCAAACGCGGATACGGCAGGCACTGAATCAAATGCCGGACAATCCCCGGGAAAGAAATTTCTGGAAATTTATTCAGCAATCCAAATTACCCAAGGAAACATACGACTATGTGCTGCTCATTTTTTCTGCAGCCGTAATCGGGGAAGATCCGCTGCATTTTGGTTTCGGTTTCAAACCGTTGCTGAATTAAACCGATAAGCCTGTGGTGGATCGGCTGAAAAATCACCTGAGTTATTGATCAAACCAACCAACCCAATTTTTTGCGACCACAGCTAATACCTTCGGTTGAATTGCTGTTCGATGATTTGCAGTTGCTCTTGTGCTTGCAATAACCCTTGAGCTGCAGCTTTGCGGTACCATTCTATTGCTTGTGTTAAATCCTGATTTATACCACGGCCATAATGAAGAGTTTTGCCAAAATTGAATTGACCATTTCGATCTCCCTGATGCGCCGCTAGTCGATACCATTTAACGGCCTCATTGTCATTTTTGGATAAATGACCTTTTCCATGCCAATACATATTACCGAGATTATTTTGTGCACCTGCATGCCCTTGTTCTGCTGCTTTCCGGTACCACTTTTCAGCTTCTCTATAATTTTGAGACGCACAATGCCCACTATCATACATATAACCAAGATTGTATTGTGACGATACTAAACCAGACTTCGTGTCAATCGGCATTGAAAATTTTCCAGTCATCGGCGTCGAAAAGTTTCCACCTTGTTTAGTTGGTTAATTGGTTTTTATACATTGTTTTCGATGTTTGAAACGGTAAGAATCATTGCCGGTTTCCAGGATGTCGCAATGATGTGTAATACGGTCTAACAATGCAGTGGTCATTTTGGCATCGCCAAAAACCTGCACCCATTCACTGAATTTCAGGTTGGTCGTTATAATGAGTGAAGTGCGCTCATACAGCTGGCTGATCAAGTGAAACAGGAGTGCGCCACCTGATTCCGGGAAAGGCAGATAGCCCAGTTCATCAAGGATGACTGCGTCAATCTGAATGAGCCTTCTGGCCAGGTGTCCGGTTTTATTCAGTTGTTTTTCCTGCTCCAGCAGGTTAACCAAGTCCACAGCGTTGAAGAATCGAATGCGTTTGCCATGATGAATAGCGGCAACGCCCAGTGCTGTGGCCAAATGGGTTTTGCCGGTACCGGTGCCACCGACCAGGATGAGGTTATGTGCATCATCCATAAAAGCAGCCGTTGAGAGCTGTTCTATCTGTTGGCGTGAGAGTGGCGTTTCATTCCAGTCGAATTTCACCAGGTCGCGGTGGATTGGAAACTTTGCAGCCTTCATCTGGTATTTCAGGCTGCGTAGCTGGCGTTCGGCTATTTCGGCATTGATCAGTTGGCTTAATACGGTTTCCGGCGATATTTGCTTGCGTTGCGGCATTTCAGCGCTTAACTCAGACCAGGCGTCGCTCATGCCATACAGATGCAATGCTTTGAGTTGGGTAAGCAAGTCAGTGGACATGGCGGCTTCCAAGCAAATGATCGTAACGCTGGAAATCGGCCAGCGGTTCAGTGGTTAGTTGTAAGGTATCGCCGGTATTCAATGTCTTGGAACGAACTGGTTCAATCAAACGCCGTATAGCATTCTGCAACACACTGGCATTGACAACACCGGATTCCAACGCCAGTTCACAGGCTGTCTCAAGTGCATCAAGACCGGCTTCGCGGGTCAATAACAACAGATCAACAAAAGCGCGTTCATTTTTATCTTGCTTCTGAAGTTTCTCACGTACGTGACGGATCGATTCCGGTAGTTCCCAGTTCTGGAATGGCGCGCCGTGACGGATAGCACCGGGTTTCTTCTCCAGCACGGGCAAATAATGCCATGGATTACAGATCAGCTGATCGCGCAGGAAATTGCGTTGATGCGTCGCAATCGCTTTTCCCTCCGCCACAATATCAAGATGACCGGCAAATACTCTGACCGAAACCACCTTCCCGGACCATTGGGCCGGTACACTGTACTGATTCCGGTCAACACGCACCAGGCAGGTTCTGGAGACTTTCATCAGGTGCTCAACATAACCGGCAAATGGTGTTGTGATTTGCCGCAATAACGGTTGTTCCTGCTGAAAACATTCCGCAATGGTTTGTGCAAAATCAGGATGCTTCCTGTTTGACAGCTCATGACAACGCTGCGCCAGCCAGCGGTTTAAGTCATCCAGCGTTGCAAACTTTATGCGCGGCGTGAACAGCCATTCTCTGACATTACCCACCTGATTCTCTATCTGACCTTTCTCCCAGCCGGCCGCCGGCGTGCAGGCAACCGGTTCAAACAAATAGTGATTCGCCAATGCCATAAACCGCCGATTAAACTTTCTCTCTTTGCCCATCAAAACCGCATCCACAATTGTCTTGGGATTGTCTAAACCATCTGCAGCGGCACGCCACCAAAGAACGCAAATGCACGATTATGCGCATCCATCAGCATCTCCTGCGCTTCCCTGAAATAAGCGACGACAAACATCTTGCGGCTGTAACACAAACGAAAATGCGCCACCTTGACGACTTGTTCCCGCCCACCCAGATCAACAACTTCCTGACTCCAGTCAAATTGACAGACTTCACCGGGTTTAAACGCTAAAGGAACAAACGTTTGCCTGGGTGCCGGGGTATCCTTGTTCTCTGCTTTCCACTGCTTTACAAAACGCCGAACGCTGTCATAAGCGCCTGTATAACCTTCAATTATCAAACCTTCATATAATCGCATTGCTGTTCGACGCTGCTTTTGCGGTAGCAATGCCTCTGTTTCCAGCCAACTGGTCAATAACGCTTTAAATTCTCCTAGCTTCGGCGCACATTGCGTTTGACGCCGATATTCCGGTTCAGCCTCCGTCTTTAAATGTTTCCTGACTGTAGGACGGGACAGCCCCAATGAACGGGCAATTGAACTGATTTTTTCTTTACTGACAAAATGTCGCCTTCTGATTTCGGCAATTATATCCATCTCTATCACTCCAAAGTTCTCCAGCAAAATGCCGGTAATTTATCATCTCAGAGTGGAAACTTTTCAACGCCGATTTTCCGAAAATTCTGGTAAGTTTTACATGCCGATTTACACACCTGTGGACAATTCTTTTATCCAGAGCATCATTCATCCAATTAACTGGGGTCTTGATGAAGCAATAACACAAATAAAATTTTTAAATACTGATATGGCCGCGATTATCAAACCACACTATCAATCTGACCCAGAAGATATTCGTGAAGGACTCAAGATCAGGATTTATCTTCATTGGTTGAAAAATAATCAGCGCATACAATTATTCAGCGATTGTATAGATCCGGAATTATCCAGCAACAACCAATTTCTGGCTGTATCCTGTGTCACGGAGAACGCTGCTGATCATCTTTTGCACAGCACCAGCGTTTTCTCGCTTGCCGATGGTTCATTGATCTTCAGGCAAAATCGTTGCCGTGAACCGGAATTCGCCGAAAATCAATTGACTTGCCAGGAAGAAACCGTAGATGCTGATGGAAAATTACTGCTAAAGCCTGCTGAACATATGTTAAAAGAAAAAGTCCCCCGGCTTAAAACATGATTCCAGAAACCGGAAAGCGGGCAACCCCACTCAACTCCAGCTGACATCGATCACAACAGCGAGTTACACCAAATGCTTTTCCGGTTGCGGAACATCACTTTTGCTGACATTCCGATTCATTGCTTTCATTCTTGCCCAGGCTTCGTCATCGCCTTCGACATCCAGTCCACTCTGTTCATCGTTACGATCATGTTCAAATACAAGTTCGGTATATAACGCAAAATGATCCGAGTCGAAGCTGCGCAGTCTTTCCAAACGCTGGAGCGTAAAATGTCGGCTATGAAACAAATGATCCAGCGGCCAGCGCAGGCACCAGTAATCGGCGTGAAACGTATTAAACATACCTCGACCCACTCTCGGGTCAAGCAGTCCACTGATTTTCCTGAACAGTCGTGTTGTTTTCGACCAAGCCACGTCATTCAAGTCACCCGTCACGATAACTGGCACATCGGAATCGGCCACGCTTCTGGCCACAATGACCAGCTCTGCATCGCGCTCTGAAGACGCTTCATTTTCAGTCGGACTCGGGGGCGCCGGATGCAGAAAATGAATACGCACCGTATGCCCGGATGGCAGCATAGTCAGCGCATGCATCGAGGGTTTGTCAGGCTCGACCAAATATTCGATCTGACAATTCATCATCGGAAATCTTGAGTAGACATGCATACCGTAGAGATTATCCAACGGACACTTGATTGTAAAGGGATAATCGGTTTCGAGACTATCCAGCTGTGCTTCCCACCAGCTATCCGACTCTAATGTCACTAAAATATCCGGCTCATTTTCACGAACCAGTTCAAGGAGTCCGACCGCGTTTCTATTCGGCATCAGCACATTGGCGGTAATAATTTTGATACTTTTTTTGTGATCTGGCGCCTGCGCTGTTTTGACTTCCACAGGAAAAAGAAATGTATAAGGTGCGATCCACCAGGCCTGGTAGATCAGGCACAGCCATACCAATGTGACAAGTCCCCAGTTAAGCGGCAAGGACAAATCCAACAACAGCAGTTCCAGTGCAAGCGTGATCAAAATAATCAGGAAAAGCTGTAACCGGGGAAAATCCAGACCACGAATCCACCAGGCTTCATGCCGCGAAATCGGCAGCACGGTCAGCAGAGTCAAAATGACGGTAATAATCAGAAAAGTAAGCTGCATTTACTGGAAAACTCTTTCATCATTCCTGAGCGGTATTTTTATCAAGCAGATTCTCGGCATCGACGCGCTCGTGTTCATTTTCGACTTTTTTCTCGATCGCATCGTCATTGCTGATATCGACTGCGGCATGGGTGATTATCCCAGGTTGTAGGCTGGCCGGGTATGGCGTTTGCCGGGCGCCTTCTTTTTTTTGCACAAGATCAGTATTTGTTTCGTTACCGCTCATTTTGATTTGATAAGCAGGCTCCGGCATAATGATTTTTTCCCGGTCAAAAGTCTCTTTTATCTGACGGATGGCCTCGCTGCGTACTTTCGGAAAACTGTACTTCTCCTGATCGGTCCACCCATAAATCCTCAGAACGATGCTGGAATCTCCCAGTGCTTCAATAGTAATCATCGGTTTGGGCTCACTCAGTACCCCTTCAATGGAATCCAGAGCATGCAAGGCAATTGTTTGAACATTCAACAGGTCTTGATGAGTATCTATACCGACATCAAACTGAAAACGCCGCTCCGCACTGCGCGTGTAGTTAACAATAACGGCCTTAAAAACACTTGAATTGGGAATTCGAATATGATTCCCATCGGGAGAAATCAATATGGTAGCGCGTGTGGTCAAACGCGCTACATTACCTTCGATACCATCGATCTCAACCAGATCATTGACTTCAAACGGATTGCGCAAGCTCAATAAAATACTGGCGATATAGTTCTCAACCGTATCTCTGACAGCAAAACCAACCGCAAGTCCAATAATACCGGCCGCTCCAAGTATTGAGCCTAACAAAGCAGTAAGATCCAACAGCGATAAAGCAAGCGCCAATCCGAGCAAAATGAAAAAAAGCTGGGTCATTTGTCCGAACAAGTTCGCAATAAAGTAATTGGGCGCAATTCTGCGGTAAAGGCTTTGTCGCCGTGATAGCCATCGGCCAAAAAGCCAGGAAAGTATAAAAGTGATAATTGCGAGCAGTAAAACAGGCAAGCTTGTCAGGATTTCTCTTGCGATTCTTTCGAATTTCTGCCATGTATTCTCCAGGCGTTCTTTCAGATCATGCGTAATCACCAGTTCATTCTCGACTTCGACGACACCTTCAACCTGCTGAGATAGCTGTATCGCTTTGTCTTCCGCTGAAGCCGAATTAACATTGCCCTGTAGCGTTACAATACCATTGCTGACCTGGATGCTGATCTTTTTCAAACCCTCCATTTCAGAGAAAATTTTTTGCAAACGTTTCTGAATCTTTTTGTCGTCCAATTCGGAGGCATTGACCTCAATCACCTTCGAGGCGGCGGCATCCTGTTTCGGTTCGGCTTTCCCGGCGATCAGATCAGTTAATTGATCGGCGCATAACGGACTTGCGACAAGCACCATGCCTAGAATAAATGCCGACGATATTGTTGTGTACATGTGTTGAACTCTATTGATAATGGCAACCAACCAATCCGGTTTTGGTATTTTTATAAATTGCCTGGCATTTCTCAAACCGTTTGGCAATCTCCTCTGCATCCGAAGGATTCCGGAAATTTTCTTTTGACGATTTCATGATCAATTCCGCGTGGTTAAATAACACATCAGAATACTGAGATTTCCTGGAAACCTGCAGAATTCTTGAAATCGTCTCGAGCAAATGAATCATGACCATTTCATTGGTCGTAACATTCTGTCTTAACGGATGAAACATCGTATCAACCGCATCCGTAAAGCAGAATTCGCGTTTTTTTACGCGCACAACACCGTTTGAATCTTTCAGATACTCCAAGGGAAAATTTTTGTTTGTCATGCGGCCCAGTGATGCGCTGAGCCAGTCGATACAAGCAATCGCTGTCAGAGAATCGTTAATGCCGGGCGACAATGCACGCAAAGCGATTTGCAACAACTGCATGATCGCAAATTCTATATCACTGAACGGCGTTCTTTTTCGTCCCAGGGAAATACATAATCTCAACCTGCTTTCACAGACTGCATCGATTTCTCCATCAAAATATATCCGCAAAACCGGAGAATTTTCGATTACAAAATCACCCGGCCGTAACAGTAATTCGATATGCTGATTCTCACTTTCTGCAATATTATTGAGTTTGCCCACATCGACAAATTCCACATAACCACTCGCCGAAGCCAGTATGGTTTCCGATGGCATTGCATGTACAGCGATATCCCACCTCTGTTTCAAGGAATCGGCCATACTTTGCTCATCCAGATCAAATAAGGATTTTTCTATCGCCTCATTCAACTCCTCTCCGATCAAGGAAATGATCTGATCCGCTTGGATGGTGGTTGAAATATAATGGATGAAATAAATCAGGCCGATAATTGACAGCACTGTCAGCAGCAAATTAACGGCAACAGAGATAATCGGTATTTGCTGGGCAGACGTCTCATGTGTATCAATAAATGAAAGCAGTGCAAGACCGTATAGAAAACTTCCAATGAGTAATCCCAACACGATTTTGGTATTGATATCACGCAAAAAGTTATACAGAATTTTTGATCCAAACTGATTTGCCGCCAACGTCAGTGCAACAACCGAAATCGAAAAAACCACACCCGTCACCGAGATAATTGCACTCGTTGTAACCACGAGCGATTGTCGAATGCCGGAAGCGCCAATCTGCAGCGTATTTATCCATGGCCAGTTATGTACATCAACGTGCTGGTCCAGGTTCAGAAGTCCAACCGCCGTCATGACGAGCCCTGTCGCTATGAGCGTTGGTATAAACCAGATCGTTGTCAGCAGTTTTTCCCAAAATAATTTAAGCATCGTTATTATTTGTTTGCCTGGTCCTGTTTTATAGATAAGGTCTTGTGACAAGACCGAATGCAGTCTAGTGAATCACGAATCCTGCCCAAACATAATCACTCAACCAAAAACCCCTCGCCTGCCCGGCGAGGGGTTTATTTAGTTCAACAAGATACTACTTTGCTTAGCTGCATGCGCGCGTTAATTCATCCGAAAATACATAATGATGTTGCAGAATTAAAATATTTTGGTTAAATCTAAAGCGGTACCAGCGAGAATATCACAATTATCGCAGTCGTTTGACGGGTCGTTATCGATATCGGTGCAGGATATAAGTACGACCGTACCTGTTGAATTATCACCCTTGAATGTGATATCGATGACCAGATCGGCGGTACCATCAAAAGGACCATTCTGCTTAACCGATTTTGGCACACGGTTTATCGAAGCATATACTTCCACGTGCAGGTGGTGAATCGTCTCGATCTGAACTTCGCGTTGACGCTGTGAATAATATTCAAGATTGACTCAGGAAGGCTAATGGGTGCCCCATCCTGCACACGAATATATTACCCCATAATTTTTCTAGCGACCATGAGTGCCTTTTTCGCATATTTCTTATGCTCTCCTTTTTTATTAATAACAAAATATGCCTCAGGAAATTGCAGCATATTTAAAACAGCTTGATCGAGCTTACTATGTGATTTCCACCATTTGCTGGTATAAATAAATACATAAACAGGCTGATCGACAAATATTTTTACTTTTTTACGACATACCCAAACTGTTTTAATGCCATCAATACTCGCAAATTGTTTCTTTAGTTCCTCCAACCACTCATTACTCAGTTCATCTTGAATATATTCATCGTATTTATATAAGTCGGCTCGTTCATTTTGTGCTTGCTTTTGTAGATCCATATGCGCTTCAGCTTTTAGCCTATATTTTTCTGCATCAGCATCTTTTCCTTTGTTTTTGTAAAATGCATAGGCTAATTCACAAGCTGGTATGACAGCATCAGGATGATCCAACGTTTTATCTAGATAACTTATACCTTCTTGGTCATCACGTTCTAACAACAAACGACCTATTGCATAAACGCCTCCTATATCATTAGGACATTTAGCATGAAAAGCCTGATAATGCGGTAATGGGTCTACCTCTGGTTCTAGTTCTTCTGTCAATATAGCCAGATTCCAGCTTTCGTCTTCGTTTAGTCCTTCTTTTTCTTCTAGTTTCTGTAACTCTTCTTGGCTTTTTTGTAAATAATCAAAACGCTCCCGCCACCATTCCAAATTATTATCAGCCCAATCTTTATCAAAATCTCTAAGGATGGCATAAAGCTTGTCTGCAAACAGGGCTTCCGCTGCATTCTCATTCGGAAAAACAGGCACATCAATTTTTTGAGTATAAGGCTTGATCCTATCTTTTAATGCCGGATGTGTATCGGTATGACCGGTTTCCTCTTTCAAAACCATTTGCATCAATTTTTCTGCCTCTTTCATCTCAAACGGTTTTTGTTTAATCCTGTTATATAGACCTGTGTATATTTTAGAATTTACCTCATTAGTTTCACCAACCTGTTTTTCCACATCCATCCAATAATATTTTTGCATTAGGTCAGGGGCAATATATGTCTGACACAACGCGCCAACCAAGGCTTGCCGCGAAGTTATTTCAGTAGCAATCGCATCGGCTTCGTATTCATTTGCCCTAGCTAACGCAAAAGAGTACGAATTAAAATAAGGTGCATACCAATCAAAAAATTTACCAAAAATTAAATACCCTGCTCCCTCAGCTTGGTCAAAGGCATCCATTACACGCATCCATGTCATTCGCACACGATATATCCAACCAGCAAAGCGACTATGGTTTCCCGACAAATGGCCGAATTCATGCGCTATTACAGAAAGACATTGATCTCTATCCATTGAAATCATTAATGACAATCCTAAAATTAATGTATTTTTATGCCAACCCAATATGCCTAACCTGGGTGTTTGATAAATAGCAGCATTAAACTCGGGCGTTAATAGTATTTGGTGAACTTTTGGCGCTTTTAGTTTTTTTTGAATTGCATCGACTTCTTTATATAGAATCGGATAATCTTTTCGATTTAGAACATATCCTGTGGGGGCATCTATTTTTACCCAGAGTGCTTTAATCAGCACAAATATGACAATGGGTAATATAATAATTAACTTTGTTTTTATCAGTAGTAACATAACACCACTACTGTTAAGCATGCCGTAAATGCTTAGACCAATTAATATTAAAGTAAGTAATAGTACGCCGAAGATATAGATATAGCCCAAACCAGCGAGCAAACCGAGTTTACGACGATAAGCAACAGGGTTTCGCCGCAAGTTCTCTTCAGCTTCTTCAATTAACTTATGAAAGAGCTTTCTTTGTTCTGTAGTTGTTTTTCCTTTCATTTTACTTCCTAAGCAAAAAAGCAAAAGACAAAAGGGTTATTAACAAAAGGGGAAAACTATTTATTAATGGTATTCTCGACTTTGTGTATTATTTCCACCAAATGGATGATGGGTAGGATCGTCTCAAATTTAACTAGAACCACAAAACTGTTTCCGATAGCCTGAGCAGTTCAATCAACACAAAAAAATAACGACTTAAATTAAGGTCGAACAACTGATACTCTACTTCCAGATCTTCCGTGACGTTTTACTACCAGGATCATTGCGGGCATACCAGCTTTTTTGTCAATGATCTGTTCTACGGTATACATGGAATCCAGCAACTTCGGATTAGCGCCAGTGGCGCCAGTCGCTTCGACAACGCGCATATTTCCCCCGACCCTACATTGTGGCACATATGACTCTACAACTGCTATATGTCCCGGATTACGTTTGACTGTATTTCTGTCCATCCAGACCAGCATATCCCCTTGACGGATTGCACCGGAATCATTGATGGCATTTGCTGAATTAAAATATGATGCAGCACTTGTATTACGCACAGTATTGTTAGAGTATGTTTTCTTTCCACAGGCAATGAGATAGTTGGTAACGAATCCAGAACAATCGATACCGAGGTGTTCGTCAAAATAAGTCTGAAGAGTTGGCTGATTAACGTTCTGAATTTTACCTGAACGAATTGCCCATTCCAGTGCTAGTTGATAGTCCTGCGGGCTTCCTTTACCCATGGCAGCGTTACGTATTCGATCTTTGTTTGCATTGAACCATTTATCATTTTTAGATCCACGTGTCACTAAGTTATAATCTCGCCTTTCTTCAGTTCCATCAGCCCAATCCATCATAAAATATTTTGTCAACCGGACCTGATAAGTAACCTCTCGGCAAATCCGTGCTTCTGAATCATCGACAACTGCATTAATCTTGAGATTTCGATACTTATTCATAAATTCCACAGGTGTCGGCATGATTCTTCTCCTTTGGGTACAAGTCTATTCGGTTTACACAGGCAATGTACCAATGCAACTTAATAAATCTGATTTATGTTGCTGTAACATGAATTTCATTATGAACATCAGCGAGTTATTACTTAATCAATAATCGTCGAAGGCAGAGGTTGTAAACATTTTTTTTTTTGTGCTGAATCTGCTACATTGAGTATTTGTTCTCGAGATACTGAAGCATCTAGAATTCTATCCGTGATACATATTTCATCCGGCGTGATTTTCGCCACAGCCAGGTAAGCGTGTGTTATCCGTTCTGGTTCGTCCTCACTTTCATGCACATGGACGCGAGCGACTAATGCAATCGGAATTTCTTTTTGATTTTTTATCAAGACTCGCCACTCAGCTTTGTCATCAAGGTGTGACATATGGCGCGTAATAAACACCTGATAATCCAGTGGAAACTCTTTTTTCCCAGGAGTTAAGACATCGATAGATTTCCGCCCTGAATCAACATGCCTCATAATAAGTGCATATCCTGACACACCATCACATAGTTGGTGAATCGTCGAATTAGGATCATCTTGGTCTATAAATTCTGTGCATGACTCAGGATTGAGATAGGTATAAACCGATTTAACGACATCATTTGTAGACTCAGCTTGACCGCACCCCCCGGTCACTAAACTCACAAAAATCAAAGATATACTCAATAAGACTGCGCTGCCAGTGCATCGTCTCATACTTACTCTCCTCACCAAAATCGTATCAGATACCGTGTGCTACAAGACTTTATTATGATCTGTCGTTAACAAATAGTAAGTATCAGCATATTAAGCCCCAATCAAACATATTAGGGCACCTCTAAAAATTCAGAGTTTTAAACAAGACGAGGCGAGAACAAAAAATCTTGACGCAGCATATGGTTGATATGTAAGGAAATATTTTTTGTGAACAACGACGTATTGTGACGAAACGGGGTAAGCAGGCAATCCGCTTTGCGGATGCTCGCAAATATGAATTTTTAGAGGTGCCCATTAAAGCGCCATCCTTTTGGAGTTTAGAAAGCTGCACTTTATGCATTAAACCAGAATTTTCTTAACTTGATATCCGTTGCCTTTTATCTTCATAAAGTTTCTATTATTAGTCTGTGATTATTCTCACAAATTAATTGACTAAAAACTTCTCACCTCATGACCTAATCAAAAAATCACCTGGCGACACCAAAAATTGCAGCAAATAGCGCAAAAATACCTCTCTCAAAAACTTAATTCGCTTTTTTCTTATCAAGCTCACTTATCAGATGCTAGGCTTATCAAACCCAAGAATCAATATAAAGCACATCATCATAAGCTTACAAAATTATTCGTTTGGAAAAATATATGAGTATCCTTTTCTATTATTAAAAATCCCCCTTGTAATATCGATGATCCCGTGATAAGTGCGGCGCATCGAGGGTAGCCCCCGATTGGATTGTGAACTGTCATACTACGGAAAAACTCAATTGGTTGTCATGCCAGTTCCTCTCCTTGTTCGCCGGTACAGATATGAGCACCTTTACATACATCAATGACATAAATTTTTCCTGCACCATGCTGATGCGTATTGGCTGCAGTTATGACCGCGTTAAATATACATTCTACCAGCTCATCCGGAACAAAAATTTCAATGCGTTTTCTCGGCATAAAGGGCGTATAGTTTTGTTGATCGACTATTTTCTCTTTACCAAAACCTTCGCAGTCGGATACGCTCATTCCCGGAAAATCAGGGATTTCGAGTAGTGCTTGCGTAAGTTTGGATAACATGAAAGGTTGTATATAGGCGCGAATTTCTTTCACTTAAAATCCTTATGTTTGGTATTTTTCTTCAAAATTGCGGTAAAGCGCTGGAAGCATAGTCAACGTTAACAGCGTGGCTGATATCAGTCCGCCGATTATGACTACGGCAAAGGGTTTGACCGTTTCTGACCCTATGCTGGTAGAAAGTGCGGCAGGTAGCAGCCCCAGCATTGCCATTAAAGCCGTCATGACCACGGGGCGCAATCGACTGATAGATCCTTGGAGAATTGCCTCGTGGATGGGAACACCTTCACGTCTGAGCATATTAATCCGCGATATCAGTATGACTCCATTTTGCACAGCGATGCCAAACAATGCAATAAATCCTACCGCTGCCGATACGCTCAAGTGAATGCCCGTCAATAACAGTGCAATTAATCCGCCAATCAATGCGAAAGGAACGTTCATTACGATCAGGGCAGCATTTTTAATGGATTGAAACGCCCAGAACAACAATATAAAAATTAAAATCAGACTGACAGGAACAATAAATGAAAGCCGTTTCATCGCACGTTGCTGATTCTCGAATTGGCCGCTCCAGATAATATGGTAGCCTGGCTGCAATACTACCTGTTGATTGACTTTTAGTTGTGCCTCGGCAACGAAACTGCCCAGGTCGCGTCCGATCAAATTGCATTTGATGGCAATACGGCGGACATTATCTTCTCGGCTAATGCGGGATGCACCTTGATTAACCTTGATCTCGGCCAGTTCAGCTAAAGGAATGCGGCTGCCATTCGGTGATAACACAGTTAGATTCTCAATTGCACTGACTGAATCGCGCATCGGTTCAATAAGGCGTACGGTGATATCGAAACGGCGTTCCCCTTCCAGCATTTGTGTTGCTGCCTTACCTCCCACAGCCATGGTGATAACCTCTTCCACATCGGCCACATTGATGCCATAGCGGGCAATTCTAGCCCGATCTATGGCAATAACCATCTGAGCCAGTCCTGATTGCTGCTCGGCAGCTATATCCGTCGCGCCTTCAATTGTGCCCAGGATCGCCGTAACCTGGTTGGCTTTTTCCTGAAGCACTTTAAGATCATCACCAAAAATCTTGATGGCGATTTCTCCTTTAACGCCGGAAATGGCTTCTTCCACGTTATCCTGAATTGCCTGAGAAAAATTAAATTGGAGCCCGGGAAAAACATCCAGGCGTTTTTGCATCGCCATGATCAGCTCGTCTTTGCTGTTATAACGCCAGGCTTCCTTCGGTTTGAGATTAATAAGAATCTCCAGATTATTGAATCCTTTGGGATCTGTACCATCCTCAGGCCGCCCCAGATGCGTCAGTATCGATTCAACTTCACTGAATTTGCGCAAATCTTTGCGTATATCCTTTTCCAATGATTTTGCCTTATTCAGTGAAACCGGCGTCGGCAAGGTAATAGTCAACCAGATATTGCCCTCGTCCAGCCTGGGCATGAACTCGGTGCCGATCCAGGGTATAGACGACAATGTTAATGCCAGTGTCAGTCCGGCACCTATAAATAATCTGCGAGGATGACGTAACACAGCCTCCAGCAATTTCCGATAATGACGCTCCATGGCTTTTACCAGCGGATTATGTGATTCGATAAGCTTGGTACCCTGCAAATAGCTCAGTAGCACGGGCACCAGCGTCAAGCTGATAATGAGTGATCCAAGCAAAGCGAAGCTCAGCGTCATTGCCATTGGAGAAAAGATTTTCGCTTCGACCTGTTGAAAAGTAAAGATAGGTAAAAAGGCTATGATTAGAATGGCCTTGGAAAACAATATCGGCCGAGCCATTTCTGTTGCCGTCATGAGCATGGATTGGCGCATATGTGTTTCACTTTCCCGCTGACGCATTTCCAGGGTCATTTTGACCATAATGGCCTCGACCATTACCACAGCACTGTCTACAATGATGCCAAAATCAATAGCACCCAGGGATATCAGATTGGCTGAAACATGCGTGGCATGAATTAAAATAAAGGCAAACAGCAAGGACAGCGGTATCACAATAATAACTACCAGGGACGCCCATACACGACGCAAAAAAACGATCAGAACGATAAAAATTAATATCGCACCTTCCAGCATATTGTGTTCGACCGTATGTACCGTATGTTGTACCAGTTCAGTGCGGTCATAAATGGGTACGATCTTGACGCCGGAGGGAAGACCATGGTTGTTCAGGTGTTCAATTTTTTCTTTTACGCCATTTAAAACTTCAATCGCATTTTTACCCTTGATCAGTAAAACAACGCCTTGAACGATATCATCAAGCTCATTATATCCAACAATGCCAATGCGTGGCTGTGTGCCGATGACCACATCAGCGACATTTTTCACGAAGACAGGAACACTGTCTTGACTGGATACGACAATATTACCAATATCTTCGATAGATTCCAGCAAACCGGTGCCGCGCACCACGAGTGCCTCGTAACCATACTCAATATAGCCTCCGCCTGTATTGGCATTGTTTGCAGCAATAGCTTGATAAATTTCGGACAATGTCAGTTGATAGTCTCTTAGCTTGTTAGGATCCACCTGGACCTGGTACTCTTTCACTCCTCCGCCAAATGAAACGACATCTGCTACACCCTGAATAGAACGTAATGACCGCTCAATCAGCCAGTCCTGCAGAGCACGCTGCTCAGGCAGGGGAACATCAGGCGCTTCAATACGATATCGATAAATTTCACCAACACCCGTTGTCAAGGGAGCCAGTACTGGATTCACTTGCTGTGGCAATCTGACATTATTGAGTCGTTCCAGAACTTGCTGCCGAGAAAAATAATCTTCTGCATCATCATCAAAAGTCATTGTAACAACCGATAGTCCAAAAATGGACACGGAACGCATATTGATCAAATGAGGCAGACCGTTCATTTCTTTTTCGATCGGCTGCGTAATCAGCTTTTCCACCTCTTCAGGGGCCTGGCCGGGATACTGAGTTACCACTTGTACAAAAACATTCTGCACATCGGGAAAAGCCTGAACCGGAAGGCGTTCAAAGGACATAATGCCACCCGCAGCCAGTACAATTGTTACTCCTATAACCAGTAATCGTTGTCGCAGGCAAAAAGCAATAATATGATTTATCATAGGGCGCTTTATTTATGTTGCGCTTGTTTATTTTGTTCGGTATGTAAAAGCAGTGCGCCGTCTATTACTAGTCGCTCGCCTGGTTTCAAGCCATCAAGAATGACAGCGCGATCCTTAAGGCGCAAGCCCACTTTGGCCAGACGTTTCTGATAATGGTAATTGCCAGTGTTGACATATAACCAATCGGCATCATTTTCAGTAAATAACGCAGTTAGGGGAACAACAATGGCCATATCTTCCTGATCGCTAAGCATTTCTACAAAAACATACATTGCAGGGAGTAACTGATTATTGACATTGGGTGCAATGCAGCGCACTTTAATGGTGCGGGAAGTCTCATCAACCACTTGACCAATGTAATCGACAGTCGCAGCAAAAGTTTTCTCGGGATAAGCGGGTACTCGCAGTAATACATTGGCGTTAGCATGTATCAGGCCAATATCCTTTTCATAAATATCCATCTGAACCCACAATTGGCTAAGATCGGAAATCACAAATAACGGATCGCGAAGATCTGGCCTGATTTCCATTCCTGGATTAATTTTACGTTCGGTAATCGTTCCTGAAATAGGCGCGCGTAGAATGAAGCGATCATCCAGTTGCACTGTATGAATGTCAAGATTTGCCAATTTCAAGCGCGCCCTTTCCATTTCGCTGCGGATTTGAACGAGATCGGCTTTCGCCTGTTCCAAATCTTTCATTGGGATAACATCGTTGGCGTACAATTCCTGCTTTCTTTGAAAAGTCTGACTGGCAAGACGCAAGGCGGACAGCGCACTTGCGTAAGCCGATTGCGCCCGGCCAAGCTCGGGGCTATCCAACTCTACTAATGCATCCCCCTTCTGCACCTGTGCTCCCAACTCGGCAATTTGTCCTGTTACACGTCCCGCTATCGGTGATGAAACACGTGAGGTGCGCGTTTCATCATAAGTAATTTTGCCAGTAACCGGAGCCATCAACGGTCGCTGAGTCAGCACAACAGTCGCTTCTTGGATGTAACTATGTTTTTGTGATTCAGGACTGAGTACTACTTCATACTTCGACTGGTTCTTAACATGCTGCAAATCAGCTTCATACGACTGTGATTGGCAGGCCGTTAGAATTGTGACAATGAAAACAGCTTTAGGCAAAATGAGATTAGTAGTTTTCATATCATCATTCAGGCTGGTGCGATAGCGTCAATGCAAAGTATAAGTGTAGTATATGTATAACAGGTAGTCGATCCTAATAAAGTAGAAGTGGATACAAGACGGCACGGATATGCTTCCGGGGCAGCGCTGCTGCCAGGGTGAAACGGGATTCTGTTCTCACTTGATCCAGATGGGTGACTGGTGCGATTTGCATCACTTGTTACCCGCACCTCATTATTGTACAATAATATGTACATGTACTGTATAAAGGAACCTGAAAGAAATGAAAGCAATAAGTTATACCGCTGCCCGTTCAAATTTAGCCAAAACGATGGAAAATATATGCAACGACCATGAACCGGTTATTATCACAAGAAAAAATGAGCGTTCAGTCGTTATGCTCTCGCTTGAGGATTATGAGGCACTTGAAGAGACTGCCTACCTCCTTAGAAGCCCAAAGAACATGAAAAGGCTCATTGAATCCATCTCGGAGCTTGAAGATGGCAAAGGTCTCCCTAAGGAATTAAATGAGTGAACCTCATATTTTCTTCTCATGCCTGGGACGACTATCTGTATTGGCAAAAAACAGACAAGAAAACTTCACACCGTATTAATCTGTTAATCAAAGCCATACGACGCACTCCATTTGAAGGCATAGGAAAACCTGAACCATTAAAACATGCCTTATCTGGATATTGGTCCAGACGAATAAACGATGAGCATCGTATCGTTTACAAAATTAACTCAGAGTCTATATACATCGCACAACTTCGATATCACTACTAATCCAAAATATATGGATGTATTTTTATGAAAAAATTGAAACTGGTCTTGGTTTCGATTTAGCCATTGAGATATATCGGCCGTGAAACAAATTGTTCTGTTCCCAGATACATGGCCGGTCATTAAAAGTGATATCAGGCGTTCTTTGTTGAGACGGTTTCCATATAGCGTTTTGTACTCAAAAGAAAACGACAGCATTTACGTTCTTGCAGTAATGCATCTCCGCAGAAAACCCGGATATTGGAAAAACAAGAAGTTAAATCAATTGTTGCGAACCTCCTGTTCCAGAATTCCCAGCGCCCATCCCTTATCATTTATCACAAACCAGTCAAGCCTCTTTTAATTGCTGGTTTTAAGGCAGGCTAATGGGTGACCCCAATGGCTTACCAGGAAAAGTAGAATCGACCCCGGCAGACAAAGTTTTCCAAAAAGCAGGAGCAACTTTAATAAGAGATAGCATTATCGCTTATTATGGGTCGCATCAAATGCCATAAAAGCAAAAGCAACAACAACGACAAGCAATACAACGACAGAAAGAATATCCATAACTAAAGATTCTCTAAAGTCAAAATAATTCTCTTAACATATTTATGCACAATATAAATTGATATTGTAATTACGGCAACCGAAAAAATAGCTGCGTAAGTCTTTAAGTCTGGCGCATTATTAGCATCAGAAAGCAACCAACCTACTAATTCTACTTTGTCAGATTACCCAAAAGCCACTTTTCGCCTAGCAAAAGACTTTTTAGCGCTGAGCCGTCGCCGGTGCCGCTTATGAATAACATCTGCCAGATCCTCGGTGGTAAGTTGTCTTTTTGGCAGCATGTGCGCTAATGCGGTCACCAGGTCATTGAAGGATAACATCGGCCATTGCTTGCGCCCAAGCATCTTTTGCTTGACCAAGAATAGCGTTGCCAGCATGACTAGCGCCATGTGATGATGCCATGCATCCCACCGGCGCACTTGATAATCAGCCATGCCACATTCGCTTTTTGCTTCATGAAAGCTGTGCTCAATGAAGAAACGCTGCGCCTGTACTTGCGCCAGTTGCTGTAACGGTGTTTCAAGTGACGCGTTGGATAAGCTATAATGCGATATTTCGCTAGCGCCAACCTCCCGCTTTGCCAGCAAGTGCCAGCGATGCGCTTGTTTCTCGCTGCCATCCCATACCCATACAAATGCATGAAGATATTCCGCTTCCAGCATACCTTTCTCGCCTTCGCGCAGTTTAATGCGCCGCCATACTGCATCCGGCTGCTCTGATACCCATTGATCAACACGTATCGCCTCAGATTGTGCTTTCAGGCGTTTCGGTTGCCTGCCACGGCTATTCCAGGCAGGAATGCCCGGTTTTGGGTCTTCAAGATAAACCATCTGCCGACAGTGAACATCAGCGACAAATGTGCAGCCAAGTTTATCAACACCACGCAAGAAAGCAGGATCCTTGCCATAGCCGCCATCAATGCCGACATAACCAAAACGCACACCGCGTTGTTTGGCTGTTTCGATCATTGATAATGCAATCTCGCATTTGCTTTGATAATACTGGCATGCCTCAGGTATTGCTGCTTTCTTGCAACGATCCGAATCGCTCATCCAATGTTGTGGCAAATACAGGCGCGCATCAATCAAACTGGCCATGCTGTTTTGGCACAAACTGGCAAATACACCAACCTGACAATTGTCTACCTTACCAAGACGGCCATTCCATTGTCGGGAAACACCTGCTGATGATTCGCCTTTCTTCGCAAAAGCGCTTTCATCGATAATCAAAACAGCAGCAGAACCACCCAACAACGCATCCGTCTCAATCGCAATCTGCTCGCCAAATCCATTCCAGTCAATCGCGTCTGATGTCAGCATGTGTTGCATCGCCTGGTGGTCAACTTCATTGACTTCGCCCATGCGTAACATATTTGCTCGTTCAGATTGAAACAGTCCACGCAGGTAGCCATAGAATGTCGCTGACGCATCGCGCGTCGCCGATACAAAAAATGATGAAAATAACGATAAATGTGCGCTAAGCGCTTCTGGAAGCCCCTGAAGGGCAAATTGGAGTGACCGTTGGGAGTATTAGAAATTCTGTGTCATTCCTTTAGTATTAAATTTTATAGGAGTGACGAATGAACAAGACTACAGTGCAATTTGATTTTGAAGAAGCCTTGGAATCCTTGAAAGCGGGGCGGAATTTGAATGGAAAAGATGGCATATTAACGCCATTGATCAAACAACTCACTGAAGCTGCATTGGCGGCGGAACTTGAACAGCATATCAAATCCGGGGATGAACAGAACCGGAAGAATGGCACGACGCCAAAGACTGTAAAATCAGCATCAGGTAGTTTTCAACTGGAAACACCCAGAGACCGCAACGGTACATTTGAACCTCAGTTGGTTAAAAAGCATCAGACTCATCTTACCGATGAAATCGAACGCAAAATTCTATCGTTATTTGCGTTGGGCTCCAGCTATCAGGATATCTCTGGGCATATTGCCGAGATATACGGCATTGACGTTTCATCGGCGACGATCAGTGCAGTCACTGACAAGCTTATTCCGGAGCTTAGGGAATGGCAGCAACGGCCATTGGATAGTCACTATCCGTTCGTGTGGCTGGATGCCATACATCACAAAGTGAAAGACGATGGCCGGTATGTCAGCAAGGCAGTTTATACCGTACTTGGCTTAAACATTGAAGGAAAGAAGGAAGTACTAGGGTTGTATGTATCGGAAAGCGAAGGCGCCCGGTTTTGGCTTTCCGTACTGACAGATTTAAATAACCGTGGCGTACAGGATATCCTTATTGCCGCCGTTGATGGACTCGTGGGTTTTCCTGAGGCAATCAACAGTATTTTTCCAGAAACCGAGGTTCAGTTATGCATTATTCATCAAATCCGCAATTCGATGAAATATGTGGCGTCAAAAAATCAAAAAGCATTCATGGCTGACCTGAAACCGGTATACAAAGCGCCGACCATTGATGCAGCTGAAGATGCGCTTGATGCATTGGAAGCCAAATGGGGAAAACAGTATCCCATCGTGATTCAATCCTGGCGCAACAAATGGGAAAATTTATCGGTATACTTCAAATATCCTGAACCGATACGCCGTGTGATTTATACAACCAACACCATTGAGGCCGTACATCGCCAATTTCGCAAACTGACAAAAACCAAAGGTGGATTTCCGAATGAAAACAGTCTACTAAAGCTACTGTATGTCGGAATTAAAAATGCCAGCAAGAAATGGACGATGCCGATACAGAACTGGAATTTGACATTATCCCAGTTAGCGATATATTTTGAGGGTCGTTTGGATGCGGCGTTGGATTTATGAATTTAATACAGATTTTTATGTCACCGCTGAAACTGGTTAGCGTATCGACACGAATTGTGTCGATCGGTCACCGGTTTCAGTGGTCAACAAGCGAAGCGCGTTAGGTGATTGGCAAACTGACACAGAATTTTGAACACCCTCTGACCGTTTAGTATTTTCACGACATGATCGTGATTAATAATTATTAAACAAAGTGTTATTATACATCAGTTTGATACACTTTTGGGGTCATTTGAATCTGACAAAGTAGAACTAAGCTAATATTCGAAACAACTAACACACCCATCCAAAACTTCAAATAGGCAATTGTTTCTTTAGCGACATCTAATCTTGACATACGAACAAGTATATTGGATACCTATAAACTATCCATAGAAAATCTTTCACTTTCAATTAATTTTTGATAGCTATGCACAACATAATGACTGACATTGTCATTGATGGCGGATAACAAACGAGTCTGACCCCAATGATTCATTTAGGATTTCTGACCCCAAGATTCATGCGTTTCAGCAATCTTGTTTATTTCAACCTCGGCTTATATTTTCATTTTCAACGTAATATATAATGCGTAAGCCATAGCCACAACAAATATAATTATTCCAACGATTCCAATCATAAATTCTCCATTTGCTTAATATTCGACAAAATCGCCTTAGTACAAAGAATAATACATACTGAAAATAATCCAATCAGAAACAAACTCCCTACTGCAACAACAGGCTGTATATCATCGGAATTTTTAAACAACCATGCAATCAAAGAAGCATCCAGGGCAACAAATGATGCAAATAACACCTTTAAGAATCCTATCAACTCCTTAAGTTCATCCAATTTAGCCATCTGTCTATGTAAACCTAATGCAAATTAAATGTCAATATTGAATTGAATATAGCTTAATTTATGGGTGTCCTTTATTTCGTGTCCGTGTCCTGAACACCATCAATTCTTTATTATCGACCTGACCCCGTCTTGCTACGTCACTCCTATAAAATTTAATAGTAAAGGAATGACACAGAATTTCTAATACTCCTATTTCTAATGGTGATCGCAAGCCAGTCCTTTACTCTACCCGTCTTGTGAATTCTTCATTATCGACCTGACCCTGTCTTGCTATTAATATCATGCACTTGTGGATATTTTAAGGGCCGACTAGTTAATTTTGTTTTGTCTGGCAATCACACTACTACAGCTCACATTAAACCAAACGTTCCCAATTACCTGTTTTTAATCTAAATACATCTTTTGTTCCAAGAGAAATGAGGCCATCGGCTGCAGTAAGTAAATGTAAACAAGTTAAAGGAATATCATTAGTTTCTGCAAAAGCGGTTTCGTTAACAAGTTTCTCATCATCAACCTTTAAAATACGAAAATCAGTAGTAACGTAAACTTCTCCGTTATAAAAAGCCACATCACGTAGATTTTCTTTTCTTTCTGTATCAATAACTTTCCATGTATCATGACGCCCTTGCAACATGATTCCATTATGTCCTACAACATAAACTGTTCCATCTTCAGCGCAACACAATGCTGTTAGATTGACAGATGTAGGGCTATCAGCTTGCCGCCATATTCCGTTGTCATACCACCATATCTCACCACCCCATCCCACTGCATACATCTCAGCCTTAGAATATCCATCAATATCTTCAAAACCTACAATTTCTGGATCGTTTTCCAGAGGAGAAGGCCCAATAGAATTCCATTGCCCTTTACTTTCTCTTTGAAGCACCACGCGCCCCATGCCGCAAGCAAGAATCGTTTCATCAATCACAGAAAGAGTACGCAAATTTCCATTAAAACCGGTTATTTTTCCAACAGTTTCTTGCGTTGAAGAAGGCTCAAGTTCCCAGAAATCACCATTTGGACCAATAGCTATGACTTCTCTAATTCCACCTTCAGGTTTAATGGTCGTCATTGCAATTGCAGGCCAACCAACTGATTCATCGTATTTTCTGAAACAATCTTCAGAATCAGTTTCATCAAAAATAAAAAAACTAGAATTTGGTGCGCCTTTTATAGCTAGCTCATCTAATTCCTTTGAAAAAAAAAGTAAGTCATAAAACGGTGCACAACCGCTCAAAAAAGTAGAAGTTTCATGTTCCATCTTCAATTAACCTCAATATACTTAAAATTATCTGTTAGTCACTACTTTGGTTGCTGCTTTAAATGCTTTATTCAGCAGTTCTTTAGTAGAATCCCCCAATTGCCGGCTATTCGACTGCCAATGTGTTACAGGTTTGTCAAGATTGTTTTTAAAAGCTGGCGATTCGTTAAGCTGCTGTTCAATACATTCTTTTCTACAGCCACATTGCGCGGCAACAGCAATTGCGCATATTTCATTATATTCTTTCAGTTTACATTTACCCCACCCCTTTTTGCCCGCCAAATAATCCAGTGCCGCATGATTCTCGCCATGAGACCCGACATGCTGACTCGCACCTTCCAAGCAAACACACAGAGCACTACCATGACTATACCCTGGCAGATGATTTACCATGTTCTGTGGCGGTATATGATGCGGTGACTGTCCGGGACAACATCCTGATTTATTTTTTAAATCCTTACTATATGGTCTTAAAAAACATCTCATTGCAGTTACGCAATCACTACTATCTGCATCCTCAGTTGCTTTCGCGGCTGCTTGAGCAGTGCGACTAGTTTCTCCACCTTTTGAAAATTGAACTCTCTGTTCACTAACAGACTTAGACAGAAAACCGGGACACTGTTCTGCTCCACCTTTCTTTCCACCTTCTGAACATTTTTTTTCTATTTTGTCTGCATCATCAGCACATTCTGAAAAGTTACCGAGTGTTGTCATTGCATCGGTATACATCCAAGGCGCCGCCTCATTAGCCGCAGTACAGCCATGATTATTCGTCGTCAAATCCAAATGCCGATCAACATTCTCACCTTCCACTTTGACATCCATTGACCATTTGACGAAGTACACCTTGCCTTTAATCTTGCTGGAAACAACACCTTTCTTTGCTGTACTACCCGCTTCATTACCCGACAACGTTTTAAAGCATGACTTGTTTTTGAGCATAATCTCTTTACCAGAGATTTGTACATTTTTACTGCCATCAGCCGTATCTGAGGCTTGTGCTGTGTTTGGATATGGAACCGGAACACCCGGCGGGGTTGCCGGGTTTTCCGGCGGCGTCATGCAAACATCCGGGAAAGCAGCGATCACTTTACCCGAACCTGCCTTACAAGCCAATTCCATGCCATTTGCATATACTTCATTCGCCATTCATCAACTCCCTTGCCAGGCAAAAATCATCGAAGAGCGCTTACCATCATCATCTCCCAAATGCGCCAGAATATGACCACCCTTACTATAAGCCCTTTCACAAGCTGCCTTCAAAACAGCAATCATCACCAGACCCAACGCAGAACCAACTTCCCCCACACAATCTGCCGGGTGCCAGATATCGAATTCATCCCTTATAATTCGTTCCAGCCGACCAAATGCCAAAGACGCTTCCTTAAAATAATAATGTTCTCCAGAAATATCAGTAATCCGAAAATCCAAATCACCGATATCACAACCCGCATCATCCAACGCTTCCCTAATCGCCGCCGTCAACCCATCCGCCCGCAACGGTTCTTCCGAATACACATGCGCCTTCTCCACCCCAAAGCCAAGCCCGGTGCACACCAGTTGATTTTTCTGTCCGTTATAAGGCTCTACAAGCAACGCAGCTCCCGCTTCACCCGGAATAAATCCATTGGAATGATTACTGGTCAATAAGCGTTCATGTTCTTCAAAATGCGCCAATGTTGCACCAACCAGCAAGCTGTCGGTTGCCGCGATCAGTACCTGGCTGCAACCGAATTCCTGAATCAGTCTGCGCGCGTGTTTCATCGCCACACCCACCGCGGCATGGCCGTGCGCGATGATGCGCGATTTTTCATGGAACTGCAGTTGCAGTTCTTCCTGCAGATCAAGAAAAAACTGATTATCGTCGTCAATGACGCGCCCTTTACGCTCGTGTTCGGACAGACAGAGCAGCATTGGCGTTACTTTGGGATTCAGTTGCGGATAGCTTTGCAGGCATTCCCGGATCGCCATCGCCGCCATTTTGAGCAGCTTGGTTTTGCCGCGCCACGGCTGCTCCAATGGCACTTCGCACCCCATCAACCATTCCCCGCCGTTGTCCATGAAACGGGTATCCTGAAAATTATCGATTGCGCAACGAATCGCGGCGCAGGTTGCCGGGGCATTCAGGCCAACACCTGTCACCATGCCAACGCTCGTAATCGTTAAAGGGAAACCGCTCAAAGCTTTACTCCATCAAATCCATTCAAATCAATTTTATGTACAGGATCTCTCAATAGCATCATGTTAAGCACGCTGATAGATCACAGGTTTGTACTCAGGCAGGGGAATTGGTTTGCCATTTGATTTTGCTGACGCCAACCAGCTTTCTTTTGCCGCGAGTACTTCTGTTAATGCTTGACCAGGTGTTTCACCAAAGGCGGAACATGCCTTTAAATCCGGAATATCAGCGATATATCCATGATCTGCTTCGCTATAAAAAATATTGATGTGATAATCTTTCATCATTTGTCCTCCATTTGAAGGTTATGGGTTTCTATCAATTGTAGCAATTGCTTGATTTGGTATGGTTTGGCCTTCCCTTTAACATTCTGAAGATTCAGCAACTCCGGAATGTCTTTATGCGTGTAAATGTGGTGACTTCCATTGACTCTATCTAATTGAAAACCGAATGCTTCGGCGCATGCTACCGCATCGGAAAAACGAATATTCGTTGTTCCCGATAGTAGCCGTTGAAGAAGCTTTTTTCTTTTCATACCGCAACATTGGTCATAGAAACATCCCTTCTATTATTCAGAAAACCACTTTAGGGCACCTCTAAAAATCCATATTTCGTCACAATACTTTGTTGCTCACAAAAAATATCTCCTTACATATCAATCATATGCTACGTCAATATTTTTTGTTATCGCCTCGTCTTGTTTAAAACTCTGAATTTTTAGAGGTGCCCTTTATTTATTCATCTTCAATTTCAACTTTGTTCTTTTCCGCCAAATGCGCCAACGATGGATAATACGTCTTTCCCAATTCCCTTGCACGCCACCAGGCTTTTGATTTCTTCCCTGCCAGTATTTGCGGGATTTCGAAAATATTCTTTTTCAATGGCAGGCATGCGCGCCAGGTCAGGGTAAAAATACGTTTATCCGGTTCGATGACAACGGTGTCGATCACCGCTTGCGTCTCGTGCCGTTCGCCTTTCTTTCGAAAAAATACCACGGGTACGTCGATCACCGGCAAATGGAATGCAGTACGGCCTTCCGGTGTAAGATTAACCATCACCACTTCTTCGCCGCCTTTGGGATAGGGAATCTGTTGATCGTCCGGTGCCGCCTGGTAATACGCTTCCTTGAAATCGGCAGGCAGGAATGGAAAAGTGTTGTCGATCCAGTCCTGATCGTAAGTTCCGGCATGTTTCAGTCGCGACGACCAGCCACGCCCAACCGGGCCGAATGCCATCGACTGATACGCCCCATCGGGTTGTGTGACCGGTTGATTGACGGCCTCGGTATTCGGCATCGGCGTTTTATCGACCAGACTGCTCGACAGGTTGCTGTGGTAACCTTTGCCAACCGGATTGAGCATATACGCAGTATGTTTTTCCTTGTCCTCGTGGAAATTGTCCAGACCACCAAATGCTCTATCATAGCTGATCGGCATGACGGTAAATTGTGACGGATTGCCCGGTGATATCGTCAGACCAGCCTGCCAATGACGATCACCCGTCACCACAAAAGTTTTTATCCAGTTGCCCAGCTTGAGTCCGACCTGAACCCGGTCGGCTGGCTTGCCCTGCGGCGCATAAGCGCTGCCGTTTAGCAGCACATCGCACTTGTGTTTGATCGGCGCATAATCGACTTCATACATTGGTGCGGAAAAACCCGGTTCACCGGTAAAGGTATCGGCTTCAACCAGCGGCACCTGTTGTGCAGACAATTTAACCTGCTCCCCAGGTTTGGGAAAATCAAATGTACCCTTAACCGCAACCACAAGCAGCTCCCGCCCATCGGGCTTCATCCCCATGGTGTAACCGGCTTGCATGTTGGTTGCGTTAATTAGATCCATTCTATTTCATAGAAACACGATCAGTTCGTTCTTTATCCCTCATTCCATCACGCGCTATAATATGCTCTCGCAAAAACTCCGGAGCAAAATCGGCGCCATTGCTCCAGGATAAAGTATGCCCTTCCAGGATAAAAGATTTAAAAAATTCCTTATCCTTCAATGGCTCAAAAATTTCACCATATAACTCAGAAGCCAAATCAATCTCGCCCTCGGCTCCATCATTAAAACACAGCCAGACTCTATATTCATCAATGTATTTTGCTTGTGTAACATGCATAAACATTTTCTACTCCAATGGTTCTATTTTAGACAATGGCCTTCTATCCATCGCCGCTTCCCAATTTGCCATAAGTTCATCCTGATGCAATTCATACCACTCAAGCACTGCACTCAATGCTCTTCGAGGGAATTTCCCGGTTACAATGCCCGTTTCAATATCGACGGTAATTTCATATTTACCATATTCTGCATGAAAATGTGCCGGATGGTGTTCCTGAATATACATCCGAATCACTATCCCAAGAAAACGACTTATTTCAGGCATAAAACTTTTTCGCCAAACCAGAAATCAATTCAGCTGCACCGACCCACCCTTGATCCGATTCACCCCAGACGACCGGCTCGACACATAACTCCCCTTGATCAATACTTTTCCCGCCTTGGTCAAGGTAATACTCGCCTTGCCGCACTGTAAAACAAGCTGCTCCTTGGCGCTGACCGTCATCCGCTCGCCGTCGACATCGACTTCAACCTGCCCGGGATGCTGTTCCAGCGGCCAGCCTGCTTCGGTTTCTTTTAAGACACCCATAATGATTGGCTTGGTCAGGTCATTCGCTTCAAACATCAGCACAACCGGCTTGCCGATATGTTTTCCGTACAGATTAACCGTGGTTCTTGCACGCAATGCTGCTGTGCCAGGCTGGCCGGGGTAGCAAACCAACGGTGTTTGGCCTTCATCCGTCATTGCGATCAGGTCACCGATGACAATACCGGCTGGATCAGCTGGTGGAACAGGCTGTTCAGCCTTGCCTGGCTTTGCATCGAGTAATTGCCGCAGCAAATCTTCGCCGTCCATTTCATCGGTGTTGTGTTCTGATTCGTTTTCTGTTTCCAGCGTATCGTTGTTACTCATTATCTTTCTCCCTGGCAGCAGTTATCGCCTAGTTCTGCAGAATCTTGGACCCTTTCATGACAATGTCGCCACCGGCTTTGATGTTGATCTTGCCCGATCCGTCCACAGTAATGTCTTTACCCTTGATGACAATGGTGCCGTCCTTTTTCATGCTGATGCTGGCGCTGCCTGTTTTGATCACCACCGAATCGCCCGCATCGATGACCAGATTTTTACCGATTTTGGCGGCATCATCACCCTTAACATCCGCGCTACGATTGCCATCCACACCCAGCGAATCATTTCCTTTTACTGTTTTACCGGCATTGCCTTTGACCGACTCGGTCTGGTTGCCGCCGACACTCACCGATTGATTACCGCCGACATCAACCGATTGATTGGCGCCCACATCGGTGGACTGGTTCACGCCGATATTGTTGCTCTGATTGGCGCCCACACTGGTACTCTGGTATGCGCCGACATTGATCGTCTGGTACGCGCCAACGGCAACAGCCTGGAATGCGCCGATACCGATTTCCTGCGCACCGCCGACGCCGATTGTTTCATTAATGCCGACCATATGCGTGCGTTGCATGGCGACCGTTGCGGTTTCACTGCCGCCAACGGATTTTGTCCGGTTCGATCCGATCGTAATCGATTCGTTGGAACCGACCATTTCAGTCCGATCAACGCCAATGGTAATTTTCTCGTTATTGCCGACTGTTTCGGTGCGGTTATTCTTGACCAGCGTGGTTTCATCATTATCAATCGTTTTTGTTCGATCATGTCCGACCCAATGTGTTTCGTCATTCTCGACTTCGATATCCTGATTTTTTTCGGCATGCAGGTAAATCTGTTCATCACCTTTTTTGTCTTCAAATCGAAATTCGTTCGCGTTCGCGCCGCTGCCTTCCTTGCTCGAACGCGATAATATGCCGCTCTGGGTTTTATTGGCCGGCAATGCATACGGATGCACCTGATCCGCATTGTAAACGCGCCCAGTGATAATCGGCCTGTCCGGATCGCCTTCCAGAAAATCAACGATCACTTCCTGACCGATACGCGGAATGGCGACCATACCCCAGTTTTTTCCCGCCCAAGGGTGCGAAACGCGGATCCAGCAGGAACTGCTTTCATTTTTTTCGCCGATTCTGTCCCAGTAGAACTGCACTTTCACACGGCCAAACTCGTCGGTATAGATTTCATCACCCGACTGCCCAACCACAACGGCTGTCTGCGGCCCTTGCACAATCGGTTTAGGCGTCACTCTTGCTGTTCTGAATGGCGTACTGCTTTCAATGGCTGTAAAACTGTTACTGTATTGTGTGCCGCTGCTATCGCCCATCGATTCAAAACTGTCGACATGAATATGATGCGTGACTGAAGTCACCAGATATTCGCGATTCTGGTCTTTACGCGGGAAACCATCCAGCTTGAAAAGCCCGCCACAGATCAAACCCCGCACATTGCTGCCGGCTTGGGCACGTTCATACTGGCTTTGCAATTCCTGAATACGGATTTTTGCATAATTGTTGCCCTCACCGCTTTCGACATACTCACCCGGGTAATCGTAGATTTCATAATCTGCCCGGGTATGCGTGCGCGTTACATTGCAATTGGTTTTAAGATCGGCCTGGGGATTCTTAAAATCATATTCGTTGAGACAGTATGCGCCAGGCTGCAGATTTTTTGTCAGATTCCAGGTGGAAATACATTCATCCTCACGAACAATCGCCTCGTTCGGTGGATAGTAGGTGATCGTTCCATAGCCTGCCATGCTGTCATGCGAGCTCATGTCATCGGCCAGATAAAGCGTATGTTTGCCTTCGTCATGCTTGAAATAATAGTAAATGCCTTCCTGCTCCAAAAGGCGGCTGAGGAAATTGAAGTCTGTTTCGCGGTACTGAACGCAATACTCCCAGGTGCGGTAGCTGCCGCTTAACCGGTCGACAATATCCGAAAACCCAAGATCCTGTAGCACTTCCTTGACGATCTCCGGCACAGTTTTATTCTGAAAGATCTTGCAATCCGATGTGCGGGTCAAAAACCACAGCCAGGAATTCACCGTCGCATAATAGCGCATGAACCGGCCTTCATTGACACCCTGCGAGAGACTGCTGACAAAACCGTTGAAATAACGCTTGCCACTGCTCAGATTAAGCCGGATCGTGACATTCTGTCCCAGCAAATCCTCAAAGTTAATATCCTCGGTGCTGCCCAGTTCCAGATTAATCGTAAACAAGCGCCCCAGTTCTTCGGTAATGGTGACATCACGCAATAGCAAAACATCCGCCCCCAGCGGCGAGATGATTTCAACTTCGCGATTCTGTTGAGTAAAGGCCATGTCTACACTCGCAATATATCCTGAGATTAATCAAACTGGTAACTAAATTCACTATTTTCCACACTGATTCTGACCGCAGAGATTCTATCTCCTGTCATCATTTTCGTCAGAAACTGCTGACTGATGGTAGGAAGCACGGTATTTGTCAGAATGGCATCGACCACCCGGGCGCCGCTTTCCACTTCATTACAACGCTCGGCGATCAATTGCACCACATCGTCATCATATATAAATGGGATGCCATGATTTGTTACCACCCGTTTCTCTATCCGGCCCAATTGCAATCGGATAATTGCTTTGAGCATGTCATCACTGATTGGGAAATAGGGGATGGTCACCAACCTGCCCAGCAATGCCGCCGGGAAGATTTTTAACAACGGCTCATGCAACGCTTTCGCAATGGCTTCGGCTTCAGGGACAAGTTCGGGATCCTTGCACAGGCTCATGATCAAATCTGTTCCCGCATTGGAAGTCAACAATATAATCGTATTTTTAAAGTCAATGAACCGCCCTTCCGCATCTTCCATCCAGCCTTTATCGAACACCTGGAAAAATATTTCATGCACATCCGGGTGCGCTTTTTCAACTTCATCCAGCAGGATAACGCTATAAGGCCTGCGCCGGACCGCTTCGGTCAGAATTCCGCCTTCGCCATAACCCACATAGCCTGGTGGCGATCCCTTTAACGTTGAAACCGTATGTGCTTCCTGATATTCGCTCATGTTAATGGTGATAATATTCTCTTCGCCACCGTACAATGCTTCGGCCAACGCCAGACCGGTCTCGGTTTTACCCACACCGGAGGGCCCGCACAACATAAACACGCCGATCGGCTTGCCCGGATTATCCAGACTCGCGCGCGAGGTTTGTACGCGCCGCGCAATCATATCCAGCGCATGACGTTGTCCGATCACTCTTTTGTTCAGTGTCTCGCCGAGGTTGAGTACCGCCTCGATTTCGTTCTTGACCATGCGCCCAACCGGTATACCGGTCCACCCGGCAATTACAGAAGCGATGGCCTGACCATCGACAGTCGGAAACATCAATGGCCGTTCACCCTGCAGTTCCGTCAACTGTGTTTGCAGCGCTTTCAGTTTTGGCATGGCTTCCGGGTCAGCGTTATTGGGAGGTACTTGCGTATCACTTGCAGTATCACTTGCAGTATGTTGAACGGGCCGCAATTGTGCTCTTAACTCCAGAATCTGATCGACGATTTTCTTTTCATCCTGCCAGCGTTGTTCCAGTTGCACCAACCGTTCCGTTTCTTCGGCCAACTGGTTGTCGACTTTCATTTGCCTTTCGCGAACGTCGACACCGACAGCCTGTTCCCGCCCGATAATATCTTTTTCAATTTTCAATGCTTCAATACGGCGGCGGCTGTCCTCCACTTCTGGCGGAACCGCAGATTGGCTAATCGCAACCCGTGCGCAGGCCGTATCAAGAACGCTGACGCATTTATCCGGCAACTGGCGGTCCGGAATATAGCGATGCGACAGTTTGACGGCATCCTCTAACGCTTCATCGAGCAACAGCACATTATGATGCTTCTCCATCACCGTGGACAGGCAACGCACCATTTCAATGGCTTTCGATTCAGTCGGCTCGTTAATTTTGACAACCTGAAAACGCCGGGTCAGCGCAGGATCTTTTTCGAAATATTTTTTGTATTCCGACCAGGTAGTCGCCGCGATTGTCCGCAACGTGCCTCTTGCCAAAGCAGGTTTCAGCAGATTTGCTGCATCGCCGGTTCCCGCCGAACCGCCTGCGCCAATCAACGTATGCGCTTCGTCGATAAACAGAATAATTGGTTTTTCAGAAGCCTGCACTTCATCAATAACCTGCCGCAAGCGGTTCTCAAACTCGCCTTTCATACTGGCGCCAGCCTGCAACAATCCCAGATCCAATGTTCTGACAGTGACCTCCTTAAGGGGCGGCGGCACATCACCACCGGCTATTCTTAAAGCAAACCCTTCCACGACAGCCGTTTTTCCGACGCCTGCCTCACCCGTCAGAATAGGATTGTTTTGCCGCCTGCGCATCAGAATATCAATTAACTGCCGGATTTCATGATCGCGCCCAACAACCGGATCGACCTTTCCCTGCCGCGCGGCTTCAGTCAGATCGACTGAAAACTGTTGTAATGCTTTTTGCTTGCCCATCTGAGCAGCGGGCATTGCACCTGAATATTCTCCCGGCACCGCACTACTGCCAAGCGTTGTTCCATCTTGTGCAGTTAGTTTGTCTTCCGGGGAACCGGACACAATCGCCGTCAAATGTTCAAGCAAGTCATCGGCATTAATTTTCCTGAATTCCCGGGAAATAGCAAATAAGTTATTTTTCAGTCGGTCATTCTTTAATAGGCCAAGTAACAAATGACCTGTTCGTATCTGACTGCTGCTATAACTCAAACTCGCGTAGAGCCAGGCATTTTCCACCGACTCTTCAACATGAAGCGAGAAGTCCGACAAACTGGTTGCACCTGCAGGCAAACGATCCAGGGATTCAATAAAATCGCGGGACATACGGGATGGATTCAGTTCAAACTTTTTGACAATTCTGTGAATATCAGAATCAGGAAACTGCATAATCTGATTCAGCCAGTGCACCAGTTCCACATAAGGGTTCCCGCGTAATTTGCAAAAAGTAGTCGCACTTTCAATACTTTTATACGCCAGGTTATTCAGTTTCCCGAACAATGCTGTACGACTGATTTCCGTCATACATATTTCTCCATATCGATAAACAGATCACAGGCATCCTTGTGCCTACGCTGAGAAAATAACCAGCTTGTCCAGCCCAACTGACCATATTTACCCAACTGTATTGTGGGCACCGCCTCTTTTTTCAGCACCAGATTAATATCCCAGGCAAACTCGAAACCCATATAATTCTTAACAAGGCTGCGCAACGCCGTTATTTTTTTTCCATCCGGCAAAAATGATTCAAACTGATTCAGATTTAGGGGCCCGGCAACAATCCTGAATTTGTGCATACACTGCCAGCTTTGTGTACCGATTGTCGCTGTTAAGCCTAACTGCCCGGTGTTTTTATCCGAATTTAAGTAGCAGAGGCTGTCAAGAGGAATTTCCAGCCATTCTCCAATAAATTCCTGTATCTTGATCGGTATCTGGAAATACGCATTCAGCATAGTAATCAGTCCATTTGCATGCCTGGTCTGACTACCCAAATGCGCAGCAAAAGACAATTTGGTGAAGTCAGAAATCTCGTCGCGTTGTTGCTGCGAGCGTTCCGCTAACCCCGCAAACGATCCAATAAAAAATTTGAAGCGATCATTTTCTGTGCGATCGAACTGGACTGTCGGCTCTTTATCTGCCCAGGCGCGATAAAACAAGCTGAGCAAACGATGATGAAAAATATCCATAAATTCAGCAAACGTATCGTCTTTGGCTGTATGGATACGATTTCTGGCATATTCGGTTAAATGCAGTGGCAAAGGGCCATTAGGACCAAATACGCCAAAAAAATAGACTTTCAACACCGCATTGGCATTTTCAGCATTATTGGCACTGTAAGCCGCAATCGTTGCCGGCGCAAACTGTAATGACGGTAGTTGTCCCAGTCTAATCGCATCTTTGCCCGGCGTCAGCGAATACCCCAGCCGCCCTTTATCGCGATAAACACATTCAAACAGACGAATCGCCTGATAAAAATCGAATCTGTAGGGCTCCCGCTGGAGTTCCTCCAGTAATTCTAAAGCAAGGCTCTGGTTCCTGTCCTGACCGGCCATTTCATTACCTCACCGCGTTCTCTGGTAGTGACTTTTACCTGAGTAAAACTGTTAATCGATGCATATTTGCAGAAAAATTGTTCAAGAATGGCGCCAAGCAGGAAACAACTCCCACCGGCAAAGGCTGATTCATCAAATATAAGCGTAATCTCCAGGCCGCGTCCAAATGTTATTGGTCCTTTTACTGGAACCCTGCAAGTCATTGGCCGCGTCTCAATTGAAAGCAGCCCTTCAACCTGTTTGGCGATTGCATGTTCTGAATAATCACCATACAGTTTCAGCATATCACGCAACACCTTAGCGCCTTGCTGATGATCATTGTCGATCAGACTCAGATAATTTAGCGACAAATGATTAATCAAGCGCCATGCATGGCTGCCTTCAGCATGGGATGGCTTTGGTTCGGTAGGACCGGCAAGGCAGCGTATACCTTTTTCTTTATCCAGCGGCGCGCTGATTTCCAAACTGAAATCGTTATTACCTTCCCCCGGAACAATCAACTTCGGCAAGTCCCGGTTAGTACATAACACGCGCACACCAAGCTGTTTAATATCCGGATTATAGGGCGCTTCACTGGCATCCACCAGCGACAAATAAACTTCGTTTCCGGTGTATTCCGTCTTTAAAAAAGACGGACTTGCATTTACCGGTTGCAATGCGGGCTGTCGCCTGATGGTGTAATAAGCAAAATCAGCTGAAACATCCGAATTTTGACGATATGCCGAATAAAACGGTTGAAACGGCTGCTCTGAAACCAGGTCACTGCCGATACCAACAACATCTAAAACACTGAAAACCTCAAAATCGTTCGATCTGGTTTTATCAATGACCAGATGATGTTCTGCATCCTGTGGTTTCAGGTGGATACGATCGGCCTGTTTCTCGAATAAATTGATCGCAGGCGCACAATTCAGTTTGAAATTGCTGGACTGAATCGCATGCTCAAGCTTATCTTGAACCGTGTCCAGCAATATTACGATTTCCAGCTCGCTTGCACCAATATTTTGCATGGAAGATTGCAAACCGTTCAATTGTACAAACAGGAAACGCTCAGGCAACGCAAAATATTCCTGCAACAAACGGTAACCCTGAAAACTTTGTGCGGTAGACGGTAGCAGGGATTCATTCCGGTTGAATCCAACGGGTTTTAGTATAGACTTATCCAATGGATAAATCTGTTGATCCGAAGGATCTTGAATAACGACAGATACCCCATGCCCCATAATCAATTCATAAATCTGAACGGGCAAGTTCCCTGTGCCATAGAGATAAAAAGTCAGTTGATCAATCGGGATTTGATTGAAACGAAAACCGGATGCAGCCTGCAACTTTATTCGGAGACCGGATTTGACAGTGTTGTAATTCGATTCACAATAAATGGCTACCTGACCGAGCGGCAGATACGCCGCTTCTTTGACTAGAACGGGCCAGATTTTAATATCATGTGCTGTCTGAAAAGTACACCGACTTCGACCACCGACAATCTTACTGACCAATTTTGTATTTCTGGGGATTAGAAAACCATTCTCGGCAATACCGCCTTTAAGATCTGGATTAAATTCCGCAACCATCATGGACGGCAAAGGCGTTAAGTAATGCGGATAAACAATTTCCAACAAATGCTGGGTAAAGCGCGGATACTCAGCGTCCATTTTCAATTGAATGCGCGCTGTCAAAAACGCGAAACTTTCAATTAAACGTTCAACATAAGGGTCAGCGCATTCGGCACTCCCAAGATCCAATCCAGCCGCTATTTTAGGGTAACGCTTGGAAAACTCCACCCCCATTTCACGGATGAATCGCAGCTCCTTCTCGTAAAATTCAAGCAAACGTGGCGTCATTCTTTCTCAGCACCTAATTCATGTCATATACAGCAACCTGACAGTTTTCCAATTCAAATTCAGTTCTTAAATGCAAATGCACCGGTGACGGTTTTGCACATAACTCTCCTTCAATTTCAAATACAAAAATATTATGTTTTGTCTTAACCGGATCAGCCACAACACTAACCGACAAGGTTTTTTGAATAATACGGGGCTCAAAATTGACAATGGTTTGGTACAACTGCCTTTCGAGCTGAACAAGATTCAAACCGGATACCGTTTTACCTGTCAAATCCGGCGTACCGTAATTCAAGACAGAACATGCCGCCTCCGGATACTGTTCCTGTTCATCATCCAAAAAAAAGCGACTTGCATTTAACAACCATTCCAGATCCCTTTTGACACAATCACGAATATCCTGCTTTGAATCAACCGAATCGGCCAATGTCGTGTATTTTGCTCTCAACACATTCAATTTAAGCTGCAGATTCCGCCGTTCATCCTCAATTTGAACCGATGTACTTTCCGGATTTTCTTTCAACGCACCGGATAATTTTACAAGCGAATTCTCAGTTGCCTCGATTTCACCCTTCAAATTATTCAATGAAAGCAGAACAGGATCGTCATTGGTTAGTCGATCCAGTAGTGAAGGAAAACTTCTGCTTCTGGTAAATGCACCCAAGCTTACGCACCCTCAGCATGATTTTCAGCATGCCCTACATTAATGGTACGAACCTGCATAATCGGATATTCCGACTGATCCGTAGCAATCATTTTTTGCCCATAACCCAGATGCAAATCCGGCGCCACTTCTTTCCAGATCGTTTTGCGCGACAACGCCAACAGCGAATCAATCTGATAAGAAAACGGATAACGGGATGGAATCAATCCATAATTTTCTCCGCCATTTTTCCAGCTAAAATGTGCAGGCAACCAGACAACGTCACGCAAATCACTGGGCTCCTCGATAACAATCGTTTGCAAATTATCCAGTGTTGTCCATAAATAACGTCCGTCAATAAACGCTTCAATGACCGGGCCTATTCGTTCATCGGCATCCGCCAGCCATCCAAATGATTCATCATCGATTGTTCCGGCAACAGCAAAAGCTTGTTCAAATGCCTGTTTACGCAATACATTAGCAGCTTCGAATTTATTCTCGGCAATAAGTTTGAGCGATTGCATTAATAATGCAATCCATTCTTCGGGTTTACCGAGCACTATGGGGTCTTTCTTACCCCCAAAAACCTGTTCGCGATATTGTTCGCAGGCTATCACCTGACGATACATCAGCACCATGGCGATAGCGCTATCATCCAGTTCTTTGATAACTTTCAACTGATTCAGCGCTCTTTCCCATTGACCCATAACGATCAGCAACTGAAACAGAAAAATTCTGTATTCCGAATTGGACGGATGTTTCTTTACCTGCTCCTGAAGCACTCGCAGCGCTTCATTAAGATCACCCTGCTTTAATAAGTCTTCTGGTGTCATTGAAATCTCAAACTATGGACCTTTAAACACAAAGGAAGGATTTAACGTTCGTTTACCAGTAGAAAGCAGTACCAGTAAACGAACATTTTAAGAATAAAAATTTATTCCTCGATGTTTTTCTCAAGATTCCATTTTTTAGGTCCAACTGTCGTACCGGCTGTACCGTCATCGTTCGCTGGCGTATATTCCCAGGCAATCTTGTCATACACAAAGGATACTGTTTCATGCGGACGATCTGAGCCACCTCCACTTATTGAAACTGACTGAATCATTACGTTTTCCAGTTCATATTTCAAATAACACAGTTTCTCACCAGTTTCCTGGCATACTTCCAGAACCAGCTTGGCAATATGCGTGCCTTTTGCACAATATATATTCAGATCCACACTCGCTTTATCAATGCTTTTAGTAACCACAAACGGCTGTAAATCAGCACGCGCCGCAGCGCGGCCGCCTGTTCCACCGGCACCCGACATGGGTTGAGATAAGCCATGACTAAAACTAAACACTTCAATCCAGTCGGCATGTGCATCATCAGTTGATTCACCTTTAATAGGATCTGCATTTAAATATGTATTTGTAGCCATTTCACACTCCTTGATTAAAAAATTAATAAAAAAGAATTTCTATTTCACTCAACTGATTGCTTTGCAAAGCTACTGGGGTATTTTCAAAATTCTCAACTCTTCTCTGAAGGCAGCCTGGATACGAGACGCAAGGAAACAGTCAGCCCTTCAAGTTGATAATGCGGCCGAAGGTAAAACTTGGACGTATAGTAACCAGGATTACCCTCAACATCTTCAACAACGACTTGTGCAGCAGCCAGCGGTTTTCTGGCCTTATCAATCTCACTGGCGGATGCCGGATTGGCTTCGACGTAATTATTTATCCATTTGTTGAGCCATTTTTCCATGTCGTTGCGTTCCTTGAACGAGCCGATCTTATCCCGAACAATACATTTCAGGTAATGCGCAAATCTGCATACTGCAAACAGATAAGGCAGTCTTGCCGATAAATTTGCATTGGCCGTTGCATCCGGATCATCGTATTCGAAAGGTTTTTGCAATGACTGTGCGCCGATAAACGCGGCAAAATCAGAATTCTTCTTATGCAGCAATGGCATGAAACCATTTTTTGCCAGTTCAGCTTCACGGCGGTCGCTAATGGCTATCTCTGTCGGACATTTCATATCTACCCCGCCATCATCGGTCGGGAAAGTATGCGTAGGCAGGTTTTCAACCGCCCCACCTGATTCCACTCCACGTATTCTGGAACACCAACCATAAAGCTTAAACGCGCGATTGATATTGACGCCCATTGCATACGCCGAGTTGCTCCAGGTATACCGGCTGTGATCAGCATTCGCCACGTCTTCTTCAAAATCAAATTCTTCTACCGGTGCTGTTTTTGCACCATAAGGCAACCGCGACAAAAAACGCGGCAACGTCAAACCGATGTAGCGCGAATCCTCGGATTCTCTTAAAGAACGCCATGAAGCGTAGTCAGGTGTTTGAAAAATTTTGGTTAAATCACGTGGATCGGCTAATTCCTGCCAGGAATCCATGTTCATTAATTGCGGAGAAGCTGCGGCAATAAACGGCACATGTGCTGCGGCGGAAATTTTGGAAATTTCCTGCAGAAATTCAACATCAGGCGGGGCGTTATCAAAATCATAATCACCGATTAAACACCCAAATGGCTCGCCGCCAAACTGACCATACTCATGCTCATAAACTTTCTTGAAAAGCGGACTTTGATCCCAGGCTGTTCCCTTAAACTTTTTAAGAACCTTATGCACTTCCTTCTTGGTGACATTAAATACCTTGATTTTCAGCATCTCATCGGTTTCAGTGTTGTTGACCAGATAATGCATGCCGCGCCAGCTTCCTTCCAGTTTTTGAAAGTCTTGATGGTGCATAATCAGATTAATCTGATCGCTGAGCCGTTTATCAATCAAAGCGATAATCGATTGTATTTTTTTTATGGCATCAATCTCAGTATCAGAGATGAGATTGGCCTGCGCAAGCGCTTGTGCGGCCAGTGTTCTGACTGCGTTTTCAACCGCCTGTTGAGCCCTGTCTGATTTGGGTTTGAATTCTTTTTTTAATAATGCTTCAAAGGTATCTGTAGTTTCTGTTTGCGCTTCAGCACTGGCAACTGCTGCTTGTTCTTCTGTCTCGGCCATGATTTACTCTCCTGATACGGGTTAACTGCTGGATTCATCACCAGATGTTTCGGGTGTTTCGCTTGAAGGTTTTGGCGCTTCAACCAATGACTTAAGCAATTCCTCATTATTCAAAAGGTCGCCAACCCATTTCTCTGCGCCGCTTTTACCATCCATATAGGTAATCAAATTTGACAGTTCTTTTCTGGTTTGTAATAACTCTCTCACACCATCCACTTTTGCGGCGACTTTGGCAGGAGAAAAATCATCCATATCCTCAAAGGTAATATCAATGCTGATATTTCCGCCCTCATCATTTAAAATATTTGGCACTGAAAAGGCAACCCGCGGTTTCATAGCCTTAAGGCGATCATTAAAATTATCCACATCGATCTCAAGAAAGTCCCGGTCATTGACATCCGGCAGTTCCTCTACAGGCTTTCCCGTTAAATCGGCCATAACGCCCATCACAAATGGCAGCTGTATTTTCTTTTCGGCTCCATACAGTTCTACATCATATTCAATCTGTACGCGCGGTGCGCGGTTACGTGCGATAAATTTCTGACTGCTTTCCGCCATTTTTACCTCCCTTGCTGAAATTGTTTTAATTTACACCGCTAAATTGCAAAAATCATGAAAATAACGCCTGATCTGCCAAAACAACACTATGTATTATTTTCGATATTTTTGATTTCCAGCGATGTGATTTTTAGCACAAACTGATGTGCAATTTTCACTTTATTTTTTGGCTTTTGAATCCAAAATTCTTTTGAAAATTTTCAAATCCTCGGGCGGAAGCATTTCCATGATTTCGACAAAATTTTTAGTCATCAGTGTTTGTGCAAACCGTATAATCAACGCCGCAGGATTGGTTGGTTCTGTTCGTTCAATGTATCTGCAGACCTTTTCAAGCACCCGAACAATATCTTCTCTGTTGCGAATTTCACTAACCTCAGCATTATTGCTTTTAGAAGAAGACAGGGTTGCAGTGTTGTCAGTATTCGTTGAAACCGCAATTTCCTCGTCACCATTTGATGTTGATACTGTGCATAATCGCTGAATATTGATCAAGACAGCTTCCAAATGATCAAAACCGGGCAGCAAGCTAATATCATCAAGCTTTTGGCTGAGTGTTTTCTTCAAATCCTTTAATAAGGTCAATGTATCAATTATTTGTTTATGCAACTCTTGAATGACCGGCGCATTATCGGGATCATGGAAGATCCCTTCCACCTGTGTCTTGGTATATTCAGGCTGATCCTTCAAAACATTGACCTTTCCTTCTACTACAAGAATATCTCTTATTGTTAATTGTATGTTTTTAAAGGCAAGTCTGACGCAATGCAGATCACGCACAAATATCTCATAACTTCCAATTTGAGATAGAATATTAAGACGTTGCGCTGGATCATTCTTATCTTCCGGATCGAGGCACGGATGAACGCAATCCCAATATTGCGTCAGGTAGTTTTGGATTACAGTCAAACCTGTCAATAGACCACCTATACCATCACAATGTGTACTGGCACGAGCAAACCAGATAGCCACATTCAAATCTTTTGTGCGTAACAATAAAACTTCAGCACGTGATTTAATTTCATTCCATTTGGGTTCTTTGGCGGCGATACCGCCAATATATCGCTCCGGCTCTCCCTGGATATCATTTTCTAGAGATAAGAACTCTGGATCAACCTCAAGACTAGAACCGCAAGGTTGATCATCCGATATCGGTTTTAGCAATTCATCTAAATTCATTCTAAATCTTAAATTTATAACCGGACATGTGGGGTTAGTTAAAACGACTGCTTTTATATTGAGAGTGTGCCCCTGACAGCAAAAATATTTTGCAACAAAAATATAGATACGCTAAATTCAACATAATGTCTACATTTTTTTATTTTAGATTATTAATGTCTGTAGAGTATTTAATTGCATTTTGTTGTATTTTAAATACGGTAAATTTTGACGTGCAGTGGGAAATCTCACAGCGTTTGTCAACTACTTGGTTTATCCTTGCACAGCAGTACTCGATTAGTGATAACTGAAGGAAACTAAACAATCCAATGAAACCGCTCGTTTTGCCTATCTGTACACTATTGCTTTTTTTATTTCTGCTTTCTCTTACAGGCTGTTCAAGCACCCCCAAACCGCCTATTGCCCAAATTTCATTAAATGTGCAAGATGACGTAAATTCTATTCTTACCGATACCAGTATTCCCGAAGCAAGGCCAGTCGTAGTCCGGTTATATGAACTCACTTCGCTGGCTGCTTTTAATTCAACCGATTTTTTATCGATTTTTAACGATTACCAATCAGCGCTGGGCAATGAGCTTCTCTTTAGCGAAGAGCTCAGGCTAATACCGGGAATGCGCCAGAAATTCAACAGACCACTTAATCTGGACACCCGGTATGTCGGTGTCGTTGCCGCCTTTAGAGATCTGGAAAATGCGCAATGGAAAGCATTTACTGCTGTTCCTGTGAATGAAAAAGAGCCGGAAATTTATATATTTTTAAAAGATAATCAAATTTTGATTGGTGCGAAAGAACCGTGCGGTTTCTTTTGCAGTATGTGGACACCAAAGCCTGAGCCTGGAACACTTTACGAAGTCATTGAATAAATCATCAGGTATTCCGCGCTAAATATGGATTCTTAGGGAGAATTGGCATGACCTGGCACAATAAAGTTGTATGGTCTGAAGGAATGTTTCTACAACCTCAGCATTTTCAACAACAAGACCGCTATTTTGAAAAGCTTCTGGAAAACAGAATCAGACCATTAACCGGATATTTCTGGGGCTTTAGTCACATCGAATTGAGTTCAGCCGCTTTGTCTGAGGGTAAAATTCAGTTGAATTCAGCAAGCGGAATTTTTCCAGACGGAACGCCTTTCGACTTTCCACAGCAAGATGTCTCCCCTTTAGCACTGGAAATAAATCCCGAAGACCGGGAAGAAGTCATTGTTTTGGCGCTTCCCATTCAAAGGAACGGATCAAAGGAATATGATACTAATATTCAGAAGAATGAAAGTCTTGCGCGCTATACTATTGAAGAAGCCGACATTAGGGATTCAACAATACAATCTAACCAGAATGCAACAGTGCAAATAGGGCAACTGCAATTAAAACTGATGCGCAAAAGCAATTTGACCGATGCCTATACAACTTTGGGCATAGCACATGTCACCGAACGGCGGGCAGATAATCAGTTAGTACTGAAAAAAGAATATATTCCGCCTATTTTGCGGGTTAGCGCCAGTCTCATTCTGTCAGAATATCTTAAGGATCTTAATGGGTTACTCCATCAGCGCGGCGATGCGTTAACTGATCATATCAGTACCCCCGGGCGGGGTGGTGTTGCAGAAATTGCCGATTTTCTCTTTTTGCAAACCATTAATCGGTATGAACCCTTGTTCAAACATTATGCCGAGCATAATTTATTACATCCTGAACGTTTCTACAGCACCTGTTTGAATCTTGCAGGTGATCTTGCTGCCTTTAGCAAAAAAAACCGGCGCCCCGCAATGTTCGAAACCTATCAACATGACGCGCTTTATACATGTTTTAAACAGCTCATGGACGATCTGTCCGATTCCTTGAATATGGTGATTGAAAAGAATGCAGTTTCCATTCCATTAGAGGAACGTCAATATGGTATACGGGTTGCTGATATTAAAGATAAAAGTTTACTTGAATCGGCCAGCTTTGTTCTTGCGGTACACGCTCAACTGCCGACTAAAACTATGCAACTGCATTTTCCAGATCAAACAACCATCGGTACAGGGGAAAATATTAGTGAACTGGTCAATTATGCTTTGCCAGGCATTCCGCTCAACGCATTAAGCGTCAAACCACGGCAGCTCCCCACATATACCGATTTTATTTACTACGAGCTGGACAAGGCCAATGATATCTGGAAACAGCTGGAACGAACAGGCAGATTGGCAATTCGCGTTGCTGGCGACTTCCCTGGCCTTGAATTGGAACTCTGGGCAATCAAGAATTAGAAATGTTTAGAGATTAAAATAAATTTTTCCTTGTTTAAATTGAACTGTCAGTTATGAGTCAAGACGATCCATTCTCACTGTCGAATTCGGATAGAACCATTACGATACCCACGCCGGGCGGAAGGATTCCATTTCCGGAAAACAATCATAATGACCAATTCGAATTCCAGAATCTCGAGTCCCTCGCAGAATCTGATTTATCGCTCAGTGGTTTGAATCCACTTATTACGGCCGCAAATCCCTTATTTAATTTGATACCGCAACTGCGCACGTCACAACAAGTAGCCAATCTTGCTGAACTACAGGATTTTCTGGCAAGACAAATTCAATCCTTTGAAAGTCGAGCCAGAACAGCTGGTATTTCGCATGAAAAACTCATCCCGGCCCGTTATGCTTTATGTACATTTCTTGACGAAACGATTGCCTCAACCCCGTGGGGAAGCGGTGAATGGGGGAAATACAGCCTGCTCGTTATATTTCAAAAAGAAGTTTTCGGTGGAGAAAAATTTTTTCAACTCATTTCCAAGCTCGCCGAAAACCCAGCGAAAAACATTGAACTTCTTGAGTTCTTATACATATGCCTGACTTTAGGTTTTGAAGGACGGTATCGCATCATGGAAAGAGGCCGTGAGCAACTTGAACAACTTAAAGAAAGGCTGGTGCAGATAATTCGAAAAGAGCGTAACGACTATGAAAAGGATTTGTCGCCACATTGGCGGGTCGGTTCACATAAGCGGCAAAAAATATTCAGAATAATTCCGCTATGGGTGTATTTCGCATTTTGCAGCACAACACTGCTGTTTATTTACCTGGGTTTTAATTATTCGCTGAATAGTATTTCCGATCCTGTTTTTAATCGCATACAGTCGATCCAGGTAAAAATGACTATCCCAGAAACTGCTGTCATACCCGTCGCGACTTCACAACCGCATCTGAGGGAATTGCTGGTTAATGATATTTCTTCGAACCTATTAACTGTACATGAAAAAAATGGCCGCAATATCATTACGTTGACAGGCGATAATGTCTTCAAGTCGGGTAGCTCTACGGTTTCCGAAAATTACATACCTGTTCTTTCACGTGTAGCCTCTGCACTAAACAGCTTACCCGGAAATATTCGCATTACAGGACATACCGACAATCGCCCTATACGAACCATGCGCTTTCCATCAAACTGGCATCTGTCACAAGAGCGCGCAAATTCTGTTATGTCCCTGCTGATTAATTTAGGGATAGACAATACTCGGCTGACCGCAGAAGGCAAAGCTGACGCCTATAAGGTAGCATCCAACGACACCGCCGAAGGACGCAGCCGCAACCGTCGAGTCGAAATTGAATTGTATTAACTTGCAGCACACTTAATAATTATCCCAGAAACACAATTATGAAATTAGTCAAATGAAAAAAATTCTTAGCATTGTGTTTAATCGTTGGACCCTGGCTATTCTTGGCCTGATCGCTGTCAGCCTTCTTATCTGGTTCATTGGTCCGCTATTTGCTGTGGCCGATTATCACCCACTAGAATCCGAAGACATTCGTTTTTTGTTAATCGGGCTCATACTATTGCTTTATATTGTCAAGCACTTATGGACCTTCATTAAAGCAAAAAACTTAAATAAAAAACTGATGGACGGTCTTTTGCATCAGTCAACGCCTCAACCACAGGAAAATGAAGCTGGAGCAGAAGAAGTTGCTGTATTGCACAAGCGTTTTGAAGAAGCTGTCAATATTTTAAAAAAAACAAACACGCTAGGAAAAAAAGAAAAATCCGGTGTTTTCTCACTGCTGTCACGACAATATCTTTACGAGCTCCCGTGGTATATTTTCATCGGACCGCCCGGATCAGGAAAAACCACAGCGCTGATTAATTCCGGCCTTCAGTTTCCATTGGCTGAACATTTTGGCAAAGATAAAATTGGTGGAATCGGTGGCACACGTAATTGTGATTGGTGGTTTACTAATGAAGCAGTCTTAATCGACACCGCAGGACGTTATACAACCCATGAAAGCGATCAAGCCGTTGACAGCACAGCCTGGACAGGCTTTTTAGGCTTACTTAAGAAATATCGTCCCAACCGTCCGATCAATGGTGTCATTGTTACCATCAGTATTTTGGATTTATTACAGCAGAATGCACATCAGCGCGAAAAGCAAGCCAATGAAGTCCGCAAACGCATTCAAGAGCTCTATACTGAACTGAATATACAATTCCCTATTTATATTCTAGTAACCAAAACAGATTTGCTTGCCGGTTTTATGGAATTTTTCGGGAAACTTGGCAAAGAAGAGCGCGCACAAGTATGGGGAACTTCGTTCAAACTGACTGAAGATGAAAACCACCACCCACTCTCCAACTATGCAGCTGAATTTACCGCCCTTGAAAAAAGACTTAACGACAGACTGATCTTTGTCTTGCAGGAAGAAAGAGATATTCAGAAACGCGCTCTATTGTATCTGTTCCCACAACAGTTCAGCAATCTTAAGAACACACTGGAAGAATATCTGAATCAGATTTTTTCCCCATCACGCTATGAACAACAACCACTGTTGCGCGGCATTTACTTTACAAGTGGAACGCAAACTGGCAATCCGATTGACCGGATAATGGGCAATCTTGCACAGGCGCTCAATCTTGGTAATAAATTAATTTCACCGCTGCGGCCCAGCGGGAAAAGCTTTTTTCTTACCCGCTTGCTCAAAGAAGTCATTTTCACCGAATCGGAGCTTGCCGGTACGAATCAACGCTGGGAACGTAAACAATCTTCTCTTCAATGGGTTATTTTTACTGCCGGAATTTTACTGACTCTCGGCGTAAGTGCCGCCTGGATGCTTAGCTATGTAAACAACAAAGCCTATATCGCGGAAGTGGATGACAAAATCAACATCGTCTCATCCGAAGTCGAAAACTTACCACAAATGCAGAATATCAACATCGTCAATTTGTTGCCTACATTGCGGTCGGTTCAGGAACTCACACAGGTTTCAAGCAACTATGATGGCTCGACACCAATTGATATGCGTTTTGGCCTCTATCAAGGGGAGAAGCTTTCTTCCGCCTCAAATAATGCCTATCATCGACTGTTGCAAAATACATTTTTACTGCAACTGATTCTACGCCTCGAATATCTGCTGAACTATACAAACCGGAATAACCCCGAGCTTTTATATGAAGCGCTTAAAGCCTATATCATGTTGCACAATGTCGAGCACTTCAATGCAAACGCATTAAAAGCATTTATTATTACGGATTGGAGCACAAATTTCCCGCATGAACTGACTAAAGAACAACATTATTTGCTTACACTTCATCTGGACAATTTGTTCAGCAGAGGTGCGCCAACACCCCCCATAAACATAAATGAACAACTTGTCGAAACTGTACGCAACATTCTGAATCAAACGCCGCTAGCGCTACGTGTCTATAACCGATTAAAGTGGCAAAATATTGGCGCTGACCTTCCGGAATTCACCATTCTGAAAGCAGCTGGTCAACATGCAACATGGGTCTTTACCCGCAGCAGTGGCAAACCACTGAATCAAGGTATTCCGGGCCTGTATACCTTTGATGGCTATTACAACACTTTCTCAAAGGCTTCTGAACAAGTCGTCAAGCAATTAGAAGATGAAGCAAAATGGGTATTACAATCCAAAACACAAAAAGAAAGTAAATTGTCTTTTGATTTTTTTGACGATCAATTACTGGATGAGGTTAAACGCTTATACCTTCACGATTATGTTCGTACATGGGAAGCATTTATTGATGACATCAGGCTTAAACAATCCGGTTCATTTCAAGAAAGTATAGAAATTGCACGATTACTCTCAGCTGATGACTCGCCCTTGGTTTTACTGCTCAAGTCGATTGTTAAAGAAGTCACGCTCATTAGAAATGACGAGGCTGAAACGAATCCTATTGGGAAAATGACTGGTAGCGCAGTTAAACTATTTTCAAAGACAGCCAAACAGGCTAAAAAACAGTTACAACAAATCTCGGGAAATGAAAAACCGCTATCACGTGCAATGGCATCACAAATTGAAAACATTGTAGATGACCGGTTTAAAGAACTAAGAGACATCGTTTACTCACCCAATCCTGGACAACCGGCGAAGATAGACGCTATGTCGCCCCAGATTGATAAGCTCCATCAATTTCTAATACGAACTGATACCGCTTTAAAAGGCGGCATCACACTCCCGTCACGTGAAGTTATCGACGAAATAAAAATCGAAGCCAGCAAATCACCCGAACCGATACGCTCCATGTTGACAACACTGTCAACAGACGGCATCAGTCAGGCCTTGGGAGACCAACGTAGCAAACTGAATCAGATGCTTTTTTCTGATGTGACCGATTTTTGCCGTATGGCTATCCAGAATCGCTATCCGTTTAGAAAGGATAGTGGTGATGATGTTACACCCGATGATTTTTCAAGAATTTTTGCATCCGGTGGATTGATCGACAGTTTCTTTCAAAATCATCTCTCGCAATATGTTGATACTACAAGGCAAACGTGGCGTTTTCGTAATGTTGGTGATGCCAGCATGGGTACGGCTCCTAGAGATCTGCAGCAGTTTCAACGCGCGAAGATCGTTCGTGACGTATTCTTTCAAAGGGGAGGAAATAAACCCAGTATGGAATTAACCTTCAAGCCTATTGACATGGATGCGTCCATCACGCAATTTATCCTCGATATTGATGGGCAACTGGTTCGATACAGTCACGGACCTCAGATACCGGTTACCGTTCAATGGCCTGGAACCCGGGGAAGCTCGCAAGTTAGGTTGCAAATATCACTCGCTGATTCTGGGTCCAGTCTGACAGGACAAGTTTTTGAAGGTTTCTGGGCGCTATTCAGAATGTTTGACAAAGTACAGATTGTTCGATCAAATCAGCCGGACAAATTCATCGTTAATTTTAATATTGAAAACCGAAAAATTCAATTTGAGGTCAGCGCAAACAGTGTATTGAATCCTTTCCGTTTGCAGGAACTCGAGCAGTTTAACTGTCCTGCAAAACTGTAATGGATAGCGCACTCATTCCTGGTTGGTATGGAAAAATGCCAGCAAGGGGCGACTTTTCCTCTCGACGTTTGTCTATAGAATTTATTCAGTTCTGGGATACCTGGCTGCAGATATCCATCAGCGCCAGCCACACTCAGTTAGGCAGGAGCTGGCTAAGTCTATATTTGAATTGTCCAATCTGGCGATTTATCCTGATGCCAGAAATATATAATCAGAATATATGGACAGGTATTTTAATGCCCAGCGTCGATAAAGTTGGCAGGTACTTTCCATTGACTATTACAGTACAATTGGAAGCATCGCCCGGGGTTCTAACAACCATCCTCAACGCGCAAACCTGGTTCACAGAGATTGAACAATTGGCATTAGAATCCCTGAATGCCAGTTTTTCACCGGAAGATCTCGACCAGGGGCTTAAAGAAAAACCGTTTCCGGCGCACAAAATCGGCTCTTCAAATCCTGCTATTCAAGAATTCATACACTGGTGGAATTCGGATACCAATATTACAAGAAATGGTGAGCAAGACGAAAAAAGAAAGCCATTTGGCATCGAAGATATGCCTTTATTCTTTTCATCTCTAATGGATTATGAATTTACACAATCAGAAAGCCATAAAACACTATGGTGGAATGTAGTATTAAATACAAACATTGTGCAATTAGAATGTTTCAACGATCTTCCAGATACCGAACAGTTTATTACTTTGTTAAAAGGTAACGACAGCCTATCAACAGGCTCTGGAACAATGGACTGATCTTTTACGATGATCTTCAATAGCAAAATTATTATTGAGCTGTCTTCCTGGGTCACGCAGCCGAACAGTTCCATGCTATTCAGGTTTATCGCAGCCACCCGGCTGAACTTGTCTTTTTCTAGTGTAAAAAATCAAACTGATAATGGGAAATCCGGGTTAATTAACGCCCAGCATTCATGAACAGCTGCCGACGAGTTTGAAAATACATGCTTCAAAATGTTGAAACTGCACGACTGACACCAAACCAGGCAAAACAAACGGGCTCCATCCCGTTAAAAGGAATGAGAACCCGCCGGTTTAAATCCCATTGCCGGAAAAAACGAATTTCCGGCAGGTAGCACCGCAATTATTTCCAGCCGTCAACACGCAGAATTGTGCCGTGACCAGTTACATTATGCTGCACGCTGAAATAATAGCTTTTGCCCGAAGCATCAAAAAGTCCGCCCGTTGACTCAGCATTCAGGTCGTTCAGATTGATAACGCGGATACAGCCATCGGTCAGTGTGTCGACATCATCGCCATCTTCCAGGCAAAGCCAGACACTGTTGTTGAATGGGTAGCCTTCATCGCTCATGCCAACCGCATCGCGATCGGTTTGCAATACCCAGTTACCTCTACCTGGCTGGTAAGCAATGTTATCGACCATACCCATATCCTTGTTGCCAATAATGAAGTATTGAACTTCAGGAACAGCCAGATTGAATGTTGCTTCTTCAAGCGTGCCATCGGTGATGCAGATGGTCTCACCCCAGTTGCGGTTGTTTTCTTCGTTGCCGGTATTGTTGGCGCAAAAACGAACCAATCCAGCAGCCTTTGCTTTCTCATCCGCGCTGGCATCTTCCGGACGATAATAACCGGTCAAATTGAGACTGGCAGCAGCGGCACGCAGATCGGCATCATAGGAATTATCAACTGCTATCCATGTTCCACGTCCGGTGTTGCTGCCTTGACCGTAATCGGTACCGCCGCTGCGATTTCCGAGGCGAAGACCGTATACACTACCATGTGTCAGCGGCGACTGGTCCAGACTGGTTATCGGCGCACCACCATTCCAGGGTACATCGGGAATGAATTTGAAATAGGCGCCGCCTGCGGTGCCTTTGGATGGACGATTTTCATCACCGTAATACATGACGCCGTTGGGGTAGATCACGACGCCTTCAAATGACAGATGACCGACAGCTGGCCGTTCCGTAACGTTACCTGCATCGGCGCCACTGAATGTGCCGCTGGAGCGATCATACAGAACGCCAGTCGTTTGCAGCGGATTGATCATTTCCAATATTGTGCCGCTGTTACCCGCTTCTTCACCGAATACAATTGTGCCCCAGGCTGTAGTATGTATCGGATCGCAGGATTGCGTTCCTGTCAGAATGGTTTCAACACTGCCGTCCGACAAACTGACACGTTGAACCCCTGGTTGAGCCTGACCCTGTTCGTTACAAACGATCAGGTGTGTTGGATTATCCTGCGGGTATAGTGCCATCATGTCGATATTTGCACCCAGATCGGCGTTAGAAGCCACTACGCGCGCGCGCAATCCTTTAGCCAGCGTAATCATGGAAACTGGATTAGCTTCGGCGGTATCGATTGAAACGCTTTCGTTCGACTCCGAGTCCAGTGGTTTTTTGATACCAAAAAACTGCATGGAACGTTGATTGAGCATTTGATCGCGTAGTTGGCCGAAATCTTGTTTACTGTTAAATTTATGGTCGTCGTGATGATCGTCGTCAGCTAAGACTGATGCGGAAACTGTTACCATCAACGCCGATAAGCCCAATATTGAATATAAAGCTGTTTTTTTCATTATCGTGTAATCTCCAAGAAATAAATTATGCTTTTAGTCGCTTAGGTTATTTAACCTGCGCGATGATTATTCTAGGAAGACAACATGACAACCGTATGACTGTTTAGAACCTGCTCAAGGTCAAAATAGAATTGGCAAGAATAAATGGCGTTTTCATAATTTCATTGTATTTTCAAACCACTAAGAGCGTCCAACAAGCGTTCCAGACCAAAATCACAAATAAAAAATTGTTATATAAAATAGAAATTACTGCTAAATTTTACAGTCGTAGCCCATAGTTTACTAATTGCGAAGTCATCATCTGTTCGGTTTCTTTCACGTATTTGGACTTAAAAAAGTCAAGCCGATCGCGCACTGCGCGATAAATCGTCTTGATGAACGGTAACTGGTATAGTGGCTGACAACGGGTGTGGGCTGGTTCATTTACCGGCATCGCCATCCGTTTAACTTTTGGGATATAAATGTAATATTAACAGTAAGTTATCATGGATTTGTGGTATAATGGCAGCCATGAATCACTGGCGCAGCCGCTTTGGCAAGAAGAATAAATCACTGTCTGCGGTGCAGCTCAGTTTATTTGAAAAATCGGTGTTGGTTGATATCGTAGCCGTCGATACCGAAATCGAACAGATTAAACCGGCTGTAAAAACAGCACCTGCAAAGCCGCTGCCGCATCATCTGCCACGCATAGAACATCGTCATGAACCGGAATTCTGTCAATGCGGACCGTGCGGCACACACTGGTTAAAATCGGTGAGGACGTCGCCGTAGAACCGGCGTCACCGGTCGTCACTGACGGCGGCATGACTGCGCATTGTCGTCTTTGATTATCAAACCAGCCGCAGCGGCCGGCGTGTGCAAGATTTTTTGCGCACACAATAAAATTTCTAACACATTTTGTATTTTTAAGCGTTATTCATTGGCATTTCTTGAATAAAGACGTTTCGAAAGCTAAAATCGTGTAGACACTCTCGGAGTGGATGATCGTTAGAAATTGCTTTACAACGAACGGCATTGCCGGTCAGGGCATAGTCTTTGATGAATTATTAGCTGTCTTAAAAATCAGAATAATTATTTTAATTCGTTTTTGATCCTAAAACTAAGCTTACTTTTATATGACTGCGAATCATTCAAATGAAGACGGCGAAACGGTGCTTCAGCAAGACAAGACTCAGTTCGCAGAACCATTATCCGAGCTATCGCGTATTGATACACACGAAAAGAATGCGCTTCCTATCGGCACCACACTGGAAGATTATGAAATTATAGATATTGTTGGATGGGGTGGATTCGGAATAGTCTATCTTGCCGATGATAATCTGGGCAGAAAAGTAGCCATAAAAGAGTATATGCCCACCTCGCTGGCCAGGCGAATCGACACCTCCACTGTCAACGTTATATCCAAAAAATATGAAGATACTTTCCTTGCCGGATTACGTAGTTTTGTCAATGAAGCACGCCTGCTGGCGCAATTTGATCATCCATCCCTCATTAAAGTCTTTCGTTTCTGGGAAGCCAATGGCACAGCTTATATGGTTATGCCGTTTTATCAGGGAAAAACGCTTAAGGAAACATTGCATAATATGCAAGAACCTCCTGAAGAAGCATGGTTAAAATTTTTGCTTGAACACCTTCTGGATGCAATCGATGTGCTCCACAAAGCACACTGCTTTCATCGCGACATTTCACCCGACAATGTTCTAATTTTACCCAATAGAAAACCAGTATTACTTGACTTTGGCGCCGCGCGGCATGTTATCAACGACATGACGCATTCGTTAACCGTTATTCTTAAGCCCGGCTTTGCGCCTATCGAACAATATGGGGAAATTGCAACCTTGAAACAGGGCGCATGGACAGATATCTATGCATTGGCGGCAGTCATATACTTGGCCATATCAGGCAAAACACCTGTTCCCTCGGTAAGCCGCGTTGTTTCAGATACACTCGTGCCGCTTGGAGAACTGGGCAAGGAAAAGTACAGCAAACAATTCCTCGAAGCCATTGATAAAGGACTGGCCATACGTCCGGAAGACAGGCCGCAAGACATTGCTGAGTTTCGTAAACTTCTGGGCATCAGTCAAACACCTGCCACACAGTATCAGCCGGCAGAATTGCCCCCTCCCCTAACACAACGAAAAAAATTCAGAAAAATCGCTTTGGTCTCGGGGATAATGTGTTTATTAGTGGCCAGTGTGGTTTTATACAACAGCATGACCGTAGAAAACAAGCAACCCGATAGTGCGCCCGAACACATATCCGAAAAACCCTCTGGCGCTGATACCACTCTGGTTGACAGGAAATTTACTCCACTCATTGCACTGAATGAAATTTTCGAAAAAAGAGACATTCGTCACGCCGTCTCTGTTTTAGTCAACAAGACAAAACTACGCATTGGACAGGATTCTCTAAACATCCAGATTAATTCAACTAAAAGCGGTTATGTTTATCTGCTCATGGCGGGTTCCAATCAAGATGACTTGTGGTTACTCTTTCCCAACAAAATCGACTCAATGAACAGAATAGAAGCCGGCATTTCCCTGACTATTCCGCGGCCTGATTTATGGGCATTGCCTGCGTCCGGCCCTCCCGGAATTAATCACTTTGTTATTATCGTTTCCACAAACCAGCGGGATTTCAGTGCTGCAGGACTAACGCACATAGGCTCATACGCCAAGTTTCCGTATCAGGAAGCACAGCATCTGTATTCAAACCATGACGGTTATCTACCGTTATTTGCCGGCAAAGAAGTTTGCCAGGAGACGGTTAAAGATGCTTGCTCGGGATCTTTTGGCGCAGCTTTCTTTTCTATAGAAGAAATTGATTAGGTTTTTGCAGTCTTCATTCTACTGTTCTAACAATTGTTACCCTTCTGTTTTCAGGTGCTATTGTGTTCTCACGATTAATCATTTCACTAAACCCTTTACCTACCGCCACCAGCCTGCCTCGATCTACATTATGGTTCAAAACCAGATAATTGATTACAGCTTCGGCACGTGCCAGCGACAAATCCCGATTTAAAACAAAACCGCCTCTAGGGTCCGTATGGCCCTCAATTTCAAATTTTAAATCAGTTACCTTATCCATTTTCATGAAGCGCCCCACTTCATCCAGGTCTCGAAGCGCCTTGGCTGTCAGAGTAGCCGAGTTTGTTTCAAACAAGATCATGAAAGAATATTTAAGCGGCTTTTCAACAAGCACCTCTGTCGGGATAAAGTTTCTTGTTTTTCCCATTTTATCGGGCGCCAGATTCTTGAACAAATCACTTGCAGTTACTGATTCATGCACACCCACCATGGATTCAGCCATTACCGAGAAATTCATCATACACAACAAGACAGTTACAAATATTCCCTTTTTCATCGTTTCACCCCCTAATCATAAAACTATTAAGTCATGTACCGTGTTGAATCTTCCGTCCCCATACACCTTACAACAACTGCCGAGTAATTATCCTGTCCCGCTTTGCCACGCCTCAAAACTTCAGCTTCCAGCATGTTTAACCAGGCATTTGCGGAATTGGATTTTTGCAACAACCTTTCCATTTCTTTTTCTTCCACATATTCCCAAAGTCCGTCCGAGCACAGCAAAAATACATCACCCTCCCGGATTGAAAACAGTTCCGGAATTAATTCAAATTTAAAATGATCGGTATCACCCATTGCAGCAAACAACTGATTCCGCCCTGGGGAAGATCGAATCATCTCCGGCCTCAGATAACCGGCTTCCACCATCAATTGCGACACGCTATGGTCTTTCGTCTGCATAACAATGCGGCCATTCCGAAAACAATAAAGCCGTGAATCACCAATGTTTCCCCAACAAGCCTTTTTTCCCTTTCTATCCAGCGTCAAAATGACAGCGGTTGTGCGCATTGACTTTAACTTTTGGGCCTTTCTCTGTTCACTCAATACCGCATCATTGCCCGCGTGCATGAGTGATTTGATGCCCTTAATGTTGCATTGCGGAGATTTTTTGAACGCATCCAGCACATGCTCAACCGAAAGCCTCGACGCAGTTGCGCCACCTTCATGCCCGCCAAGTCCATCGGACAAAATACAGCAACTTATATCAGCTACGGTGCAATAACCACATGCATCTTCGTTTGTTTTTCTCCCGCCGGTTTTTGACAAAGTCACAATGTCAAGCTGCATGCCATTCTCGAAGCGTAATCAGAATCCAATCAATTTTATTAGTAAACAATTCCAATCGTCCCGGGTGTTACTTTGATAAAGTCATGTTTCGATAACGGGCGGGATACCATGCCTGAATTATCAATACTGTTATTTTTTATCCTCGAATTTCGCAACTTGTTGCTCATAAGCATTAAGAAATTCTTTGCCAAATAAATTGTGAAAATCCTCTTCGGCTTCTCTAGATATCTCTTCGTATTGTTCTGTATAGGTATCCCAAAATTTGGCCTTGCGGTTGCCCGGAATAAACTTGTCCATCAATGTCACTTTCGTGAATCGCTTTTCCAATCTGGACGGTTTGAATTTTTCCAGCAAGCCCGCCAGTGCAGCACGCATACCCGCCATAAAACCAAATTGATGCGAACGCAGGTCTTCATACGCATCCCTGATAGCTTGTTCGGGCGCCATAAACCCCCTGCTTTGCTGTGCCAACAAATGCATTAACGCTGTTTCCACATCCGGAGAAAATTTAAGCGGATTATTCTCTTTCGGCGCTATCAATGTCATATTCGCTCGCATTTCCTGCTTGGTCATTGAACGCGCCAGCAACAAATCAATAGTGCCCTGTGTTGACATACGCAGTATCGATCCAATCTGATACATAAACTCAGGCGTCAATTCACTTTGAAGATTCCTGCCCTGCATTCCTGCTCCCGCCAGAAAAGCATCCAATAACGATGAATCTCCGGGCGAAAATTGCTGCCCCGACGAAACAGATACCGGTTGCGGCACTTTTTTGACTTTATTTTCAAACTGCCGCCTAGGCGGGTCAAAAGAACCATGCAATTCCTGAACGTCATCACGCTGCACGTGAAACTCAGGCTGCTCGTTCTTTCTAGCTGCACCTTCAAGCACCAGAAGCGGATCGATATTGCTCATATCCGGTTGTTGTCTGGACAAATCATCCAAAGATGTTTTGGTTTTAATATAGTCGTCTATTCCTTGTTCACTACGCTGTGATGCTTTATTACTGAGCAAATTACCAGAAACCCCATCTGAAAGCGGCATATCGGCAAATGGATCATAACTATCGGGTATCAGTCCGTGCACCCCTTCTTGCGATTTGTTTTTATCAAACGGGTCGGCAAAAGGATCTGCCGAATCCATGCTGTTTCCTTTCAAATCAGATTCCCGTGATTTTTCTATGGAATGTTGCTCCCTTTGAAAAGCTGCTTCAGCTGACTCAGCAAAGAGATCCATACCAAGGTTTTGGTTATCGGAACGATTCAAAAGCGATTCAACCGATTGTTCATCAGCCAGCACCTGCATGACATAACCACCGATGCGAATCTCATCGCCCGATTTTATCGCTTCACTTTGCTCCTTCTCCAGCGGTTGCCCATTCAGAAAAACCGGTGACGCACTGCCATGGTTGCAGATATGATAGTGCCCGTGACGATAATCAATACTCGCATGCAGTCTGGAAATATGTTTCTCAGGATCAGGTAGAACCAGGGTACTGTTTTCCGCACGGCCGATGGTTCCGCCGAGTTCATCGAACGTTGCACTTATTGTTTTTGACAATAACGCATTCGAGTTAATTACTTTAATATTTATCACTGCTGGTTTTACCTCTTATGAACCGGATCAATTCTCGACTGTATTAACATTAGAGGGTTATCACAAAACAGTTGTAATTCAAAATCAACAATACTCATTGAACACCCATCAGCTTTCTGAATTCAAACAGATAATCCCCTCCGGCTTCATGCCCTGCTGAAACAGCCGCACCATACTGTGGTGTTTGAGGAAAACTATTGCTCACCTCTGTCTGCACTTGTTCAAAAATATTTGTGCCAATTTTCCAGGTATCGATATTTCGTAATGCCTGCATCAAGAACCATGCAAAAATTGAATGTCCGTTTCTTCCTTCATCCGCTACCGGCTCATCTCCTCCAGAAGACATTACCACCACTGTCCGCTTGGCCAGGATGTCAGCCGGATCGACATCAATATCTGTCAATTTAAGCTTCTGTTCCTTGGTAAAAGCACCAGAGTAACAGCTATCGGAGATCATGACCATTTGTTTCGAACTGATCCCCGCCAGCATTTCCGAAATACTGGAATTGGATATCCAGCTTGCCGGATCAGAAGCTAACGCATCCGAGGGAATCCAGTAGCCATTCCCTGTTTTCTTGTCAAGATAACCGTGACCGGCATAGTAAATGACCACACTATCTTCTTCTTCCATTTTCGTGGAGAGCTGATTTAACGTTCTAACAATTTCCGCTTTCGTTGCATTTTTAACGATGTGGATCTCATACCCCAATTGTTCCGCAAATAATTGCCCTAATACTTCTGCATCTGCAATCGAATTATCGAGGGGCGGAATAGTTTTATCATCGTATTGATTAACGCCAAACAGTACGATTAATTTTTTCTCAATCGCAGGAAGCATTGAAATGACCGGATTTTGCTTATTGCTTTGCTGCAAAATCTCAGTTATTTTTTCCTGCTCTTTCAGTTCTTTGCGTTGACTATCAGATATCCTGCATAATCCCAAATCCGCCTGCTCTATACTTTCACACGGCGGAACATCAGCCAGACTGGGATCCAGTTCAAGCTTATAAATTGAATCGGCAAATAATTTCTCCTTAAAATCTCTTCTATAATCAATCAGTAATTGCATATCTGTACGATTTAGATGCGCAAGATTTATCCGGCCAAAATTTGACGTTGTTGAAGGCGCCAGTGATGAAGCAACATCAAGCGTACCCCCTTTTTCCAAATTCAGCATGGCAACTTTTGTCTCCATTGCCGCTGCTGCAGCCACATTCACCGCCTGTATGGCGGTGCTTGATGTTGGCTGCACGATCTGGGGATTCGTTGGATCGAAATTTTGCAGTTTAAGTGCCGTATTGTTCAATGAATCCTGGATAAACTGATAATTTCTGGCGGACAATCCCCCGCCGAGAATAGGATATTGCCCCTCAGGTGAGGTACTATCCGCTGTTGTTTCCCAAATTAATGTTCCTGTGGTGGCATTGGCAAAATCTTCTCTACCGACAAAACCAGTGACGTTACCCGTGAAATCAGTCAAAGCCCCTCCAACTATTCTGGTAGCTGGATTAGCATGATAGATTAAAGTCGCTGGCGTGATACGGCCTGTAGTATTGATGCTATTCGGAGCATTCAGCGTATAGTTAGTGCTATCCTCTCCATTTAACAAAAAATTTGTCACTGTTACTGTTTTATTTTCACCTGTATCCTGAGTATCAAAGGTTGCCGTGTTAGTGAGTGAAACATCATCGCCAAAAATCAGGTTATTGAGTTTTCCAATAACACTTGCAATGACATTGCCGTTATATGTTTTGCTGTCTGTACTTAAATCTCCTACTGTTACTGACCGTGGTGTGATATCAGCCGAAGCAGTCACGTTGTCTATGTTATCCAGCGTATAATTTCCACTGTCCTGCCCGGCGAGTGAACCAGCGGTGAGCATGACCGGTTTATCGGTGCCGACGTTTTTATCATTAAAGGCGCCTTCTCCAGAAAGCGATACCGCATCACCCTCGATGACGCCGGATAAAGTCCCGTCCAAGATGGTAGCCGTCAATTCACCATCATAAATCTTGTCTTCAGCACTAAAACTTTCAACCTCAAGCGCTTTTGGTGTAATACTGGCAGAAGAAGCTGTGACTACTTCACCTTCAACCGTGTAATTGGAACTATCCGCCCCCGTCAGCAAAACATCCGCAACGATTACCGATTTATTGTCCCCGGCGTTTTTGGTTTCAAACGCTACCGCTCCTTCCGAAAAGGAAACATCATCTCCTTCAACCACTCCGCCTAAAATACTCTGTGAATTTGCCAACTGCGCATCTGTCGTGCCATCGTACACCTTATCCTGCACAGCGATATTTTCCACAGTCAGGCTTTTGGGGGTAATATCTGCCGTTACCGCAACTGCACCACCCGAATTCAAACTGTAATTAGTTCTATCAATCCCTTCCAAAGCAAGGCCAGAGACTATTACTGTTTTATTGATACCGACATTTTTATTGTCAAAAACAGCCTGAGAACTGGATACAGAAACCGAATCCCCGGGAACGACACCAATCAGCGAACCTCCCGAAGCTTTCGCAACTGTGGTTCCATCATAGACTTTATCTTCCGCACTGATTGACCCAACTGAAATGGGTTTTGGGGTGATATCCGCAAGCGCTGTCACATTGTCAACGCTCTCCTGACTCAAACTATAGTTCCCGCTATCAGCGCCACTCAGAGAACCGTTTGCAAGGTTCACTGTTTTATCTACACCGACATTTTTAGTATCGAAAACACCTTCTCCTGCAAGTGAAACGATATCGCCTTCAATGACACCGGACAAAACACCGTCCGCTATCGTTGCGCCTACGGCGCCATCATAAACCTTGTCATTGGCAACAAAACTGACTGCATCCACTGTCTCTGGGTTGACTGTCAATTCACCTACACTGCCCGTATTGTCAACAAATTGATAACCCAGATCACTTGCCAAGCCACTTACATAACGCAAATCATGCGTACCCGCAGTAACATGTCCAGAAGATGAAAAAGGACCACTCGCATTCAACGATATACCATCGGGATCTTGCTGAACGGCACCAAAGTTATCAGCGGAATCACCGTCAATATATCCCGATATCAAATTTGCCATTTGCTGAGCGGTCAAAATTGAACCGGAAAAATCTTCACCGTAGGTTATTGCGGTTGCTGGCGCACTGACTTGTAAAGCAGGCGCAATACTATAGAAGAACCAGTTACCCGATTCATCAACATAGTTTGGAATGCTGCCCGGAATATAAACCTGATTGTAATGCTTGTTGTAACCTGCAAAACCTTCGGTGCTCGTAGTCGGATCTGCTGCATAAATCAGCCAGCGACCACCATCGGTTGAGATAGCTGCATCGCCATTGTTATTGATGAAATTACCATTAACTGCAGCCAGTTCTGCCTTACCTGCACCTACATCAAGATTAACAGTATCAGCAATAGTCAGCGTTGGCGTACCTGGATCCACCTCCTGGGTTGCTCCTGGATCACCGGCTACAGCAATCAGATCACCGTTATCGGTACTGATATCCGCATTGAATGCAATATTACGTCCTGCCTGTAAAGTCAAATCTCCACCATCACAAAATTCAACATTACAAGAAGCAATAACATCTGACTCAACAGTTATATCGTTATTCGCCTGCAAAGTAACATTGCTGCCAAAATTCAGTTGCGATTGCAAGGTAGCCGGTGTAATGTAACTGGTATTTGAAGAATCGGATTCAAATCCAGCATTTTCAATTGATATACCACCAAACGGCTGCACAGCATCCAGACCGGTGAACAAATATGCTGCGCCCTGATTCGTGCCAGTTGTATCATCTTGATAAGCACCGACCGCAAAACGATCCCCATCAATCGCGACAGAACCGCCAAAGAAATCACCGGATACAGGTTGATCCTCGGAATCGAATGGCGGTATTTTCCTGGTCAAAACAAGCCCGGAACTAAAGTCACCCGCAGCGCCGGTAAAAAGATATACCTTTCCGCGATTAGTACCTTCTGTATCATCACCGGGTGCACCGACCAGCAGATGATTATTCTGCAACGCGACTGAAAAGCCGAATCCATCACCGCTGGACAAATCTGATAAGTCCAGTGCCATGCTGTTATTAGCAACAGAAAGCGTTTGTTTCAGTTCAAGCCCGGAAAGACTCCCATTTGGTGAATATACCGAATCCACACCTGTAAAGAGATAGACTTTCCCTTCATGCTTACGATTCAGTTCATTATCAGGAATTCCACCCGGTGCACCTACAACAAGCCGATCTCCATCCAATGCAATGGAGCGTCCAAATAATTCTCCTTCGCTTAAGCCATCTATTTTTATTCCTTCTGTTGTTATAGTGTTAATGTCGAGTTTTGTAAGTGGTGTTATCTCTGAAGAATTTATGCCACTAAAAAAATAAACAGCGCCAAAATCTCTATTTATATTATTATTTTCACCATCACCAATAACAACTCCATCATCTCGATCTGCACCGACGACAAGGCGATCACCATTCAATGCAACAGAAAAACCAAAGAAGTCTTGACGATCAAGTGCTTCGAATCCATTTTGCACCAAATCCTGGGAATCAAGCAGAGTACGGTAAGTCAATCCTGAAAAATCATTACCAACGCCGCTAAAGAGATAAACATTACCCTTTCCATCGGATACTCTTGGCGCACCAACGGCCAGATGATCGCCATTTAATGCCAATGCAGTTCCGAATTCATAGCCTCCTCCCAAAGCCGGTGAACCAATATCCAGAGGGATCATGCCGACACCAATACCAGTAATTCCATCCAGTTTACTTGCCAAGGTTAGACTTGAGAAATCAGTACCAGCGCCTGTAAAAAGATAAACTGCACCTGCATTAGTATTGCCCGTATCGTCTCCTACTGCACCAACAGCCAATCTATCGCCGTCAAGCGCAACACTGAATCCAAATTGATCCTCATCATTTAACGCCGGTTGCCCGTTAACGCTCCCACCGACAACCTTTTTTGCCAGCGTCAAACTATCCGGTGGATTATCTGTAATAATCAGATTCTTGGGATCAAACAGCACTTCTCCACCTTTCCCGACAACTATCTCTCCTGTCTGGCGGATTTCACCTTCTGAAGATAATTCAACGCGGCCACCATTCAAAGCCTGCAAAGAACCATAATGCTCGCTATTTTGCGACGACCATACGGCTATTTCTCCGCCATTATCATTGCCGTTCGCCTTGACTTCACTGCCGACACCGACAATCACTTCCCGAGCATGCGGCAAGTCGCCGCTTCCCTGCCACCCACCACCTAAATGAACTGTCCCACCTTGAACACCACCGGATGCATTTACATCGGCGTTAAGCAAAACAACCGAGTCCCCGGTCACTTCGATTTTGCCGCCTTGCTGATCTCCGGTTGCTTCCAGTGTTGAAGAAAAAGCCACTGAATTTTTTCCTGCTATGCGTATCGATCCACCCTGCTCACCATCAGCGTGCAACGCACCACCGGCCATACCTTCTAGTTTTCCGGTTGTTATCTGAATATTACCACCCGCACCGTGCTTTTCCGACACATCAACCTGACCATTCAGGTAGGTTGAATTTTCCGCTTGCATCACAACCTCACCGCCAGGTGCTGAAATAAGTCCCTGCTGCACTATCGCGTCAGCCGTAAGCGCTATTTCATGGCCACTGATGTCACCATGGTTATAGACTGTATCGCTCTCGATCAAAACTTCACCATGTTTGGCTTGCGTTGTGCTATTTTCCGCAAGCGTCACGGTTTCGCTGGCTTTTAAAACAATCTGGCCGGACCCGTTTGTTCCAATGCTATTCGCCCGTACGAACCCCTCCTGATTTACGATGCTGCCATGCAAATCGATATTACCGTTTGATGCGACCAATGCCCCCAGGTTGACTGTTTCATTCTCTGGTGCTCTAACGCGAACAACCACATGCGGCGCACCTGAATCTACAAATTCAACACTCTCACCGGCGGCAAGAACAACCTGACCGCCTGACGCCTGAACCAGATTTTCATTGGTTACGCTATCGCCCATTAACCAGACACGGCCGCCGAATGTCGTACGAATTTCACCTTGATTTCTCACTTCACCAAAATGATTGACAGCATTGAAATGATTGCGACTGGCAAGAAAGTCGATATTGGAAATATCCAACGTAGAAGCCACCAGACTAGCAGCATCGATTCTCGAATCCGGACCGAATAACACGCCATAGGGATTAATCAGCCAGACACCCCCATTGCTACCCAGATGCCCGAAAATTTCCGATGGATCACCACCAGTTACGCGATTGAGCACCTGACTGTTCACGTCCTGCTGATTAAAATAGATGCTGTCGCTAGGCCCGACAGAAAAACTCTGCCAGTTCAGAATCGTATTAGGACTATTGGTTACCGTCATATGATGACCGGCTGTATCTATTGTCGCAGCACCATGGACAACCGTTGGATCAACCGGCAGTTGTGCCTGTATCTGAACAGGAACTGCAAATACAAATAAAATTGATAATCGTGATAACAAGAGTCTAGGCGTCATGATGGTTACTTCCTTTATCGTCCATACCGGATAAATCGGTTACGTTAAAATTCATTAGTCCGAACCAACTCAATAAATAAAATTTACTGCCAAATGTCCGCGGGTAGTACCGGCCATTTTCTGGTTTCCGTCAATCAGTGCATGCCCAAAATCCAGACGCCCGGTAAAGCGTTTACCAATGGAAAAACGTATACCGCCACCAACACCAGCGAGTGTGCATGACGTATTATTGACCGTACACGGCATATTATGATTATTACCTGCCCAGCCTACGTCAAAGAACCCGATCGGCCTCAAACTGTAGTTTTCCGATTTGGCAAATTTGGCAATATCCGGGCCAAGTCCTTCGAGATTAAAAGTAATCCCATAATCGCCTACGACTTCGCGTTCACGATAGCCACGCACACTAATAATACCGCCCATAGCGCTACCGCCGCCGCCCATACCAAACTGTTCTCCCGGAACAAGGGCATGTGGACTGTACTGCGCCGCCACGCGCGTCGACACGCCAAACCCGGCAGGCAGCGTCAAATTACCAAACCCGAAAAACCGCCATACGACATAATGTTTTTCTGCATCCGGACGAATCGTATCGAATGCTCTGTCACTACTCCCACCGACATTTCCGGAAAAATTGGTATTAATTCCCATTGAGAATTTAGGCCCTGCTTTTTGACCGGCATAACCGATACTGAGTGGTGTAATCGTAACATCCGCAGTAGCCCTGCCACAGGCATCGGAGCCTGAAGTACCAAAAGCACAGTTATTGTTGAACGAGCGCCAGTCCCAGCCAAAGGTCATACGGTGATCGTATTCGCCCAACCGCCGCAAAAATCGATGTGCGCGAAAGCCGGCGATATCGCCTTTACCCGTAAAGCCGAGCACATTGACCGGTGTTGCTTGAGTGACACTTTCAACATTGGAATGTGCATAAAACGCATCAATGGCCGAAAAATAGTTATACAGTGGAATACGATAGCCAACGCTATAGATCTGCGCACGAGATGGATCTGTAGGTGAGACCTGAAACTGGAAAGTTCCGATATGATCCCGATTCCATAAATTGGCATGTTGAACGCCAACATTTGTCCGAAAATTTCCCGTACCAGGCGTACCCGCACTATCCACACCAAATAAAAGCCGCCACGCTCTTTCATCAGTCACTTTAATATCTGCATCGATTTCACCGGGTTTTGCACCCGCCACTAGCGCAACTCTTAGCTCCTTCACAGGATTCTCATTGGCCATCTGTACATTTCGATCAATATTTCTGACTGATGGTGTTTCACCCTTTCGCACATGCGGTAGACTGCCAAGAATATTTTCTTCATTGGCGCGCTTATTGCCTGATATTTGAATATTTGCAATCTTGCCTTCAACGACCTGGATGGTTATATTACCGTCAACCATAGTCTGTTCCGGCACAAACGCGACCACCCCTCCGTATCCTGCCGCCCGATAAGCCTGTTGAATGGCATCTGCAGCTTTTTCCAAATCAGCAAGTGTCTGTTCGTTGCCAGCAAGATGTGCAAAATATGGATCAAGCTCTTGATCAGATAGCAAGAAATTACCTTGCACTTCAATTGCCTTGACAAAAAAAGACGACTGATGCTGGTCTAAAGATGTGACAGGTGTTGTCTGCGCATGGTTATTCAAGCTGATGCTACTTAACAAACCAATTGCTGTTAATAAAAATACCTTGAAGTATCTTGCTACTCCGTTCATCGGATTTCGCCTTATGTAAAGAGGATTACCTAACTGGTTTTAATTTACATAATACCTTAAATTAAATCTGCCTCACAATCACAATCAATCAAGTGTTTTGATAAACCCATAACACGTTGCAAAACAACCAATTCGATGGTGCAACGTAAAATGTTAAATTTTTTGCAATTAATGCTATGGGATAAACATCCGGAATAGTTTAAATCAGGGCTTCTGGTTCAAGACGTGATAAATATCACACCCTCCGGGCAAAACATGAAAAAAACCTGATTTTGCCTTTGGGTAATACGATTATGATCCCGTTATCGCCGATAATGATTCAAACATCATACATTCAGCTTTCGCCAACGTAGAGCAATTCAGGCAGACCGAATCAATTGAATACCCAGGCGGGTGGTATTCCTAAACTGATCAGGATGGATTACGGTCAGGATCATTATTTTTCTTCCCCTGGAACCAACTCAGTGGCGGAATCTTTTTTAATGTCATGCCCAATAATTCCAGGAAGGACTTTTCAGAAAGTCGGTCATCGTTGCGCAACTGGAAAGCTCCGAGAGTTACAAATAAAACCACCATGCCAACAACTGCAAACAAGGCTTCCCAGAAATCAACCAATTTCAGTAACACCAGCATTATTCCAGCCAGAATTACCAATACAGCGGCATAGGAATAAATATTGGCGGCATGAATAGAACTCGTAACCGGAGGTTGATTTATGATGTTGACCGTAGGAGAAAATGACGGTTGTTGTTTTTGCGAAGATTCCGTTTTCAAAGCAATATCATCCTCGTTAAAAACGCCATCAAGCAACTTCTGAACAGGAACGTTTTCAAAACTTTTCCCGCATTGAGTTTTGGCATTTACGTTATTCTTCTCTTTGTTTTCGATTAGTTTCTTAAAATCATGTTCGAAAGGATCGACTGATTTTTCGCATTCACAGCAGTTGCACGGCACTTTCTGGAAAACTTTCAAAGAAGGGAACGAACGGCGGTGAATGATTTCGAGTTGTTGCCGGATGTCCCGCAGTACATTTTTCCGGTCTTCCGCTGATTTGCCTTGCACTTCCATTTTAATGATCTGCCGGCCCTGGGCTTTATCTTCGACAAACTGCACTTGCGCACGACAATGATCTTTCTGGATGACCATGCCATTTTCCCAGACGACTTTCATTGTTCCACGGGTTTCGATATCCTCATTCAACCTGACAATCAGCAGCCCGATAATGCCCTTGGGCATAAACGGATAATGATAGATATAGCGCAGCGTTTCCGGTGTTTCCGTCCATTCAAGGCCGGCGGGCTTTAACTCCGGCAAGAGTTGTGGCGCGATAAATATTTTTTTTCGGTTCTCGGTTGCTTCAAAACAGACTTCAAGGTTATTTTTCAGCATGAGATTGAGCAAATTTGCCTGCTCTCCCGCTGTAAATCCCTTTTCAGTCCAGACCTGCCGTAACAGCGCTTCGTCAAAACGCCCCTGATTGGCATTTTTAACCGCCTCATGTTTCATGATTTCATACACAGCCTGGACCGCCCATTGCGGGTTTAATATGATGAAGTCCGAAAGCTGGATGTCTTCCCGAAAGTGCAATATGATCCCCAAATCATGGAGCAACTGGCTCAGATCGTCTTGCTGCTGCTTCTCGGCGATGCCCTCCTCCTCACATATTTGAGCAAATCTTTCGGCATTGATATGATTGACTTGGATGGACGATGCGCGCAAATCAATGAGACGCCGGCGTACATTGTCCCAGAATGCAGGAATAATCAGCGGCAAATGGTCAATCTGACGGCAGAGGATCTCCTGAATGGTCTTCGTCAGCGCTTCAATTCGGCCATCGCCTTTTTTACCAAAATCAACTTCCCGCTTAACGATTTCAAGTTTCCGGCAATCCTGTTTCACGGTTGCCGGATCGTAAGGCATTCTGGCAATCGGGTTGCCCTTTTCATTCAAAATGACCAGCACCGGTAAGGGTTTCTCGGCTTCGGCTTCACAGCCCAATAATTCAATAATTTCCAGCCAATAGGGAAAATTGGCGACTTCACGCCGTCCATCGGCCAGTAAAACATAGAAGGAGCGGCGGGTGAGGAAAAACTGGTGCGTCATGTACTGGATATCCTGCCCGCCAAAATCCCAAAGGTTGACCAGAAACTCAGCATCGGACCGGTCTAGGTGCCTGAATGTCCAGCCTTCCCGGATTTGAATGCCGACTGTAGATTTTTGTTCGGGATCGGGAACCGGATGGTCCGGGTTCTGGAGCAGGTTCCAAAGCGTAGTCTTGCCGGTTTCCCCTTCTCCGACGATTAACATTTTCACTTCGAACAATTCCCGGGTACCCTGTGCCAGCAAATCTTTTAAAAAGCGCAGCACTGCGCCCTTGCCCTCTTTCATGATTTCCTCCGGAGGCGATTCCAGCGGGTTGTCGTCGATATCCAGGTGAGACAAATGGGCCAGACTGGGCGAAAGTGAAAACGCGGTCAATTGATTTTCATTCAGATCGAGCGCCTGCAGGCAAACCCCATACTTTTCCAGCAAACCTACAATTTCCAGCCATTTTGCGTTATCGAGGTTGACTCCTGCAAGATTGAGCCCGATCAGCCGGCCTTCCTCATCAAGGGCATACTTGGGATAATCCTTTTGAGTCCCCATGACGCCTCTTAATGGATCGATTTGATTTTTTGGAAGATTTAGTTCGAATCCTTGATCAAATAAATTTTCTATTTGTTTAACGACTTCAGGTTTCATGATGTATGTTTGTTTTTTGAAAAATGAGCGGCGGAATCTTCGCCAAAAGCCAACAACACCGGCTAGCAATACCGTCTAGTAATACCGGCTGCCAACACCCGTTACCAATACCGCCACCCAGAGAAACCAGAAACCAGTACTGGCTGCCTTTTTGTCCCGATGCAACTGCCGGAAACAGGGCCACCGCCTATTCAGTCGAAGCCATCCGGCTTTCCCGTGAGCTGGAGGGGAAGGACCAACCGGAAACCGATGTCGTTGTCACGATAGTCCGGATGGAACCTGTATCGGTTCGCGGAGCGACAGTCCAACGCCAGGCTGAAGGCGCCACCGCCACGAAGAACACGGTCCTCACCCCTGGGCGTGTCAATCCAGGCCAAGCCATTTTTTGGCGCGCCCGCGTAGTTGGGGTGGTAATCATCCTCACACCATTCCCATACATTGCCACTCAGATCGTAAATATCCAGCTCGTTGGCAAGCAGCAAACCGACGTCATGCGTCTCGTCATCGCTGTTTTCTTGGTACCAGCCTACCTGTTTCAGTTTGTCGCTTCCGGCGTAAGCATAATCCTGGCTGTATCGGCCACCCCGTGCCGCATATTCCCATTGTACTTCTGTCGGCAAGCGGAAGGTTTTGCCGGTCTCGGCATTCAGTTTTTCAATAAAAACCTGGACATCGTCCCAGGACACCCGTTCGACAGGCCGCTGCTCTCCCTGAAACCTAGACGGGTTATTTCCCATAACAGCTTGCCACAGTCGCTGCGTGACCGGGAACTGACCGATATAAAAAGAAGCGACTGCAATCCGATGCGCGGGTTTTTCGGATTTATATTCACTCTCGTTGTCGCCCATCGAAAAGTTGCCGCCTTCGACGAAAACGAGGTCAAAGGACAAACCGGAAGACAGCGTTATTGTTTGAGTGGGTAAATGCATTTTTCAGGTTTCTGTGGTAACCACTCGGGCAATATAACACTGGTATGATATTTTTTTCATTTTCATCATCCGAATATTTTATTAAAAATTCTATTGAGTCCCGCCTAAAACCCTTGACCCGCCGCGCTCACCGGACTGCGCCACTCGGCCATCCCTTCCTCGCTTGCTTGCCCGGCCACAACGGCTCGTTTTCTTTTGCTCAAGGGAAAGCCGAAGTGACTAACCCACTGACTGGAAGGGAAGGACCAGCCGGAATCCGAAGTTGCTGCGACGATCGGCCGGATGGTACCTGCGCCGGAACGTGGAGCGGCAGTGCAAGGCCTTGTGGAAATTGCTGCCGCCGCGAAGAACACGGCCCTCACCTCTGGGCGTATCAATCCAGGCCGAACCATCTTTTGGCGCGCCCTCATAGTTGGGGTGATAATCATCCTCGCACCATTCCCGTACATTGCCGCTCAGATCGTAAATATCCAGCTCATTGGCAAGCAGCAAGCCGACGTCATGCGTCTCGCCATTGCTGTTTTCATCATACCAGCCAACCTGTTTCAGTTTGTCGCTGCCAGCAAAAGTATAACCCTGGCTGTATTTGCCACCGCGCGCCGCATATTCCCATTGCGCCTCTGTCGGCAAGCGGAAGGTTTTGCCGGTCACAGCGTTCAGTTGTTCAATAAAAACCTGTGCATCGTCCCAGGAAACCTGTTCGACCGGCCGCATCTCACCTTGAAACATGGACGGATTCTTGTCCATAACAGCTTGCCACAAACGCTGCGTGACCGGATACCGACCCATATAAAAAGAAGCGACTGCAACCTGATGCGCGGGTTTTTCAAAATTATATTTACTCTCGTTGTCGCCCATCGTAAAGCTGCCGCCTTCGACGAAAACGAGTTCAAGATCTGGAAAAGCAATCTGGTTATCTTTCTGATGTTCCATGTGGTTTGAGTTCATCGATTCGCAGTGTTGAGTGTAGAGAAAAAGCGGCAGAAATGATGCATAATAGAAAACTCGCTGCCCATAGCAGTATCTTGATCGATATGTTAAGCGTATCGTGCCGCCAGGCAAGATGCAAGACACGCATTTACCGGTCTTGTGCGCCCTTCTGCTTGCGAATATATTATTCATTTTTGACTTGAGGAAAACAACATGTTGGTGACATTTAAAACGGATGTTGGCAATATCGCCATGTTTGGTGATGTTGCGCTGCAGATGATCAAAATGATGGGACACAGCGAAACCATACCTGGCGCTATCCTTGCAGAAGATTTGCCACAGGCACTAAGCCGATTAAAGAATGCTTTAGCCAATGAAAAAGCACCGCCGCCAACCGACAAGGATGAAGACGATGATGACAAAAAACCTGCCATAAGCACAACGCATCGCGCCATACCCCTGATTAATTTATTGACTGAAGCAATAGCCGCAGATTGTGATTTGATGTGGGAATGAATTGGACGGAATCTAGAACTTGCCGATTCAACTGTACTCTTGCATCTACCGGATATTTTTAAAGACACCGTATCCACAAAGTAAGCAGCGTAGAAATGATAAAATCATGCGCCGTTTTCATATTTTCAACCTGTTTGATTTTCCGCAAACCCGGCAACGTGTGTTTTGGTTAAAATGCCCCGCAGCATGCATGTTTTACCCGGACCGGCTTGATTTTTGTCTGTTTTTTGCAAATAAAACACATTTTTTTCGTCATTTATGCAAAAATCATACGAAAGTTATTGATTTCTAAAATTATATACTGATACATTACTAATCACTTCTATAATCACTGATTGGAGTCCTTCAAATGAACAAAACCGAATTGATTGATGCAATTGCAACCCGTTCCAATACTTCCAAGGCGCAAACAGCAACGATGCTCAATGGATTGATTGATGTTGTTCAAAAAGAGCTGGCTGGCGGCAGTAGTGTTCAGTTAATCGGCTTCGGCACATTTTCTGTAACCAAACGTGCAGCTCGGGAAGGCCGCAATCCGGCAAACGGCAGTCCGATGAAAATTCCCGCCAAAAAAGTCGTGAAGTTCAAAGCAGGAAAGGCATTGGCGGATTCGACCGCTTCCGGCAAACTGCCGCGTGCCGCCAAAGCTGCGAAACCGGTTAAAAAAGCAGTGAAAAAGAAATAGTTCGAACCGAAATTCCCGAAAAATCACCAGGTGGCCTGCAGAAGCGAAACCGCAATACAGCTTTCTAAAGGCCACTTTCAAAATATTTTCCAATCGAAATTTATTGCGTGGTTGGCAACCGTTTTTTAAGTTAGTTTTACCTTCCGGGGTTCTGAAACCCGAAGCTGACAAAACACACCAAAGAACGATCAGAATATCCGCCAGCGCAGGCAAAACTCATAGAGAAGCCATATATTTGGCATTCTGAAGTCATATATTCCATCAGTCTTGTCTCGCGAAAACCTGCACATGGTTTTCACATTCTAGCTTTAAAAGTATTGGCTATACTGCCTTATACTGTTAAGCTTTTAGTCATGGAAACAAGCTTAAAAGGAAAATGACATGAATCAGGAAATACCACCATTAGACCCGCATCCACTCAGCGAATACGTTGCCTGGGCTGGCGGGCGTAACCGTGAGCCTATCTTAGGCGTTTTGAAAGAGAAACTGCCCAAAGATCCCGAACGAGTTCTGGAAATGGCCAGCGGCAGCGGCATGCATCTTAATTATTTTGCGCCGCATTTCGAGCATTTGCATTTTCATCCATCCGACAGGGATATTGAGGTTTTTGATAACATCAAGAACCTGACAAGCCAGCAAGGCAATGACAATATTGCAGATCCGGTGCATCTGGATTTGACCGATCCGGATACTTGGTTCAATCCAGGCCCGGAAAAATCATTTGCCGCAATTTTTTGCATTAATATCTTCCAGGTTGCGCCCATCTCCATAGCTGACGGCATGATGAAATGCGCATCACAGCTATTGAAAGATGACGGCTTTATGCTGATCTATGGTCCGTTCCAGATTGAAGGCAGGTTCACCACAGACTCCAACAGGGAATTTCATGAAACGTTGAGTTCTGCCGGCGTAATGGAATGGGGCCTGAAAGATATTGCCGATCTAAAAAAAGCGGCTGGCAATCATGGCATGGAACTGAAAGAAATCATCGATATGCCGAGCAATAATTTTTCATTAATATTCGGTAAAAAATAATCCATGGCGGCTTCGGGTTCTGCCATAGTCGTCGGCGTCGGGCCTGAACGAGGCTTGGGCGCCGCATTAGCGCGCCGTTTTGCTGAAAATGGATTGCATGTCTTCATTGCGGGACGCAATGAAGACAAACTGAACGTTGTTGCAAATGGAATCCGGCAATCGGGCGGCAATGCCACCCCGGCTGTTGCCGATATCACGGCTGAAAAAGATGTTAACCGGCTGTTCGATACCATTCGTGCCCGTAATGATAAAATCCAGATTGCTGCTTACAATGTCGACAGCAATCTCCCCTCGCCTTTTCTGGAAACCAGCGTTGAAACGTTTACAACATTGTGGCAACAGAATTGCCTGGGCGCATTTTTATTTGCCAAACCATTAATGGCGATCATGCAGGCTCAGAAACAAGGCACGGTTTTCTTTACCGGCGCTACCGGTTCACTCAGGGCAAAGCCGCCTTTTACTGCATTCGCTGCCGCCAAGGCGGGATTAAGAGTGCTGGCGCAGGGTCTTGCAAGAGAATTTTCACCGCAAGGCGTTCATGTAGTACATACAGTGATCGACGGCGTGATCAATGGAGAACGCGCACGCCAGCAGTTTCCCGAGTATGTCAAAACCAAAGGCGACGATGGGTTATTGCAACTGGAAGCGATCACTCAGACCTATTGGGCGATTCATCAGCAGCCACGCAGCGCCTGGACCCACGAACTCGATTTGCGGCCTTATAAGGAGCCGTTTTAGGAACTGTTTCACGAACCATTTTAACCCTGATAACAAATTATTATACAAATGACCCCGGAATACACTATGAATACTTCTACAGACTGGAATATACAAGGCAGTTATTTTGAAGCCTGCAATTGTGAAACCGCATGTCCTTGTGTCTGGTTTCAACCCCCTTCGGAAGGCAACTGTAAGCTGTTCGTTGCCTGGCATATCGAAAACGGCCATTTAAATGGCGAAACGCTCGATGGTTTGAATGTCGCACTGGCCTGTTTTTCTCCTGGACATATGAAAGACGGTAACTGGCAGGCGGCGTTATATATTGATGAACGCGCCAGCGATTCGCAATTTGAAGCCATCGTACAAATTTTCAGCGGCAAGCATGGCGGACACCCTGCTGTACTCATGAGCTTTGTCACCGAAATATGGGGTATCAAAAAAGTCAAAATAGATTACCGGATAGACGGTAATAAGCGTGAACTGACAATACCCGAGATCGTAGATATGAAAGTTGAAAGCATTCAGGGTATCAAAGGCGGCGAATCAACCATCGATAATCCACCCTTATGCGTGGTCACCAGCCATCCGGCGGTTGTCGCCCGTTCAGTCAATTATGAATTCCATGATTATGACAAAGCCTGGAAATTCTCTGAGCGCAACAGTTATTATTCACAATTCACCTATCAACCCTGACATTCCAGATATAACCATGCCGGATTTTTAAATCCGGCTATTTCCTCGCCAGCGCATGTCAAGAAATCAGGCCATTATTTTTATTTCCCTGCTGGCCGTTATTATCGCCTCCTGGTGTTATCTTTATTTTCAGCACTGGCAGATGACGTCGCTGCCGATGTCGGAAATGTGGATGCCGCCTTCCGATACAGCCGCATGGCAATGGATGGATTTCTGGCTGGTTTACGTGATGTGGGCCGTCATGATGGCCGCAATGATGCTGCCCTCAGCCATTCCGATGATTCTGGTCTATACAAAAATCTGCGAAAAGCGGTATCAAACCGCACACCCCTACGGTTTCCTGTTTGCATTGGCTTATCTTCTGGTCTGGCTGGTATTCAGTATTGCTTTGACGCTGTTACAGTGGCAACTGCATGGTTTGCAGTTTTTAACGCCGATGATGGATGTCCGCCATGAACTGATGGCGGCTATCATCTTTCTGCTGGCGGGTATCTACCAGTTCACACCGCAAAAAAACAATTTTCTTCAGTCCTGCCGCACGCCAATGGGATTCTTATTGACGGAATGGCGGGAAGATACCACAGGCGCATTCCGGATGGGTTTGAAGCACGGCGGCATGTGCCTGGGTTGTTGCTGGGCACAAATGCTTCTCATGTTTGCTGTCGGCGTAATGAACCTGTTGGGCATGGTTTTTATTACATTGCTGGTGTTTATTGAAAAAATCACCCCCGGTCATCATCAGTTTTTTTCCAAAATAATTGGCATTCTGTTTATAGTATGGGGTATCTGGCTTTTTCAAACATCATCGTGAATTTCTATGAATCCTGATACTTCGCCGTTACAACCAACCCCCCAGTCTGAACATGACCGGACACGCAATTCGCTGGGCATTATTCAATATCCGCAAAGAACAGAGCTATATAGCGAGCTCAATGCAATCGCCTATGAATTACTCACAATACCCGCACAGCTTTCTCATTTGGTCTTGCTGTCTGACCGGCAATCGGTAGATCAGGAACGGCAACTGGTCGCCGAATTATGCGAGCAATATAATATTTCACCGCCCAATAATCATGAAAACGAATTCACCGCACACCTGGGTGAATTACAATTGCGCTGGGAACGGCATACCGAATATTCAACCTACACGGTTTATCAGGCGAGCACTTTTGAAATCCCTTTTGAACAGCCGCCAATCAAACGTCTACCGCATAAATGGCTGGCCAGTTTACCTGGCGAAGTGCTTGTTGCCACCCATATTGCGTTAGATGACCGTTCACGCCCCAAACGAAGCCTGAGCGAACTGGCGCAAATTTTTTCATCGAATACCGTCATTGGCTCAAAAGTAGCTGGGGGAAGCGCCAGTGTGTGGAGTGACAATCAAATCCATGAAGATGGTTTTGGCCGCATTCTGGTTCATGACGATAACCTGCGCAGCCGACAGGTCGGCCGTCTGGTGCAGCGCCTGCTTGAAATTGAAACCTATCGCATGCTGGCCATGCTGCCGTTACCCTTGACGCGCGATATGATTCCTAAATTGGCAAAAGCCGATCATCGTCTGGCGTCGCTAAGAAACACCGAACTCACCAACATTGATGACGAACAACGGCTACTGACCGAATTAACCATCCTGGCCGCTGAAATTGAGGTTTTGTCCGCTCAGACCAGCCACCGGTTCAATGCCTCCCGCGCTTATTACGATATTGTAAAACTGCGTATCACCGAACTGCGCGAGGAACGCATTGAAGGCTTGCAGATGCTGCAGGAATTCATGATACAGCGCTTGTCGTCCGCTATGGGTACATGCGAACTGGTGCATTCCAAACTGGAAAATCTATCGCTGCATGTTGCCCGCGCATCCGAATTACTCAGAACGCGCGTCGATATCTCCATGGAGGCGCAGATTCGCGACTTGCTGAAATCCATGGATGCCCGCGCGCATGTGCAACTGCGCCTGCAGGAAACAGTCGAAGGTTTGTCGGTCGTCGTGCTGAGCTATTATCTGCTGGGTTTGATCGGCTACGGGTTAAAAGCGATCAAGGCAGCGGGATACATGATTAATGTAGAACTGCTGACCGGCATCGCTGTCCCCGTTGTCGTAATCAGTGTTTTTTTTGCGGTCAGAGGCATACGGAACCTGGTCAGCAAACAGCACAAGGACATTTCTAAAAAATAGGCTCGCCAGCAGAATCAGCAGCGACACAGCAAGTCAGGCGTGTGTATTCCCGGAATCGCTAGAAATCTTCGCCAAGAAGATACCCTTTGATCGATGCCAAATTGAGTTTTAACCATTCATTCTTCCCGCACTTCCGAGTTTTATATTTGAAAATAGCGGAAAAATTCAGTATGCTGACATTCATTGACTTCAATTGACATGATCAGGGGAATAAAATGAGTCAAATAACTGCAAGATTGCCAGATGAATTAGTTGCTGCACTGGATGAAGCTGCGGCGAAACTCCACCGCACACGCGCCGAAGTTGTCAGGCAAGCCGTTGAATATTATCTCGATGATTTCGAGGATATCTCTCACGCAATAGAAGTGTTGCGCGATCCAGCCGACCCAGTTTTAGATTGGGAAATCGTGAAGCATGATCTACTCCGTTAGTATTAAACAGAGTGCAGTAAAAGCGTTGAAAAATATCCCCGCTGCTGACCGGACACGCATCATTAACGCGATAGACCGGCTCAAGACAAACCCGGAAGCAGGTGGCGTGCTGAAAGGTGAATTCTCCGGGCTACGCCGTATTCGCATTGGCTCGTATCGCGTCGTATATGAAGTACAAAATCGAAAACTGATTGTACTCGTCATCCGTATCGGCCATCGCCGAGAGATTTATCGGTAAGAATTTAGTCACTCGTCAACCGGCCTAGCATTCGGTAATACTCACAGCCAAACCACCCAAAGATGTTTCCTTGTATTTAACCGACATTTCCAGGCCGGTCTGTTTCATCGCCGCAATACAATTGTCCAAAGACATAAAATGCTGCCCATCGCCCCGGACGGCAAGGGATGCCGCTGTATACGCCTTAATTGCGCCAAAACCGTTGCGCTCGATACACGGCACCTGAACGAGACTGCCGACTGGATCGCAGGTCATTCCCAGATGATGCTCCAGTGCAATTTCTGCCGCATTCTCAATCTGCGCCGTCGTTCCTCCCTTGATCGCACACAGTCCGGCTGCGGCCATAGCCGAGGCAGAGCCGACCTCGCCCTGACAGCCTACTTCAGCACCCGATATGGAGCTGTTGTGCTTGATCAAACCGCCTACTGCGGCTGCGACCAAAAGAAAATCGCGCACCTGCTCTTCTGTTGCATTTTCATGTTTGACTGCATAATAAATCACAGCCGGAATAACCCCTGCAGCACCATTGGTCGGCGCGGTGACCACCATATGGCCTGCTGCGTTTTCTTCGTTGACCGCCATGGCGTAAGCGCACAACCAGTCATTTAAATTTGCGTGCTGCGGATTTTCCTGAAGTTGGTGGTACAACGCCTTTGCACGCCTTTGTACTTTTAAACCACCCGGCAAGCAGCCTTCGGTTGTCAAGCCATTCTGTATACAGGAATACATGGCATTCCAGGTCGCATCCAGACCAGCGTTCAATTTTTCTTCACTGATACGTTCCTGTTCGTTGCTTCGTTTCATTCCGGCAACGGATAAACCGCTATCGGCTGACATTTTCATCATCTGGTTGGCATTTGCAAATGGAAAACCACAGGAATTTTCCGTATCCATTTTAAGTGGTGCCACCAGCTGATTGATTTCTGCCAAAGTGGTGATAAAACCACCGCCAATAGAGAAATAGGTTTCCGTCAGAACCGTTTTCCCGACCGAATCCATGAGCTGAAAAATCATGCCGTTTGGATGCTCGGGCAACGGTTCCCCACGATCGAAAACAATATCATCGGGTACAGTAAACAGTATTGAGGCGTGACTATTACTCGCAATGGTATTTCGTGCAGAAAGACTGTCTACCAGTGTATTGACATCTTCTTTTGCGAGTCCTTGCGGCGTGTAATCATTCAAACCCAGAATAACTGCGCGATCTGTCGCATGACCTTTCCCTGTAAACGCCAAAGAACCTTTGAGCGTACACCGCAAATGGAATGGTTGCATATCTTTATGATCGGTGACAAATGCAACACATCGGCGACGAAAATCCTTTGCAGCCACCATCGGCCCCATTGTGTGTGAACTCGAGGGACCGATGCCAATTTTAAAAAGATCAAGAACACTGATAAACATGAATATTGCCTAAAAAAGAAAATTTCATTTGATTTAAGTTAAATATTGTTTTGTTAGGTTTCTAAAGTTATTTCATTTTAGCCGACTTTAATGCAAAATGTTTTATATAACGACAGCGGGCGGTTCGAAAATTTTAATCACACACCCTAAAATTAATTGATAGCGCCGTTCTGATAGTACCGTTCCAAAAATTACAACGAAATGAATTCGCTCTATTTTTCAAGTTCATTAAGAAAATGAAATAAACGAGGTAAATTATGACAACAGTTGGTGCACGCCTAAATCGTCTTGTTGAAGAAAAAGAACATGACACGTATAAAATCAAGAAAAAACTTTCTGAACCCACAGTATGCCCGAATTGTAGCGCTGTCTTTCATAAGGGACACTGGCAGTGGCTGGATGTTCCAAACAATGCAGAAGAACATAAATGTCCTGCATGCCTGCGCATCGAAGACAAAGTTCCCTGCGGTTATGTCAGTATCAGTGGTGAATTTTACCATCAGCATAAAGACGAAATCATGGGATTGATTCGTAACAAGGAAAATCGCGAAAAAACAGGACACCCGTTAAACCGCATTATGGACATGGTTGAAACCGATGATGGCCTGGAAATCACCACAACCGATATGCATTTACCTCGAGACATCGGCGTGGCGCTGGAACATGCCTATGACGGAACGCTTGACTATCATTACGAAGCCGGCAGCAATATCCTGCGGGTCAAATGGTCGCGGTAAATGCAATTGAAAAATAATCCATTGCGCTGTCTTTCTTGTTCTCCAACCGGAGACGGTAATTTGGATTAACCCTTTCTTTAAAGGGCACCTCCAAAAATTCAGAGTTTTAAACAAGACGAGGCGAGAACAAAAAATCTTGACGCAGCATATGATTGATATGTAAGGAGATATTTTTTGTGAGCAACAAAGTATTGTGACAAAATATGGATTTTTAGAGATGCCCTAAAGGGAAATATCTTTTTTACTTGAGAGATCGCGCAACCACAATTCCAGTCTCCGTGTAGCCGTCACATCATCACGATTATAGGCAAGGATCTCGGCTTTCAAACGTTGTCTTGTGCCTGGATCAGTTTCCTCGAGAAACCGGTTAAATTGTACGATAGACCACTGGGAGCCGGATTCTTCGTTTTCCCATTGAAAATTTACCAGTTTGGGATGCTTGCAGATATCCTTTAAACCATAACCCAGCAATGGCAGCACCAGGTTATCCAGTACCGGTTTCTGCATATCGAATAACGGGCTGACTTCGCCTTGCAGTCCCAGCAGCCACTGTACCGTCTGATGATTTATCATCTCGTAACGTTCGGCATATTTTTTGATAGTCGCGCGTTCGTGATTGGAGTAATGCGCAAATATCACTGAATCATACCGTTCGCGATAGTGTTTCATTTTTTCCAGAAATGCGAGCCAGCCGTGATAATCCTGCGTGTCGTCATCCGTCCAGACATAATCAAAGCTGTTTTGGGTATATGGCGGCGCCAGTAATCCCCACAAATAAACATGTCTGTCGCACGTGGTTGCCAATGGGTTATCTTCAATGTCGAAATGAATCCAGTTACCTTCCGGCAGCACGATATGATTCAACTGAAATAGTTCATCATGCAAACTAGACCGGGCCTGCAGGATGACACGCTGTTTCTTTTTCTGGCCGGTAAGATGCGGAACATCGGGGATATTTACAGCATCGAGCACCGCAAGCCGCGAGATTGTATCTATGCCTGCCTGGGCCAGATATTCTGCAGTACGGCCATGCACCCCGTAAAGCAATGAAATATCTTCATCGGCTTCAAATTGTGGCCGGCAATGCAAAAAATAGGGACAAATACGGCATCGACTGTGGCTGTAACGTACCGCCGGTTGTTCCGATTGCTCACTTAACCGGTGCATACTTTGAAGAAATGCATCGACTAGCGCGTCAACTTCATCGCCGAGATTCGCCGTTCTCCCATCGCCGAGAAATACAATGGCCGGTAAATTACTGGCCAACAGCCGGCGATAAAGCCCCAGTTGAATGTGCAAGGCTTTCTTGTTTTCGTTTTGCGTTAATTTGGCGTCGGCTGCTTGATATTGACCATTCTCGTGACGAATCAGAAAATCCGGAAAACCGACGAGCCCTTCTTCCTGATTTATAAGCCGTGCCTGATAAATAACGGATACGCCCTCGTGCATCAGTGATTGTGTGTGCTCAAAAGACTTTGCTTGTTGTACTTCATGCTTGGCTTGCAGTTGTGTCAATATACGCCTTTCATGTTGCAATCCGGCATCGAACAACAGCTGGCCAAACGAATCGGGTTCATACGTGGTTGGCTGATGCATATCCAGCCAGGTACGCCGTATACATGAAACCCATGACGTGGCGTCACTGGGTTTGATCAATTTACCGTTGGATTGACTGTCTGTCATATCGTCGCTCAGTAATTCATGGCGTTACGCTTCGCATTGACTATTTTCTCAGATCAAGTGATGATAACTGAAATCCATAGCGGTACTTTGTGACACGTTAAAAAGTTGGAAAGGAAACAGATTATGAAAATTGTAGCAGTATTTGGCATAGCCATTGTATCAACGCTGATGGTTTCGCCCGCTCTGGCAGGTTCACTGGAAAAATACAGGGACGATTTCCCTCCGGCATCGGTTTATCAACAACAGTTTTCTCCCGATGAAGTCAAAAGACGTCTTAACGAAAAAATGAAACGCGCGATTCAAATACTCAATACCATGGAAGGTGAGGAAAAAGAACGCTGGATTGGTGAGTACAAAAACCGGCTTGAGGAAGCGCTCGCCTCAGGCAATCATTTAAAAGCGGCGTATTACAGAGGTATCCTGGAAGGAGCAGAATAGAAAACCATGAAAACAATTGTTTTATTCATTCTGCTGTTGTTAGTATCTCCAGGCGCATATACGCAAGCTACTGCTCCATCGCCGGTTTCGGCAAATAATTCATCGGAACTCGAGGCGCTGTCATTTGACAAGGTTTTTGACAAAATCACCCTGGAAGAAACCGATTCACTAATAAGCGCTGTCGACCCAACAAGTTCTATCAAATTTGTCCGCGTAAAAAATGAATTCTATTATGTCGTTATTCTTTCCCTGATGTGTCTGTTATGTCTCAGTATCGTGTTGTTTTTTCTGGTAAAACTCAAGAAAGATGCACAACCTAAAGATATCGTAAGTGGGGCCGGCCTCATTATCATTGTGTTTGGCACCATTATTCTGGTACTGATTGTCGACACATCGGAACAATTGACCGCAGCCATCGGTATTCTCGGCGCAATCGCCGGATATCTGTTCCGCTCAGCGCAGGAAAACGGCCATAAACCCGATCAGAAACTGTCTGCAGAAAAAGAAAATTAGCGCATTCTCATTATTGCGCCTGTGGAATTATCAGACAAACTTTGTAAAGCACTTTGTTTACAATCTGCGTACTGGTATACTCACGCCTCGTAAAAACATTCTGTTTTTCAATGGCGGGCCTCCCCGCATTGCAAAGTAGTGAATCTGGTCAGGTCCGGAAGGAAGCAGCCACAGCTATTTCTTGCAAGTGCCGGGGGTTTGGCTCGCCACCCTGTTGATTTCTATATACAAAATTGTTCTGCAACACAGGTCAATGTAATGGCGTCAACCGACCTGCTATAATATACATTTGGTTTTACCTTATTTTAACGACAGTGGTCCAATCACAAGTCCTCGCACGTAAGTGGCGACCCAAGAATTTTACTGAATTGACCGGGCAGGAACACGTCGTTAGGGCGCTGCGAAATGCGCTCGAACAAAATCGGCTACACCATGCCTACTTGTTCACTGGTACACGTGGCGTTGGAAAAACCACAATTGCACGCATACTGGCCAAAGCATTAAACTGTGAAAAAGGAATTTCATCCACACCGTGTGGAACCTGCGCAGCCTGTATGCAAATCGATGGCGGCAATTTTATTGATCTGATCGAACTGGACGCCGCATCGAATACTCAGGTCGATCATATGCGCGATCTGCTCGAGAATGCACTTTATGCACCAACCAGCGCACGATTCAAGATCTATATCATCGATGAAGTGCATATGCTCTCCAAATCGGCGTTTAACGCAATGCTGAAAACGCTTGAAGAACCACCTGCACATGTCAAATTTGTCCTGGCCACCACAGATCCTCAGAAAATACCGGTCACCGTATTATCCAGGTGCCTGCAATTTAATTTAAAACAAATTCCGGCAACACGCATTGCAGTCTACCTTGAAAATATTTTAATTCAAGAAAACATATCGGCCGATGAAGCCGCTCTGGTGCTTATTGCACAAGCCGCCCAAGGCAGCATGCGCGATGCCTTGAGTATTCTGGATCAGGCAATCGCTTTTGGTGAAGGCACGGTAACCCAAAATGCGGTGCGCGACATGCTCGGTGCAATTGATCAACACTATCTCTATGATCTACTCGATGCATTGGCATCTCGAAACGGACAACAGGTGTTATCCCTGGCTGAAGAGATGGAAGCACAGTGCCTGTCATTTGAAACGGCTTTGCAGGATCTGGCAACGGTGCTGTACCGTATCGCATTGGCGCAATCAGTCCCGCAGTCAATCAATGAGGACATACCGGAATATCAACATATTTTGTCACTGGCTCAGCTATTTACGGCGGAAGATATTCAATTGTTTTATCAGATCGCAATACATGGACGCAATGATTTGAACCTTGCGCCGGATGAATACGCCGGCTTTACCATGACACTCATACGCATGTTGACGTTTATGCCCGACCATCTGGAAACGGACTCGCCAAAACAACACCATTCACTGGCACCGCAACAACAAGCGCCCAATAATGCCATAAAAAAAACACTTTCAGAGACAAACAACACTGCGCAAACATCTTCGTCGAACAGCAACACAATACCTGACTGGAACGATCTGGTTAAACAATTAAAATTGACCGGCATGGCTAAAATGCTGGCACAACATAGTGAAGCCAAAATACTAACCCGTGATAAAATCGAATTATTTGTCCCGGAAGTGCACAAATACTTGTTAGACAAGAAATATCAGAATACGATACAGGCCGCGCTGAATACCCATTTTGGAAAACCGGTGACACTCAATTTTGCCATTGGCAGCATTACCGGCTTAACACCGGCGGCGATTAACCAGCTTGAAAATGAAACGAAACAGACCGAAGCAATAGCAGCCATTGAAAAAGATCCTGTTGTACAGGAGCTGGTGGATAATTTTGATGCAAAAATCATAGAATCTTCAATCAAACCCATTCAAAACTAAAGGAGACACATCATGAAAGCCAACCTTGCTAATATGATGAAACAAGCGCAGCAGGTGCAAGAAAATATGAAGCAAATGCAGGAAAAACTGGCCACAATGGAAGTCGAAGGCCAATCGGGTGCAGGAATGGTCAAAGTCGTCATGACCTGCCGCCACGATGTGAAAAGCGTGCAAATCGATAACAGTCTCGTTGGAGACGGGGATGACAAGGAAATGCTGGAAGATTTGATTGCAGCCGCTTTTAATGATGCTGTACGCCGCGTTGAAACGACAACCCAGGAAAAAATGGCCGAGCTCACCGGTGGACTCGGTTTGCCACCCGGCATGAAACTGCCGTTCTAGTCCAAAGCAGTCAAACGTTTTTATGCCTGCAAAAATGCCTTTCAGATCCGGCAAGAAAAAAACGCCGATGCGGTCTCCTGTATCTGAAAAACATAATTCTTCCACCACGGCTGTCACCTTTAAGCTGCAGAAACTTTTAGCGCAAAAGGGACTGGGCTCCAGACGTGAAATGGAAGCATTGATCGCTTCAGGGCAAGTCAGTATCAATGGCAGAATCGCCATACTCGGCGACCGTGTCAACGCAAAAGACAGAGTTCAGATCGGCAAGCGCGTTATCCATTTTGATTTGACTGAACGATTGCCCCGTGTGCTGCTGTATCACAAACCTGAAGGTGAAATTGTCAGCCGGCATGATCCGGAAGGCCGCCCGACGGTTTTTGAAAAACTGCCGCATCTCAGGTCTTCCAAATGGGTTGCAATCGGACGTCTGGATTTCAAAACCAGCGGTTTGTTGATATTTACCACAGATGGTTCGCTGGCCAATCGGTTTATGCATCCACGCTTTGAAGTTGAACGCGAATACGCGGTGCGTATCATTGGGGAATTGACCGCCGATCAAATCACACAACTGACAACCGGTATTCAGCTGGATGATGGCATTGCTTCATTCACCGAGCTTGCCGAACACGGTGGCGATGGAATCAACCGCTGGTACCGTGTTATTCTAAAAGAAGGAAAGAATCGGGAAATCCGGCGCATGTTTGAAGCACTCGGCATTATGGTCAGCCGGCTGATGCGCGTTCGATTCGGGCCGGTCAATTTGCCCCCGCGTATCAAGCGCGGCAAATGGCTGGAACTTGATGAAAAGGAAACACGGCGTTTGCTAACGCTACTTCCTTGATACACGGGTCAGTCTTCAAGCTGATCGCAATTGAGCAAAAAAACAAAACCATCACCCGCACTGGTTTCAAGCCAGGTAAACGGCAACCGGGGAAACGCCTCCATCAGCACTTCTTTGTTATGACCGATTTCAACAATGAGCAATCCTTGATCAGTCAGATAATTGGCGGCATCGGCTAAAATCCGTCGTGTTGCATCCAGTCCGTCCACACCGCTGGCAAGCGCGTTGATCGGCTCGTGCCGGTATTCTTCAGGCAATGAAACCATGGATTGCGCATTGACATACGGCGGGTTACTGATGATCAGGTCATAACGCTTACCGGATAATCCGCCAAACAAATCGGACTGGATCAAATGAACCTGCTGCTGCAATTGATAGTCTGCAATATTTCTTTCAGCAACGGCAAGCGCATCATCTGAGATATCTACAGCATCGACTTCGGCATGTTCAAATGCCAGCGCTATCAATATGGCCAGACAACCTGAACCCGTACACAGATCCAGCGCAGTATGGATTTCACCAGGATCGGCAATCCAGGGTTCCAACTGATTTTGCAAATGCTCTGCGATGAATGAACGCGGTATGAGAACGCGTTCATCGACATAAAAGGAATAATCGGCTAACCAGGCTTCATGCGTCAGATACGCGGCAGGTTTTTTCTCTGTGATACGCCGCTCCAGGATTGCCCATACCTGATCAAACTCATCACTTGTAAGTCTTGCATCAAGAAAGGGTTCCAGCTGCTCCAGCGGCAAATGCAAGGCATGCAGTATAAGATAAGCGGCTTCATCATAAGCAGTGGCGGAACCGTGACCAAAAAAAAGTCCGGCCCGATTGAAGCTGCTGACAGCAAAACGCAGCAGATCGCGTATTGTATATAATTGCGTTTTATCCTGAGTAAACATGTATTCTAAACTGATTATGATCAAAGCACACGAAGCTGGGAAAATTAAATATGCAAATGTAGCATATTAACCCACTGGATGACCTGAACCTTTTAAACAATGTATCAAACTGGCGTGAGTGATAAAAATCGATAATGATATCAAGTTTATGCGTTTGGCACTCGAACAAGCGTCAAAGGCACAGATGCTCGGTGAAGTACCGGTCGGCGCGATAGTCGTGCATGATGAAAATGTTATTGGCTACGGACATAATTGTCCCATCACCACCCAAGACCCAACAGCGCATGCTGAAATTATGGCATTACGGGATAGCGCACACCGTTTAAATAATTATCGCCTGCCCGGTTGTACGCTCTATGTTACATTGGAGCCCTGCATCATGTGCATTGGCGCGCTGTTTCATGCAAGAATCAAACGCCTGGTTTATGCCGCTGCGGACCCTAAAACAGGCGTGTGCGGCAGTGTAATTGATCTGCCCGCCGAAACCCGGCTGAATCATCACATGCAGGTTAAAAGTGGCGTTTTGGTTAATGAGGCCAGTATGATGCTTAAGCATTTTTTTTCGCAAAGGCGTAAAATGCATCAAATCCAGTCCAAAAAGTAGCAGGAATGAAGATATTATGAAAATCAATATCTCTATCAAGCGGCAACAACTTGACTTACTGAACGCAGCCGGTCAAGTCATTAAGCACTATCGGATTTCTACTGCAAAAAAAGGCACGGGACAGCAATATGGGAGCTTTTGCACCCCGTTGGGCAAGCATATTATCCGCGCCAAAATTGGTTCAGGACAGCCCATCAATACGGTATTCATACGTCGTCGACCTACGGGAGAAATATATACACCGGAATTGGGACAGAAATATCCTGCAAGAGACTGGATATTGACGCGTATTCTATGGCTGTCCGGTTGCGAACCTGGTTTTAACCGGTTCGGCTCTGTAGATACCATGCGTCGCTATATCTATATTCATGGCAGTCCAGACAGTGTGGAAATGGGGAAACCGGGTTCCATTGGTTGCATTCGCATTTCCAATAACGATCTGCTGGAGTTGTTTAACAACGTTACCACAGGCACGGAAGTCAACATCATTCAATAACAACAGCAAAGCCGGTAATGCAGACACTTGACTGGAAACCTGACATTTTCAGTATTTCAGTGTCAATACCACTTAATTAATCATTCGACTCAATCGAAAACCAAACAATTTGGAATTAGCGATGATGGATTATTATGCATATTAGACTTTTCGTTACCGGGTTTGATACATTCCATTGCTTTTTGATTGCTGCTTTAATTGGTTTGCCTTCTTGCGCTATTGCAGAAGAATGGATATACACCGTCAGGCCTGGAGACAATCTGTGGAATCTCACCGAGCGCCATCTGACGGATATGCGGTATATAAGCCGTTTACAACAGTTGAACAACATTAAGAACCCTTATGTCATACCGCCCGGCACACAACTGAGAATACCACTGTCCTGGACTCGGTTGGTTGGGAATACGCAGGCAAAAATTGTCAGTGTCCACGGCACAGCGGTTGTCCATCGCGCCAATCAAGCAATAATCCCTGCGGTATCGGGTATGCAGTTAATGTCAGGTGATTTGATTCAGAGTGAGAACGATTCTTTCGTTACCATTGAATTTAGCGATAACTCACAATTGCGTATTCAAGAAAACAGCCAAGTTCGCTTGAAAGAAATGCGTATATTTGGTGACCATGGCTTGGTTGATACGTTGATTTATCTGGAACAAGGACGTACCGAAAACTCAGTTCGGAAAGATTCTTCCAAAGGTACGCGATTCAGGATACAAACACCCTCGGCAATCAGTTCTGTCAGAGGAACGGCTTTTCGTGTCGGCATAGATGCATCGCAATCCAGCACCTCAAGTGAGGTTCTTACGGGCAACATCGATGTCAGTGGTGAAAAGAGAAAAGTCAAAGTACCCACAGGGTTCGGCACGGTAACCGCTATAGGCGCTCCGCCTGCACAACCGGTAACACTTCTGCCGCCCCCCGATTTATCCGATACACATCGCTACTACGAAAGTCTTCCACTCGCGATTCATCTCGCCCCATTAGCAGGCGCCAAGGCATATCGCACACAAATCGCATTGGACAAAGCATTTGACCATTTGCTATCTGAATTTACTACCGCAACACTCCCCTTCCGTGATGGTGATATTCCGGACGGAGATTACTGGTTAAGAATTCGCGGCATCGATGAATCCGGGATTGAAGGAAAAGATGCCGTCATTGCTTTCTCACTCAATGCACGTCCGGCCCCCCCCTTCGTTAGCGCCCCTTTGCCAGATGGTGTAACAACACCAGAAAATCAGAAATTTAACTGGACCACTCAGTCTGAAGCAACGCATTACACCCTGATGATTAGCCGAAACACTGATTTTACAGACCTGGTTTATTTCAATCCTGAAATCAAGGAAAACAATTTATCTTTGCCTGAATCACTAGCACCTGGTCATTATTTCTGGCGTATTGCCTCGGTTTCGCCAAGTGAAGGCATGGGCCCGTTCAGCGACACCATGCCCTTCAGAGTGCCTTATCCAGGGCCTTCGCTTGACGAAACGCAATTGGATGAAAAAGAAATGACATTCGCCTGGCGTAGTGTTGCCGAAGGACAAAGTTTCAACTTTCAATTTTCTCGTGATAAAACATTTACCGATATCATTGTTGACGAAATTACACCGGCTTCTCGAATGTCCATAGAAAAACCGCCCGGCGGGACTTATTATCTGCGCATCAAAACAATTGAATCCGACGGTTTTGAAGGCCCTTGGGGGCCGCTCCAAACCATCGAAATTCCGCGTGATATTCCCTACTGGCTGATGCTGTTACTGTTATTGCCGCTTCTCGTTCTAATATGATTTCACTGGAAAATTTAAGCGCACAGTACAATACCTTTGTATTGCGTATCGCACTGCTGATTACTGCAGTCGCAATCATCGCTTATTCCGAAATATTGGAACGTCTGGATTTCGTCATCTATGATGAATTGTCGTCACTCATCCAATATCCGCAGGACTCCGACACGATTATTGTGGCGATCGACGAAGAAAGCCTCGGTGTTTTAGGACGCTGGCCGTGGTCAAGGGGCATACATGCAGAATTGATTAACCGATTGAAATCGATTGACAATAAAAAACTTGCACTGGACTTGCTTTTTTCAGAACTGCAAAACCATGATTCCCATGCGGACGAGTTATTGGCCACGGCAATTGCGGCGCACGGAAACGTCATACTGCCAGTCGCACCCCTGTCAGCGGCTGATCCGGATTCAATATATCTGGCTGCGCCACACCCGCTGTTCAGACAATATGCCGTCTTGGGGCATGTCGATGTGGAACTTGACAGCGATGGTGTTGCACGGCGTGTTTTTCTATATGCAGGCATCAACGAACCTGCCTGGCCTGCGCTGGCGCTACTTCTGGCTGACCCTACAACTGCGAGAAAACCACATGGACTGAACAATGAATATAAACAATCAACTGATCCGTTGAAACATTGGTTTCGTTCGAACGAGATACTGATTCCCTATGCTGGAAAATCCGGAAGTTTTCGTCAAGTCTCTTACGCAAGTGTTTTATTCAACGATGATATTCTTGCCAGCCTCAAAGACAAAACCGTTATAGTCGGCATGACCGCTGCAGGCCTGGGCGCGCGTTTTACCACACCGGTATCACCCATAAACCGGCAACTCATGACAGGTGTTGAGTGGCATGCGAATGTCTATTCGATGCTGCAAAATAATCGCGCCATTCATGCACTTTCCAAACCATGGACTGCGGTGTTATCTGTTTTGTGGATATCCATTATCCTAATGGGAATTAGCTGGGCAAAAAGAAATCTGACAATTCCACTCCTCTCGATCTTATTGATGGCATGTTTATTTATTATTTATCATCTACTGAAAATTCATCATATCTGGATTTCACCCTCCGCGGCGTTACTGGGCACTGTGGCAATCTATCCGTTGTGGAACTGGCAGCGCATTAACCAGTTTTTAAGCTCGTTTCTGATTTCGAGTGTACGTTCGAGCACCGCTCTGGAAGCAATCAGAGATGGTGTTATCATAACCGATGCACATAATCATGTTGTTTATATCAACAAGGGCGCCGAACATATTTTGAAGTCCGAATTCAATCAAATTAAGGGAAAGGCGCTACAACAAATACTGCATCTGAATTCAAAACATGAAAATCCAATCTGCGTCTCCGCCATCAAAAACATACTGACAGACGGTTCGGATAGTTTTGAAGCCCTTGAATGCAGTTTAATAACAACACAGGGTAACGAACTGACTGTCCGGATTACCCAAAACCAGCTGTATGATCAACAAAAAATACGCCTGGGGTCTGTAATTGCCATGACCGATATTAGCGATACCGTTGAGCTGACGCAGCGGATCGCACACCAGGAACACTATGATCGCCTGACAAAATTGCCAAACCGCTCAACATTACTGTCCCGCTTCGATCAAATGATACAGGCAACCCAGGATACCGGAAAAATTTTTACCGTATTCTTTGTAACATTGGATAATTTCAAGAAAATAAATGATGCCATGGGACATCAAGCCGGAGACAAATTGCTCAAGATGGTTTCCCGACGTTTATATGGCGTTTTGCATCATGACGATTTTATTGCACGCTGGGGAGGGGATGAATTCATCTTGTTATTTGATTATCTCAGCGACACTGATTCGGCGTCGGAAATGGCCCAGAAAATTCTTGATGTCATTAACCAGCGGTTTGAAATCGACGAACTTGAAGTATTTGTTTCCGCCAGCATCGGCATCTGTTTCTATCCGAAAAATGGACAAACCAGTGAAGCTGTTTTAGAACGGGCCGGTACAGCAATGTATCGTGCCAAGCGCGATGGCGGCAATCGCTTTGAATTCTATTCTTCCAAATCCACTGAAGTATGGACACGCGACCGGCTTGAAATGGAGAAGGAATTACGCTCCGCAATCAAAAACAATGAACTGCAAGTTTTATTTCAACCGATAATTAATGCAGAAACACATCATATTGCCCGGATGGAAGCACTGGTTCGCTGGCCACACCCAACCAGGGGCTATTTATCACCCAGTGAATTTATTCCGCTTGCTGAAAATGCCGGCCTGATTGAGCAACTCGGAGAACTGGTATTAAGCGTTTCCTGTAGCGCTGCCCATCAGCTTTTGAAGTTGGGTTATCCCGTCAAGATCTCGGTTAACGTCAATCCTCGTCAGTTACTGCATGCAAATTTTCTGCAAACCATTGTATCAATTTTGCAGCATACCAATTTACCATCCCATTCGTTAATACTCGAAATCACCGAAAGCACCATTATCAATGATATCGATCGCGTCGGAGGTATTTTAAAAAAAATCAAGGAACTTGAAATTTTAATCGCGCTGGATGATTTTGGAACGGGTTATTCTTCGTTAACTTTATTGCGTGAACTTCCCATTGACATCCTGAAAATCGACAAGTCTTTCGTGCGCACGCTCGATCAGAATCAAAATGATTTAAAAATTGTTCAGGCAATTATCGGCTTAAGTATCAATATGGGGCTGATCGTGGTTGCTGAAGGCGTCGAGACAGTCCAACAAACCAAAATTCTACTTCAACACCAGTGCTACTACCAGCAAGGCTACTATTTCAGCAGGCCTGTTCCCTATAATGCCTTGCTCGCACTGATTAATATAAACAACAAAAATACCGGCAAAACAAACGATGCCTTTGATCCAGCCATCAGTAAAAGGGAAACGCTAAAAGGGTAATATTTCGTTCGGATCACCTATGGCGCTGATTTCCCGTATCGCCTGAACATAAGCAGCATCTTCCCTTAATTTTGTCATGGAAACAAAATACCGCTTACCGTGCATGCGCGCATAACGCGCAAGGGTGGCTGCAGATATATTCCATTGCAGCTTGCCCAATAATTCGTCAACCGCTTGTGCATCGTTACACACCAGAATCATATCGCACCCCGCCTCAAGCGCGGCATATGCACGCGATACGATAGTCTTAAAGTGGCCGACCCCTTTCATGCTTAAATCATCGCTAAAAATGCAGCCTTCAAACCGTAATTCCCCGCGCAAAATTTTTTGCAGCCAAAACCGTGAAAAACCCGCCGGATATTGATCGATCTGGGAATAGATCACATGCGCGGCCATCACACCAGCGATACCAAAATCAATCATCCGTTGAAACGGAATTAAATCATCCATTTCAATATCGGCATATTGACGATGGTCTATCGATTTCTCGTGATGCGAGTCCGCTTGTATGAAACCATGCCCTGGAAAATGTTTACCGACAGCCTGCATGCCCCCTGCTTTTAGTCCCTGCATCAACGCATGGGCAAGATCGGAAATTGCCTGCGGTTCACGGTGAAACGCGCGATCACCAATAACACTGCTGTGACCGTGATCAACATCCAGTACCGGTGTAAAACTCAAATCAACACCACTGACTATCAATTCAGCAGCCAGAACATAACCCACATGCCTGGCAAGCTGACGGGCTCGCGCCGGGTGTAAATCCCAGATTTTACCGAGTTCGCGCATTGCGGGCAGCCGTGTAAATTCTTCCTTGAACCGCTGTACCCGCCCGCCTTCCTGATCAACCGCAATTAACAAATGCGGCGTTCTGAGGCACCTGATTTCCTGAGTCAGTGCGATCAATTGTTTTTGAGAGGAGAAATTGCGTGAAAATAAAATGACTCCGCCAGTCAGCGGATGTTGCAGACGCCTTTTATCTTCGTCAGTAAGATCACAACCGGCTATATCGAGCATGACGGGCCCGAGTGACATGATTATTTCTCCAGAACGACAAAAGCGCAGGCGATGTTACGTTCATCGCTGATCGACAGATAGTGACCGATAATGCCAATCTCGCTGATCAATCGGTCCAGCTCCGGGTGAAATTCAAAATAGGGTTTACCCAACCCATCATGCGTAATGGTGATAAAGTTCAGATTGACTGGATGACGCAAGCCCGTTCCCATTGCTTTTGAAAGCGCTTCCTTGGCAGCAAAGCGGCCTGCCAAAAATAATGCGGGCTTACTGCTGTTTTGATATTCCTGCCACTCAGGATCGGTTAAAATTCGTCGCGCAAATTTATCCCCATATCGCTCTAGTGAACGCGCAATTCTTGCAGGATCAACCAGGTCTGTGCCAATACCGTAGATCACGTACTTGCTCCAGATATCAGTTGTTTCATTTCCTGAACCGCTTTGTCCAGACCAACAAAAAGTGCATGGGCAATAATCGCGTGACCGATATTCAACTCCGAAATTCCCGGAATTGCCGCAATTGCTTGCACATTCTGATAATGCAAACCATGGCCAGCATTTACTTTTAACTTCCGGTTAACCCCGTAAGCAACAGCTTTTTTTATTTTTTCAAGTTCATCTGTCTGCTCAGCCATGGTCGTAGCATCAGCAAAGCTACCCGTATGGATTTCGATAACCGGTGCGCCAGCACCGATTGCGGCATCAATTTGTTCGAAATCGGCATTGATAAACAATGAAACGCGCACACCCGCATCGCTCAATTGGCCGCATGCTTGTTTAACTTGCTCAAAATGTCTGATAACATCGAGTCCACCTTCTGTAGTCAGCTCTTCACGCCGTTCTGGAACCAGACAGATATCGTGCGGTCTGATCTGCAGTGCAATATCGATCATTTCAGACGTCACTGCGCTTTCCAGATTCATGCGTGTTTTAAGCAAGTCCCGCAGCACGATGACATCCTGATCCTGAATATGTCGCCGATCCTCACGCAAATGCAATGTAATCGCATCTGCACCTGCTGATTCAGCAATCACTGCGGCTTCGATCGGGCTCGGATACGGAGTACCACGCGCTTGTCTCAGAGTAGCTACATGATCTATATTAACGCCAAGTTCAACCATGATGTTTTGTTCCGGATAAGGTCTAATGAATCAGTTTTATCAATCAATTTGCAATATACGATATGTACGCTTTAACGATGCCGCATTTTCTGACAAATAAGGTTATTCATGTCCCAGTGTTTTCAGGATATTAATATTGTCCGCCCACCCGCTTCTCACTTTAACCCAAACCTGCAAAAACACCTTTTTATCGAAAAGCTTTTCCATTTCTTTGCGCGCCTGACTCGCGATCAGCTTAAGTTTCTCACCGTTTTTTCCAATGACTATAGCCTTTTGCCCGGACTTGTCCACTAAAATTGTGGCATAAATTTTGCTCAATTTTTCTGTTTCGGTAAATTGATCGACAACAACACTTGTTGAATAAGGAATTTCGTCTCCAATCAGGCGAAACAATTTTTCCCGAATCAGTTCGGCTGCAATAAATCGTGTACTTTTATCGGTAATTTCATCCGCAGCGAATAGCGGGGGATTTTCTGGCAAATGCGGGCGAATCACATCAATAAGTTTTGTCAGCTGTGTTTGTTTTTCCGCACTGACCGGAATTATCGCCGCGTAGTTGAATTTTTTTTCCATCGCTTCAAGAAATGGCAATAGCTGGTTTTTATCCGCCAACTTGTCTATCTTGTTAACAACCAGTATGACCGGAACAGATTCGGGCAACAGGCTTAACACAAGCTGATCCTGTTCATCAAAACGCGGCGCTTCTATTACAAACAAAACCACATCGACATCCGACATACTCTGGGACACAACACGATTCATAGCAGTATTCATACGATTTTTGTACCGCATTTGGAAACCCGGTGTGTCGACAAAGATAAACTGTGCAAGTCCGTCGGTTAAAATACCACTGATTCTATAACGCGTTGTTTGCGCCTTTCTGGACGTTATGCTGATTTTTTGTTGTATCAGATTATTGAGCAAGGTTGATTTACCCACATTCGGACGACCTACGATGGCAATATATCCAGTACGAAAATGAGAATCAGACAGCATACTGAAAATAGCTCACCATAAAACGTTTTTTCGTCTACTCAAATAGTTATGTGATAACTAATTAACAACGTTCGCCAACTCATAGGCTTTTTTTGCCGCGGCCTGTTCCGCACTGCGGCGGCTGGAACCTTCACCTAACGTACGTATATTGAATTCAGGCACCAGGCATTCCACTTTAAACTTTTGTTGATGCGCTTTTCCAAGTGTCGTTACAACTGTATATTCAGGCAGATCCAGCTTCTGACTTTGCAATAACTCCTGCAGCAATGTTTTGGGATCCTTTCCATGGGTGGAATGATCGATAGTACTCAGTATGGGCGTATAGAGTCTGGTGATCACAGCTTCTGCCTGCACAAAATCACTGTCAACAAATATTGCTCCAAAAACAGCTTCCAGCGCATCAGCCAGAATCGATGGGCGTTGACTGCCCCCGCTTTTTAATTCACCTTCACCCAGTCGTATCAGTTGATCCATATCCAGAGAAAGCGCCATATCCGATAACGCTTTTTGATTAACCAAACTTGCACGTAACCGGGATAACCGTCCCTCGGGAACATCTTGAAATCTTTTAAAAATCAAACCGGCAATTGCGCAATTCAGCACGCTATCTCCGAGGAATTCCAGTCGCTCATTATGTGTCACGCTGTGACTGCGGTGTGTTAATGCTTCTTGCAGTAACCCGGTCTGAACAAATTGATACCCCAGCCGGTTACAAAACTGATCCACCATCTTTTTCCGATTAGCTTGCATGTTGTTTACAAGAATCCGATTTAGAGATTATCAATTGCTTTTTGTCTCAAAATCTATTTGCAGTGAAATATTGGCAAACAACGGCACATTAACCGAATAGTCGACACTGAGTTGGTTTTTTCCATTGTCACGGGTAATCTTGAGATTGTTCTCGCGAATCACGGTGATGTTGTCTATCTGGGCACGTTTACTAAAGGCAAGCCTGACGTGGGTGGCATTAGCATTTTGTAAACTGGCATCATTAGCGATCGCATCTAAATTTTTCTTGATTGTGGCATTTTCAATATATACGGGAACAAGTTTCATACCCAGCACAGCAACCAGCACAAGCACAACTGACCATAACAACATACCCGATAATGTCAGACCCTGCTGTTTAAAACGGTTTGCTTTCAAATTCATGATTTTCTCCCAAGAAAATTTTTCTCGACTATTGGATACTTTGACCTATTCGATCAAAGTCTCCAAAATTCCACCAAATCATAAATGCTTTGCCCACGATGTTTTCTTCCGGAACAAAACCCCAGTACCGGCTATCGCTGCTGCTATCTCTGTTGTCGCCCAAGGTAAAATAATTTCCAGGCGGAACAGTACAGGTAAATCCCGTACGACTATATTTACAATTCTCCCGAAATGGGAACATGCGAACGCTGGAATACTGCAAACCGTTCACTTCCTGATTAATTAAAATGGAGTGATTGGTTTCGCCAAGATATTCTGCAAATTTTTCCGAATAAATATACCCCAAACCCGGTTCCACATATTTATAATCACCTTCGTAGTCTTGTTTCACCATTTGTTCATTAATAAACAATTGTTTATTATGATATGTGACGATATCGCCGGGAACCCCAACAACACGTTTGATATAGTCAATGGAAGGATCTTCCGGATAACGGAATACCAGCACATCACCCGCTTTGGGGTTATCCATGTCGATTATTTTTTTGTTAATGACTGGCAGTCGTATACCATAGGTATACTTGTTCACGAGAATAAAGTCTCCAACAATTAAAGTTGGAATCATAGAACCAGAAGGAATCTTAAAAGGTTCAATAATAAATGAACGCAGACAAAATACAATCAGAATAATCGGAAAAAAGCTTTTAGGATACTCAATCCACCAGGGTTCTTCTTCATCAGACTTGCGTTTATGCCGCAAAACAAAGTAATCGAGCGCCCAGACTGCACCGGTTATAACCAGCAAACTAAACAAGACCAAAGGAAAATTCATGAATTTACCTTCCTGAATATACTGAATAATTAATAAGCATCACTATACTTCCTTTGAGAATTTATTTGATCCATACTCGAATAAAATCTGATCTATTTATTATCAGCTTGCAAAATCGCCAAAAAAGCTTCTTGAGGAATTTCCACGTTACCAACACGTTTCATTCTTTTTTTACCAGCTTTCTGCTTTTCAAGCAATTTTCGCTTCCGTGTAATATCGCCTCCGTAACATTTTGCCAGGACATTTTTACGTAAAGCCTTGACACTTTCTCTGGCAATAATATGTGCGCCCACTGCTGCCTGTACGGCAATGTCAAACATCTGGCGCGGAATGAGCTGACGCATTTTCTGTGCTAATTCACGCCCGCGCTGTTGGCTACTGCTGCGATGCACAATCAATGAAAGCGCATCAACCCGATCACCATTAATTAATATGTCCAGCTTGACCAGGTCTGAAGCTCGAAATTCTTTAAATTCATAATCCATCGACGCATAACCACGGCTTGCCGATTTGAGTCGATCAAAGAAATCCAGAACGACCTCATTCAAGGGTAGCTCATAGGTCAACATGACCTGTTTACCCAGATATTGCATATTTCTCTGGCTACCGCGCTTATTCACACATAATGTAATCACCGCACCGACAAATTCATCAGGAACCAGTATGGTTGTTGTTATAATTGGTTCCCGAATTTCAGCAATTTTAGATAAGTCAGGTATTCGTGACGGGTTATCAATTTCAATGACTGCTCCATCACGCATCAGTATTTGATAGATAACTGTGGGCGCCGTTGTAATCAAATCCATGTCATATTCTCTTTCGAGACGTTCCTGCACGATATCCATATGCAACAACCCCAGGAATCCACAGCGGAAACCAAAACCTAACGCCTGTGAAGTCTCAGGCTCAAATTGTAGAGATGAATCGTTGAGTCTGAGTTTCTCTAATGCCGCACGCAAGGCATCATATTGATTCGATTCGACTGGATACAATCCTGCAAAAACCTGCGGCTTGATTTCTTTGAATCCTTTTAGCGGTTCTTTTGCGGGATTATTAAATAAGGTAACCGTGTCACCGACCTTTGCTGCATCCAGTTCTTTAATGCCGGATATCACAAAACCCACTTCGCCAGCACTTAATGAATTCCGGTTCAGAGATTTGGGAATAAACACACCCACTTGTTCACAAAGGTGGGTTACTTTGCTGGCCATCAACAAAATCTTGTCGCCCGGTTTAAGCGTACCATCCATCACACGCACCAGGATCACAACACCGACATAGTTATCAAACCAGGAATCGATAATCAGCGCTTTTAATGGCGCATCAGGGTCGCCTTTCGGTGCAGGTATCTGGCGGACAACAGCCTCCAATACGTCTTCAATTCCCTCGCCGGTTTTAGCGCTGACTCGCAATGCATTCTGCGCTTCAATCCCAATAACATCTTCAATATTTTCGATCACGCGTTCGGGGTCGGAAGCCGGCAGATCTATTTTGTTCAAAACGGGAACAACCTCTACACCCTGCTCGATCGCTGTATAACAATTGGCAACCGTTTGAGCCTCAACACCCTGTGACGCATCGACTACTAGCAATGCCCCCTCACACGCAGCCAAAGATCGTGAAACTTCGTATGAAAAATCGACATGCCCTGGGGTATCAATCAGGTTCAGCAAATAGGTCTCACCATCTTTGGCTTTATAGTGCAACGCAACGGTTTGCGCCTTGATGGTAATACCTCTTTCCTTTTCCAGATCCATTGAATCCAGAACCTGTTCTTCCATTTCCCGCTCAGACAAGCCGCCGCAAAATTGAATGAGACGATCAGCCAGTGTGGATTTTCCGTGATCGATATGGGCAATAATTGAAAAATTACGTATCCGCTGCATTGGGCTATTCAGTAAAGATGATCTGTTGAGTATATCTGAACTATTAAATGTGCTTAATAGCTAAATACCGGCAACATCTAAGTCAAGAGGCAGCATTCTAACGAAATTTGACAAGATAATCATCCAAAGCAGCGATATCGAGATGATAATGGCAAATTTCCTTTTGATCGGCGCGTGACATGAGAACAGGTATTTTATCATTAAACTGCGCCACCAACTCAGGATCCGCATCAATATCAATCACTTGGAATTCAAATGATACCTGTGCTTGCTTTTCTTTCAGTGCAAGTATCATCTGTTCGCAAAGATGGCATGCTTCACGTCCATAAACAACCAGACCGGCAGTTTCGTCGAGTTTCACCATAAATTTATTCGCTCAACTGTCATCTTCAAGTTTCATAGTAATAAATGTTGTCAAATCACCCCGTTTGATCAGCAAGGCAATGTTTTTTCCTTCCTGCACTTGATCGAGCAACTGATTGAACTGTTCAACACTTTTCACATCTTTACTATTGAATCCAAGAATTATATCGTCTTTACGTATACCTGACTGGCTGGCAATACCGGGTTGAACACTTTCAACGAGCAAACCATTTTCTATATCCATTTGCTTCATTTGCTGTTTGGTCAATTCTCTAAGCGCAAGTCCCAGACGATTTGATTCCTCGGTTTTTTGACTTTGTTTTCTGTGAAAATGTTGATCAGACTCTTCTCTTGGAATTTCACCAACGGTCAATTTAATTTTCTTGATTGAACCATCTCGCCATACCTTGACCAAAATCTTGGAGTCAGGCGCCGTATTACCGACTATACGTGGCAAATCAGCCGAAGTCTCCACCTCCTGACCATTAAAGCCAAGAATAACATCACGCGCTTTGATACCGGCATTATCTGCCGGCCCATTCTTTTCTACCGACACAACCAATGCACCACGGGTTTCAGTCAAACCGAAGGACTCCGCCAATTCTTTGGTAACCTCCTGGATCATTACGCCAATTCTTCCGCGCCGGACAACTCCAGCAGTTTTAAGCTGGTTTGCAATATCAGTCGCAACGTTAATCGGTATGGCAAAAGACAAACCCATAAACCCGCCCGTGCGACTATAAATCTGCGAATTGATACCAACCACTTCTCCATTCATGTTGAATAACGGCCCACCCGAATTACCCGGATTAATAGCAACATCTGTCTGAATAAACGGCACATAATTCTCCTGAGCGAGAGAACGCCCTTTTGCGCTTACGATACCGGCTGTTACACTGTTTTCAAATCCAAACGGCGAGCCAATCGCAACTACCCACTCACCAACTTTAAGTTTATCCGGATCGCCTTGATTAACTTTTGGCAAATCTTCCGTCTCAATTTTTATCAACGCAATATCCGTTTTCTTGTCAGTACCGATTACTTCGCCAATAAATTCACGCTTATCATTTAATTTAACAGTAATTTCGCTTGCAGATTCGACCACATGCGCATTCGTCAGGATATAACCATCAGAACTAATAATAAATCCCGATCCCATTGATCTTGGCTCAGCTCTTCTCGGTGAAGAAAATGGCTCCATATGGCGCCTAAAAAACTCATAAAATGGCGAATCCTTGGGTAGATTTGGTATCTCAGGAAATAACTGTGCTACAGCATCCCGTTGTGTCTGGATTGTACTGATATTAACCACAGTAGCACCATACTTTTCAACCAGTCCTGTGAAATCAGGCAGCTCGTTGGCTTGAGCTGAAACAGTAGAAGACATAATAAACAAAAGAAACACTGTTAGATGGCGCATTATCCTTTTCCTCAGAAAGCCGATTAACATCAAGAATATAAACATTTTTTCAATGACCTGATATAATCAGGGCTTATTTTCCTATCAATAAAAAAGCGCTCAATAAGCGCAAATTAAATTTAACGATTGTTTAAAGCGACACGACAAACAGAACAAATCCGGTTACTGGACAATAACAGCGTCACCAATCAATTTTATTGTATTCAGAGGGACTTCCCCCACAGTTGTAATCTTGTTATTGTTCAACTCACGAACATAAATATTAATAGCGCCTCGGCTTGAATAAAAACCAGGTATCGGCGACGACGAATTTTCTTTAATCGGTTCGACAAATACCGATACCGTTGCCAGTTCATCGGTTAATACAATATGATCAACCACCATGCTTTTTCCATCCAGATTTCGCCTCATTTCGGCAATCTTTTTAAACCCCACAGGAAGTTCGCTAAGTTGCCACGCCAGTTCTCCATCCTCTAGAACAATCGTAGACAGATTAATTGTTTTCCAATCCAGTGACGATTGCATCAATTCCGGATCGAGCAGATTTTCTTCTATCTCATTACCAATTTCAATCTGGGCAAATGCAAATTGCTCGACTGTATTTTTTCTGTCTATCACGGCGGCTTTCAGCAATAAACCGGAATCGATATGCACCCAGAATTTATAACCATATCGCAAGTTATCTTTGGGTAATAGCTTGATCACCTGAGTATCATATCCCGCAATACGCACTTGTTTATCTATTACAATTGAATAATATTGTTTGATTTTCTCGGATGGCTGTGGCAATAGATCTGGAAAAAATTTTCTAAACCAGCGTTTTTCCGTATAAATTTTTTTGCTATTTGGCATATAGCACTTCATTTCATCATTATTTCTATAGACGATACGGGCCATGCCATCCAGAACTTCTATTTTTTCATGTTCACCTTTCCGGTCTACTCTGTGCGTAATCTGGGAGGTTTCCATGTGACCATCGGCGGAATATACAAATGTTCCACGAAAATTAAATTGACGGGGCGCCGCAGCAATTTTTTGTAACCATTCATATGCACTTTCAGTAAGAAGTGACTTATTCTCAGCATTTGCAGTCTGAGATACGAATGTGAGCAGTAGTACTAAAATAGGTAATGTAATACTTTTCATTGACCATAGTTATCATGAAAATCGGTCACAGGATAAATATATACTGATTGACCATGTGCAGCCGTTCCAACTGGAAAATCTTTATGAAAATTATGGAAGTTATGATAAAAAAGATAATTATCCATGTCTTCGGCTGCCATATATGGATATGCGCGTGTCGATTGAGGATGCGAGACCAAAACCGGTGTCAAAGGTCTGTCTAGTTCTACCTGGTTCTTCGTTTGTTCTGCCACAATAGTTGGACGCTGTTGTTGATAAGTATCCTCCATCACTACCCATGCTGTCACCATCGCAACAATGGATGCAGCCGTTGCAAATGAAAATACTTTTAATTTTGAATGTCCAGAAGTGATTTTTTGCGGTATAAAAACTGTAGGCTCGGATTTGAGTTGTTGGCTGACTCGTTGGGTAATATCTGCCGAAAAAGAAGTGTGTTGCCTTAACGTATCGCCAATTAAGTGGTAGGTTTCCCAGTCATTCTGCAGACTTGCGTCTTTCTTAAGCGTTTCAATTATTTTCTTGGCATCCTGATTAGCAAGCTCACCATCCATTAATTCGGATATCTTATTCTTCACTTCACCACCTCTTATCTTTGCTGGTGCCCAGTAGCGGGCGTAATTGTTCAGATATTGCTTCACGCGCACGGAATATGCGTGAACGCACTGTGCCTATAGGACATTCCATAATCCTCGCAATCTCTTCATAACTGAGTCCCTCAATTTCTCTTAATATGATTGCCGTTCGAAGTTCTTCAGGCAATTCCTCTAGTGTCTGGTTAACTGTTTGAGCAATCTGCTTGCTCATCAGTTCACTTTCAGGTGTATGCATTTCACGTAAAATACCACCTTCTTCAAAATTCTCGGCTTCTTCGGTATCCACACCGTGTAATGTTGGCGCTTTTCTTCCTTGAGAAACCAGATAATTTTTAGCAGTATTAATACCTATTCGATACAACCATGTATAAAATGCACTGTCACCACGAAAAGAAGGCAACGCTCTATATGCCTTGATAAAAGCTTCTTGGGCAACATCTTCCACTTCGGCCGGATCTCTAACAAATTGGGAGAGTAAGCGTATCAATTTACGTTGATATTTGGCAACCAATAAATCAAACGCATGCTTATCGCCATTTTGTACACGTTCCACCAATTGTTGATCGACTTCCCGATCACCCATACTACCCGATCCTTGTACATTTTAATAAAGAAAATAAAACAAATTATGAACTCGTTTTATGTCAACCGGGTCAAGTATACCTATTCAAATGGATCTCGGAAACCAATAAACCACAATCATAAAAGACAATAAACGAAACGAATAAGTTCACTAATCTAATACGCGCCAATCATAACCAACCTTTTTATTGGTGTTACGATCTGAAAATATTGCAATCTGATCATTTTCTTATAGTTAACTGCTCATCAAATTGATGCAATGGAATAGCCGGCTGCGGTTTCCATCCGGATTTACGATGATCAACAATTACATTGGTAAAAATACCGCCACGAACAAAGAAACGCGCCGTTAGCCGAATGTACCTCGGTTTTAATACGGTTATAAGATCTTCCAGAATCTGATTGGTTACAGCTTCATGAAAAGCCGCCTCATCGCGAAAAGACCAGATATAAAGTTTCAAGCTTTTAAGCTCCACACATTTCTTGTCCGGAATATAGTCCAATATCAAGGAGGCAAAATCAGGTTGCCCCGTTTTTGGGCACACACAGGTAAATTCCGGTATCTCCATATGAATCTGATAGTCTCTCTTGACAAAAGGGTTGGGAAAGGTCTCCAGTTGCTTGCTAGGTTTAGTTGACATTCAACAATTCTCTTCTTCCAGTTAATTCAGTTACAATAAATTATGATTGCTTACAATCACTGTTACCCTATCATCATATTATAACTGTTACCAATAGATAAAAATTGCGCCTCGCTAAAATCAAACTCGCCGGTTTTAAATCATTTGTCGACCCAACTGTTATCCCGGTCACGCAAGACTTAGTGGGTATAGTTGGCCCCAATGGGTGCGGAAAATCCAACATCATAGATGCCGTACGCTGGGTGCTAGGCGAATCAAAAGCATCTGCATTGCGCGGCGAATCAATGCAGGATGTGATTTTTGGGGGCTCAGCAAATCGTAAAGCTGTTGGACGCGCTAGTGTTGAACTTTACTTTGATAATAGCCTGGGCACCGCAGCAGGAGCATGGTCCAGTTATGCTGAAATCGCCATAAAACGTGTTATTCAGCGAGATGGAAATTCCAGTTATTATATTAACAATATACATGTAAGACGCCGCGACATCGCAGACCTTTTCCTGGGCACAGGAATTGGCGGCCGTGGTTATGCCATCATTGAGCAAGGCATGATCTCACGCATAATTGAAGCCAAACCACAGGAACTTAAAATTTTCCTGGAAGAAGCCGCTGGAATCTCAAAATACCGGGACAGAAGACATGAAACGGAATTAAGATTGACCGATGCACGCAAAAACCTAATCCGTCTAAATGATATTTCCAACGAACTACAAAAGCAAATAAATCACCTGGAAGATCAGGCAAAAGCCGCAACGCAATACAGCGCATTAAATAAACAACTGCAGGAAACCCAACAAGTCTTATGGCTGCAACGCAAAATTGATGCCACCAAACAACGTCTCGCTACGGAAGAAGAAATCACTGCATCAACAACGCAACTTGAGTCTGAAATTACACAGTTAGAACTCAACAAAACAAAACGGGAGCAAGCCCGCACGCATGAACATTCCCTCAGTGAAAAATTGCATGAACTACAAGGACAGTTATACAGTGCAAATGCAGAAAAAGCACGTATTAATCAGGAAATAAAACAATTTAACAAACAACAGGAACAACGCTCATATCAGATACAGGATATTGAGAAACAAATAACGCGCAACCAGCAACAACATGACACGGCCGCCGACAACCTGCAACACTGGCAAACTGAACGGCAGAATGCAAAATCTGCGCATGAATCTGCCGTACTGAAAAACAGGCAGGAACAATCAAAACTACCCGAGCTTGAAGCATTGTTTAATCAAAGCCAATCCGCATTTGATGCGGCGCTGCAAAATCTCGCATCATCAGAACAGGCTTACAACCTATCCAAAACACATATCCAGCATACTAACAAAACCATTCAACAATTTGAGTCGCGTAAAAACCGTTTACTGCAAGAATTCAATTCGCTTAACGAACCAGATGAGAAAACGCTTTCGGATATCAGATTCAAGTTAGATCAGATGGAAGATCAGCTTGTTCAAACTGAAAAAAATCTTTTACAAGCGGAGTCGGAATTCAAACTGGAAAGTAACCGCAAAGACAAAGCTGTTATACAGACTCATGAATTGCAGAAGGAATTATCACACTTAGAGGCGCAATTTAATGCGCTCCAAAACTTGCAACAAAAAATTGAAAACAATGATGCATTGAAAAACTGGCTGCAAAAACATGAATTAGCCACTTTACCTCGTTTATGGCGCCACATTCAAATTGAGAAAGACTGGGAACTGGCGCTTGAATCAATTCTACAGGAACGTTTAAACAGTATCGGATTCTCCAGGCTTGAAACTATCCAAGATTGGGGAAGTGATTTGCCTCCGGGCAAACTATCCATTTTTGAGCTTGATTCTACGGATATCCAAGCAAGTAATAATCATCAACTAAAACAAATCGATCGCACACTCTGGAAAACATTGGCAGATCGTGTGACCTGTGACAATACCCGCATTTCATTCGTCATAAATGATTGGCTCAGAAATACTTATCTTGTCGATAGCGTTCAGCATGGTTTACAACACAGGCACCAATTAACGCCTGAAGAGATTTTAGTTACACGCGAAGGACATACGCTTACCTTAAACTCGATTAACTTTCATTCCCCCGATTCTCACCTGCATGGTGTTTTGTCAAGACAGCGCGAACTCGACCAGCTTCAGGATAAAATTAAATTCTTTGAGAAAAAACTGAGCGAGCAGAAATCTGATCTCGAAAAAATCACGGCAAGTAATGAAAAATTAAACCAGACAATCCAGTCTTTTCGCCAGGACCAGCAGCAACTGACACAACACGGGCATCATTTACATCTGGAAAAAATAAAGCTTTCCCAGATGAATGAACAGATCAAGCAACGCAGAAATCTAATTATGGAAGAATTGGAAGAGCTTGACCGGCAACTTGTTTCTGAGCGTCAACAAAATGAACAGGTTGTAACGCAATCTGCTCATCATCTTGATCAAATCGAAAAGCTTAAAAAAATTGTGGAAACAACAAAAAATAACTTGGCAAACGCAAGACAGCAAGTCGCAGATCAGCAACTAAAAGTACAACACTATAACAAAGAAATACAGGAAACGATTTTCAATGAAAAAATATGTCAAAATAAAATCAATGATATAGAAAATTCAATGAAGGTATTTGAAGAAGACCGAATACACTTGTTAAGCAAACACAATAATTTATTGTCCGAGCAAAAGAGCGAGAACGACACGGCGCTACTGACGCAGTTGGAAAATTTCATTTCAAAGTGCAAACACCTCGAACAAAAAGTAGCAGACAACCGCAATCAACTCGAACATGCAAGGCGCAAGATCCAAGAAGCCGAGAATCAGTCTATGACTTCTGATCAGAAACAAACGTCGCTTCGCGACGCACTGAATCAACTGTATCTGAAAAAGCAGGAATCCAGTCTTTTGGAAACGCGCTATACCGAACAGCTCAACGAATCACAGGCAAACGAAGATAACTTAATGCCACTGGTCAATCAGAAAAATACAGATACCCTGCAGGCCGAGATTAATCGCACACAGAAAAAAATCATCGCAATGGGTTCAGTTAACCTCGCTGCTTTAGACGAACTTGAAGCATCTCAGCATCGAGCCGTGTCATTAAATGCCCAGATAAAGGATCTAAATGAAGCCATTGCTATTCTTGAAAATGCTATTGAACAAATAGATCGAGAAACCCAAAGCAGACTGCAAAAAACATTCATTACCGTCAACCGTAACCTAAATGAAATTTTTCCAATAATTTTTTCGGGGGGTAAAGCCGAGCTTGTGCTTAGTGGTGGTAAGATTCTGGAATCCGGTTTAATGTTAACAGCACAGCCACCCGGAAAAAAAAACAGTTCCATACATTTACTATCAGGTGGCGAAAAGGCGCTTACTGCCCTGGCACTAATCTTCGCGTTATTCCGATTAAAACCAGCGCCATTTTGTTTGCTCGACGAAGTTGATGCACCACTTGACGACAACAACACCGTGCGTTTTTGTGAACTGGTAAAAAAATTATCTCAACAGACACAATTTTTGTTTATTAGTCATAATAAAATTACAATGGAGATTGCCCAGCAACTAATCGGTATTACAATGCAAGACCAGGGCATTTCCAGAGTAGTAGCCGTGGATATTGTCAATGCAGTTAGTCCGGACAATAAAACAGAAACCGTGCTTACATCGTAGCACATTAGCTTTTTCAATCGATTAATGACTGGATGGCATAGTTTTCTGAAATAATTCTAGCTTCTAGAAATAAGTTAGTAAGGGAGATTTTTTGAACATGAGCGACTTACAAGTCAGTTTGATCATTATCGGCATCATTATTATTATCGGTGTTGCCATCTTTAACTGGATACAGCAGTTACGCTATCGTCGTAAAATAGAATCTGCACTGAATCATAAACATGACGATGCGCTCTTTGAGCACAGCAACGACACGAAAAAACAAGAGCCCCACGAAAGAATAGAACCACAACTGGACAAAAACTTTTTTACAAAAAATTCTTCCCAGAAAGAAAATGTATCAGTCAAGTCAGATGAAAATCTAGAAAAAAGCACTATCAGAAGCAAAAACCCTGAAACACAAGAAGCCTTAGCGGCAGAATCACAATTGCTTGGCGACGAATATAACAGCCAAACCAACTATATTGTCACTATTTCCAGTAACGGCACAATTCCCCAAGCAGAACTGGCAACGTTATTACATAGAAAGTTTGATTTCAATAAACCCATGGTCTGGCTAGGCAAAAAACAAAATTCTAATGCATGGGAAGAAATTGTAACTGGTGCAAAAGCTGAGAATACTGATTATGTCAGCCTTAAGGGGTGTTTACTACTTGCAGACCGCTCCGGACCCATTAGAGAAATTGATTTATCGAAGTTTCGTGATACTGCCCAGGATTTTGCTGCGCAAATTAATGCATCATCACAATGCCCGGATATTGTACCATCACATGAACAAGCGCTCTTGCTTGACAGGTTTTGCGCCGACGTAGATGTTATGATTGGTATAAACATAATCAGTAAAGATGACGGCGCGTTTATCGGCACAAAAATCAGAGCATTGGCAGAGGCATCCGGCTTTAAGCTTGAACCAGATGGATTATTTAAATATAAAGATGAAACCAGTCATGTTTTATTTACCTTAACCAACTATGAATCGGAACCCTTCATACCTGATAATATGAAAACAATGACCACACATGGTGTTACATTCTTACTGGATGTACCACGCGTTGCCAATGGAGAAAAAGTTTTTGATCAGATGACTCATCTGGCAAAAATATTTTCCAATACTCTGGGTGGCATCATGGTCGATGACAATCGCGTTCCACTCAGTGAAAACGGACTTGCGAGAAGCAAACAGCAACTGATCAATATCCAAACATCTATGAAAGAAAATAACATCATTGCCGGCAGTGCAAACGCATTGCGATTATTCAATTAACCAATCCCCTAATTCCCGTAAGCACCTGAACTTTAAAAGCAAATGATCAACTTGAACACTATTCAAATAAATATGGAGAAAATTTATGAATCAGGAAACTAAAAAAACCTTTTCGCCCATTGAAGTTCAATTGGAAGCTAATAAACAGTACTATTGGTGCACTTGTGGCCGCAGCCAGTCACAACCATTTTGCGATGGATCGCATAAGACGACGGAATTCACACCAAAAGCATTTTCAGTCGCTGAAAACAAGGCCGCCTGGTTATGTACTTGCAAGAAAACAAACAATTCACCATTTTGCGATGGAACACATAATAAATTGTAACGCGATTTGATTTAATCGATAAATTTCTGGGTAATTTTGTCAGAAATAACTATTTTCACTCTCCCATTGGGTATTCATGGAACCAGAACTTAAATTTCTAGAGAAAGAAGTTCATCGACTCATACGTTTGTATGAGGATACATGCAATGAAAATACAAAATTACGCCAACAGCTTGCTGAAACAAGTGCAAGAAATGAGAAACTGACTGAAAAAATCTATATTGCCAGCAGCCGTCTAGAAACTCTATTAAAGCACTTACCTGATAATGAATAATGAAGATATTTTAACAATTACGATTATGGGACGTGAATTCTGTATCAGCTGTCCTGAACCTGAACGTGAAGAGATTATATTAGCTGCGGAACTGCTTGAAAATAAAATTCAAGAAATCCGCAAAGAAGGCAAAATGATCGACTCTGATCGTATTGTCATCGCAGCAGCGCTCGGCATAGCCCATGAACTACTCGTAGTACGTCAATCGGGTGGCTTTGACATAGAAGATTTTAAGCGTAGAATAGCAAGTATCCGGAAAAAGATTAACGATGTGCTAATCAAGAAATAAGTATTCAAGCATCTGATATATTGGTATATTATCGTATAAGCTAATTTATAACGTTCTTTAAAAATAGCTCCCTGCCGTGTACGTTTAAGGCTGAAATTCTTTGAACCAATAATCAAAACAGGTTGTTGACTAAAGTGATACTGGTGTGCGCACCCCGAACGGGTTTGCCTGATGTATCCGGGAAACGACCACCTTGAACCTTTAGGTTCAAGATGATGGTCTTGGCGGCATATGCGGGGAGCCCCTTTTTGATCATCAATTACAGTTTGTAATTGATGCTTTTTTGAAATGATCCATGTCTGTATTCTCCAGATATATAATCGATATTTCATCCCGATAAAGAAGATTTTTATAGCAAGCCCCATATCAATAGCCCATTGAGTTCCGTATACCTCCGAAACATCGTATTTCTCAAAACTTAACAGCACATGCCGTTGATAACTGCTTATCTCCCTGCATTTCTTGAAACCTGCCAGGCTTCCTTTTTCAATTAAATCACTGATTCGTTCGGGAACGATCATTGCCATAAATATGTTCGCATGCAACTTCCAAGGCTTCCGAATGCAAGGCACCCCAATTTGATCTTAACCAGTCGCAGTACCGGTCTAAATAAACACTTAAGTTCTCATCCTCATCTCGAACCACATCAATTAAAACCAAAACGCCCGATTCTGTTAGGCATTGATTCGCCATTTGGAAGAAATGTTGTTTCTCTGTTTCATTCAAATGATGGCAAGCAAAACTAGAAAAAACAACATCGTACAATTTATCTTGTTTTTTTAATCCGGAAAGCAAATCATCTTGAATCAACTCAACGGGACAATCCAGCGTTATCAGATTACGTCTAGCGAATTTTAAAGCGGTTTCAGACAAGTCATACCCACGATAATGCGCTACTGCAAACCGTGTGAGCACATCAGTTAAATGGCGGGCACTGCCACACCCTAAATCCAGTACTGTTATAGGATTATTGGCAAATCGGTTCACCAGAAATTCTTGCAGATCTACAAATAACTCATTATGAAACATATAATTATGATCAAGTATTTGATCATAGACGGTCCAACTGTCAAAAAAAATATTGTTTTCTTGCCCCATGACGGTTAATTCTGCGTCAGCAACTGTTCAATAGCAGACTGTTTATGATCCGCCTGTCCAAAGGAGACATCTTGTAATTGACCTTTCCGGTCAAACAAAATAGCAGATGGGGTCCCCTGGAGGGAGAAGCGCTCAAATGTCTCAGCCTTCATGATCTTTTGCTCCAGAAATGTGCGTATCTGGTTCAATATCGTCTGTTGCTGATCTTCTGGCAGTCTATCGAATTGCTCCAGCAGTTGGTGCGCATATGTCAAAACACGCTCGTCTGTTACTGGTTGATTATCCTGCTCAACACGGTCCATGCCGACAGCAAAAGGCAGTTTCCATGGTAGTCTGCTATTATCAATGAGCAATCCATGCTGATTCAACGCCTTGAATGTCTCGCCGATAACCTCACCCGTTCTAATGAGTAATTCCAAATTCTCAATCGTATTTTTGTCATAATCTTCAAAAGCAGTCGCCAAGCCAATGATAACCAACCCTTTATCATGATATTTTTGATGGAGTTTAATGGCGTTCGGTAACGCATAAAAAAAGCAACCGGGACAATTGACCTGAAAAACTTCAATCAGAACAACAGAACCCAACAAACTATCCATTTCAATTGGGCCGCCTTGCACCCATGTATCAACTGTTACATCTGAAAGCACTAAATTTTTCATCGTTTCTAACTCTTTGAGTCAAGTTATTGATAAGAAGCATCGCCCATGTTTTAATGACTAACATTGATACCAGCAAGCAAGTCGCCAGAGCTGGAAGCCAGGCAACGCTACTTAAGCGGGCTTTAATTATGGCAGTTACTCCGGTTATTGTACAATGATAAAAAAAGCGATTTAAACTTCAGCTTTTCACTATTTGCAGCATCCTGGCGACAAAACAGACTATGGGCACACGGCTATGCATTTTGGTTTACGCCATCAATTTGATTTTCCGGAGGTCGGTGAGTACGTCAGCAAAGATGAAGCGTGCCTTGCAGGAAATAACCGTTCTATTGTCAATAGGCACACGAATATAGGGCATTTTTTTGATCTGACAAGCTTACCTGCAGGATGTCATGTTGCATCCAGCATCCGCGTTGTCAGCACCAGGCGGCAGTCGGAAAATAAATTGCACTACCGTGAAAAAGCTATTTTGGCCATATTTCTCGATTATTTTCGTTAAATAGAAAAACTATTCGCCTCAAATAATCAAAAAATATGCTTCAAAATCGTTTCTCCTCGCCACGACCACTATTCTCGAACAACCGTCTAGGAAAAACTGTATTATTTAAACGGATGTCGCATAACAATAGTATCTTCCCGGTCTGGACCGGTTGATATCATGTCTATCGGAGTATCACAGACTTCTTCAATCCGTTTTAAATAGTTTTGGGCAGCCTTGGGAAGTTGATCGAATTCTTTGATTCCTGCTGTGCTATTCGACCATCCGGGAATTTCTTCATATATTGGGCCGCATTGGTCCAAGTCGTCAGCACCTACCGGCAACACATCTGAATTACTACCATTGCTTAATTGATATCCAACGCCAATCTTTAACGTCTCGATACCATCCAACACATCGAGTTTCGTAATACATAACCCTGTCACACCGTTAATCTGTATTGAACGTTTCATTGCAACGGCATCAAACCAGCCGCAACGTCTGGGACGTCCTGTTGTCGAGCCAAACTCATGGCCGCGCTCGGCCAGGTATTGACCGGTTTCGTCTTCTAGCTCCGTTGGAAAAGGACCTGAGCCAACACGCGTTGTATAAGCTTTTGTAATGCCTAAGATATAATGCAGCAACTGCGGTCCAACACCGCTTCCCGGCGCAGCTGCGCCTGCAATACAATTGCTGGATGTGACAAATGGATAGGTACCGTGATCAACATCCAGTAATGCACCCTGTGCCCCTTCAAACAGCAATTTATCGCCTGCTTTATTTGCATGGTATAAAAGCTGCGGGACATCGGCGACCCATGGTTTAATCCGCTCGGATTGGGAAATTGCTTCATTCAGTGTTTTCTGAAAATCAACTACAGGTGCATTAAAGTAATTTTTCAAAACAAAATTATGGTAATCCAGCATTTCCTCAAGTTTTTCAGCTAACCGGTCTTTATGAAACAAATCCTGCAGTCGTATCGCTCTGCGCGCTACTTTGTCTTCGTATGCCGGCCCTATTCCACGCCCCGTTGTTCCAATTTTTCCGACACCTCTCGCTGCCTCACGCGCATGATCAAGTGCGGTATGACAAGGTAATATGAGCGGACACGCTTCGCTTATACGCAGTCGTCCATTTATATCAACCCCCATCTGCTCAAGCATTTCGGTTTCTTTCAATAACGCTTCCGGTGAAACAACAACGCCATTACCAATATAGCAGGTTACATTGTGCCGCAAAATTCCAGACGGGACTAAATGCAAAATGGTTTTTTTTTCTCCAACGACAAGGGTATGACCTGCATTATGACCACCTTGAAAACGCACAACACCCTGAGCATGATCAGTCAACCAGTCAACTACCTTCCCTTTGCCTTCATCCCCCCATTGTGTACCGATCACCACAACATTTTTAGTCATCGCATAAAATCTCTAAAAACAACCTTAATCTTCAATGTATCAAATTTGTTCAACGATCCATTCACCTTTTCGCATGACAAGCCGCCTATCGCAGTTCAACGAACTTTCAGGTTGTTCAGGCAATTCAATAATGACAATATGTCCATCCTTACGCAGCTGTTCAATTTTCTTGTTCAATGCGTTATTCTTTTTCTTAAATGGCGCACGTATACCCATAGGATAAGGTAGTTGTTCACCTAACCTGGATAGTTCCCTTAAATCCATACTAAAACCCGTTGCCGGTCTGGCTCTACCGAAAGCCTTACCGATTTCATCATACCGCCCACCAAGCACAATGGCATTTGAACAACCGCGCGCATAAGCCGCAAACACCATCCCTGTGTGATAGTGATAACCGCGTAAATCAGCCAAATCAAACGCAATCGTATCAACAATCGAGCTTAATTCCATGCCGACAAGCTCGAGTTGATCAAGTGCTGACGTTATTTCAGTATGGGCCGGCAGTCTTTTTCTCGCTTCCACAAGAACTTCTTTATCGCCATAAAGCTCGGGCAGCAATAACAGGGATTCCCGTGTATTTTTCTTAAGTCTCGCACACAATGCTTTCAATGCCACAAAATCTTTTGCCTGTAGTACAGTAAACAATTCTGCTTCCATTTCAGGGGAAATACTGGAATTTTTAATAATCCCCCTGAATACCGCTACATGCCCGAGATCCAAATGCACCTTGTTCAAACCGGCAATTGCCAGGCACTTTAGCATCAGCTGCTGAATTTCCAAGTCACTTTCTATTCCAGCATGGCCGTATAGTTCTGCACCGATCTGAAATGGTTCCCGGGTTTGCGTGAGGCTAGATGGCACTGTATGCAGCACATTATTGGCATAACATAGGCGTGTAATTCCTTCGCAATTCAATAGATGTGCATCAATACGCGCCACTTGTGGTGTCATGTCAGCACGCAACCCCATCATCCGGCCGCTGAGCTGATCAATCACTTTGAACATCTGCAAATTCATATCACCGCCACTTCCCGACAGCAAGGATTCGACATACTCCAGCAGCGGCGGAGATACCTGCTGATAACCATGAACCATTAAATGATCAATAATGTTACGACGCACTTTTTCGATATGCAATGCCTCAGCAGGCAAAATATCTTCAATATATTCAGGTAATAACCAATTTGGCATGGCTAGAATTAAAATTACAAAAAACCAGCAGGAGTCAACTTACAACAAGAAATAATGCCAGGCCTATTAACATGGAAGTCAGTCCGATGAAACGAAGTTGGCTATCATGAATCTCTGTCATTTTTTTAAAGGTCTCACGCCAAATCCGTGGGGAAATAAATGGCAGGATTCCCTCCAGAATCAGCATGAGTGCAAATGCCATTAAAAAAGTCTCTAACATATAATTCTACTCCTCATCCAACCCTAATTTGGATATCTTTTGATAAAAAGGCAACGTAAATTAAAGTCTTGGGCAAAGAGTTGCTTCCTGTAATCAAGCACGGAAAATCACTTTTATAAGCGTTTTATATTTTGTAGACAGTTTATAAATGAACGGATAAATAATCAACATTGAGTTAACTGTCTGGTGCTACCGAAAAACAAAGGGTTACCGCTAATGTTAATCGCTATAGACTAACAATACTAATGGAAAGATACCCGCTTTTAGCAACACCAGAACGATCTCGATTAATTACTATTTGGACTTTTAAGGTATTTAAAGAAGTCAGAGCTTGGCTCGAGTACCAACATATCATTCTTGTGTTTGAATGAATTTTTATAGGCATCCATACTACGCCAAAATGCATAAAACTCCGGATCCTTCTTAAAGGCCTCTGCGTAAATGGCGGCCGCCTCTTTATCACCCGCACCCATTGCTGTCTGTGCATCGCGGTAGGCTTCAGCCATAATCACTTCACGTTGACGATCAGCATCAGCACGAATCTTTTCTGACTCCGCAGCACCTGTGGAACGCAATTCATTGGCGACGCGTTTACGTTCGGCTTCCATTCTACGATAAACGGATTCACTAACTTCCTGTGGCAAGTCAACACGTTTCAGGCGAACATCAATCACTTCAACACCAATTGCGCGTGCATCCACATCAGCCTTCTGGCGCATGACTTCCATAATCACATCCCGTTCACCGGATACTACGTCATGCACAGTACGGTTACCAAATTCATCACGCATACTTGCATTAATTGTTTGAGCAAGTCGTATCTGTGCCAGGCTTTCGTCACCACGCACACTGATGAAATACTGTCTGACATCGACAATACGCCACTTAACGAATAAATCCACCAGAACGTTTTTCTTTTCTGAAGTAATGAAACGTTCCGGTTCCTCTGCATCCATTGTCAAAATACGTTTCTCAAAAAAACGTACATTTTGTGCTATCGGAATTTTAAAATATAAACCGGGTTCCGTTTTTACATCGATCACCTCACCTAATTGAAACAAAATAGCCTGTTGTCGCTGGTCAACGATGTAAATTGCTGAAGTAGCCAGAAAGAAACCTACTACAACAATACCCATTAATACTGATGTAAATTTACCCATTTATCTTATCTCCCTTTCACGTCCACGAAATGCTTCTCGTGAACGGATACTACTATTGTCAGGCATTGTTTCATGGATTGTAGATGGCTGCATGTTTATCGGCGGCGGCACAGCGGCTGCCCCTCCCGCAATTAACTTATCCAGAGGCAAGTACAATAAATTGCTTCCACTTTGTTGATCAACCATGATTTTACTGGTATTGGACAATACCTGCTGCATCATATCCATATACAAACGATCACGTGTTACGCCTGGCGCCTTGCTATATTCTTCGAAGAGTTGTTCGAAACGACTCGCATCACCGACTGCACTTGCAATCACACGCTCTCTATAACCTTCTGATTCTTCAATCAAACGGGCAGCATTACCTCTGGCTCTTGGGATTACGTCATTGGCATAGGCTTGACCTTCATTTTTTTGGCGCTCTCTATCCTGACCCGCTTTAACCGCATCATCAAATGCTGCTTGAACTTGTTCCGGCGGCTGCGCATTCTGCATGGTCACCCGGCTGATTGCAATACCGATTTTGTAACGATCCAGAATCTCCTGCATTAAAACTGTTGCTGCAGATGCAACCTGCTCACGGCCCTCATAGAGAACAAAGTCCATTTTGCTTTTGCCAATTATCTGTCGAATTGCAGTCTCGGCTGCCTGTAATACGGCGTCATCAGGATCTCTATTGGTAAACAGGAAATTTTCTGGATCGTTCAGGATATACTGTACCGCAAACTGGATATCAATAATGTTCTCATCATCTGTCAACATCAGCGACTCTCTGAGCACTTTGCTTCTGACGTTATTACGATAACCGATTTCAATGGTACGAACCTGGCTGACGTTGACAATCTCGACCTTTTCTACTGGATAAGGCATATGCCATCGCAAACCGGCGGGCGTGGTATCCGCGTATGCACCAAAACGCAATACAACGCCTCGATGACCTTCATTCACGATATAAAATCCGCTCGCCACCCATACAATGAGCAGCAGTCCTAAAATCAGGATAATACTTCCCCGGCTATGTTGCCTGGGTTCTTTACTGCGTCCGCCACCACCATCTTTGCCCTCTTTTGAGCCAAAAATGTTATTGATTTTTTTATTGACGTTACGCAAGACTTCATCCAGATCAGGTGGTCCGGAATCTCCTTTGTTCTTTCCCCACTGAGGATCATTTAAACCCATAATTTTTCCCGTTTTATTTGTTCAAAAAGTACTTATACTAGCGCTACTACGCTTCATCTTATCGAAATCCGCAGGCTTCTCGTTCCCAGGTTCAGGATTTTGCAATGCAGTCTCAACCAATGCCTGCCTTACAAATTCCAGTCCTTCCCCTGTCTTAGCGCTTAAACGAATCCGGGATATTCTATCATATTCATCCCGCGCAAATCCTACACCACGAGTCGCCAAATCAATACAGTCAATTTTATTTAATACCAAAATTTGAGGAATCTTGTCAGCACCGATCTCGTTTAATAATTTGTTTACCGCTTCGACTTGTTCATCCCTGTTTGGACTGCATGCGTCGACCACATGAAGCAAAATATCGGCTTCTACAGTTTCTTCAAGCGTAGCACGAAATGCAGCAACCAAAGTATGGGGCAAGTCACGGATAAATCCGACTGTATCAGAAATCACTATCGTTCCGGATTCAGGCACATACAATTTTCTTGTCGTAGTATCCAGTGTCGCGAACAATTGATCAGCCGCATAAGTCTGTGCACGGGTCAATCGGTTAAACAATGTTGATTTGCCCGCATTGGTATAGCCTACAATCGAAACCGATAAAACCTGTGAACGATGCCTTGACCGACGCTGAACTTTACGTTGACGCTGCAGGCTCGCCAGTTTCTCCTTTAACAACTTTACTCTTTTTCTGAGCAAACGGCGGTCGGTTTCCAATTGTGTTTCACCCGGACCGCGTAATCCTATTCCGCCTTTTTGCCGCTCCAAATGCGTCCACCCACGAACCAAGCGCGTTGCCAAATGCTCCAATTGCGCCAATTCAACTTGTAGTTTACCTTCATGGCTTTTCGCACGCTGAGCGAAAATATCCAATATTAAACTCGTGCGATCAATAACAGGGCAATTAAAATGTAACATTAAATTACGCTGCTGAGCAGGTGTCAGATCATGATTAAAAATCACCATGTCGGCATCCATAGTAACGCGAACGTGAGCGATTTCTTCCGCTTTACCACTGCCCACATACATTCTTGGATCCGGACAGGAGCGCTTACCTTCAACTACAGCCAGCACCTTGACTTGATCACTGGCAGCAAGTTGATGTAATTCCTGTAAACGCTCAGAACACATACCGTCACCAAAATCAAGACTGACCAGGATGGCAGTACTAGCAGTTTGAAAATGTTTCATACCTGATTGTTCAGGCATTAAGTATCTCTCGGTTCAGAAATTTCAACTGGGATTGAAACAGCTCTTGCGGGAACAACAGTAGATATAGCATGTTTATATACCATTTGTGTCACCGAATTTTTTAACAGCACGACATATTGATCAAATGAATCAATATGTCCTTGCAATTTAATCCCATTTACTAAATAAATTGATACAGGAATATGCTCTTTACGCAATATATTTAGAAATGGATCTTGCAGTAACTGCCCCTTGGTACCCATGCGTAGCTCCCTATTCTAATTATTGGTTATAGGAGTTATGACTCTACTTGATTTTGATATGCAAATCCAGTATCCAGTAACATTTTTAGGATACTTCCTCTTGATTAATCATGAGTCTTAAATCTTTAACAAATATATTCAACTTAAAAATAAGCGATTGGCTAAAACTCAATTTCCACTTTTTATTTAGTGACTATTTTGGTTTTCTTTGCAACCAAAATAGTCACGCAAATATTAACAGACTCAGTTTATTGCCTTTTTTTAAACAAACCAAGTATTAAGCAACGCTAAAAAGGCTGCGGCCTTGGCGTGTCGTTATTTGAAGGCGGAAGAATCGGCAGTTTAATATCCGGCTGCTCGCCAGTCAGCGTTTTTAAAAATGCCACGATGCTATCAATTTCTTTTTTATTGAAATCGCGATCAAGCTGTATTTTCCCCATTATTTTGACAGCTTCTTCCAGCGTCCAGACTGCGCCATCATGGAAGTATGGATATGTCATCTCGATATTGCGTAATGTAGGTACCTTAAATACATTCAAATCTGTATCCTTTCCAGTTACCGCTTTACGGCCTTCAATTTTACTCTCTGTTTTATAGGGATGATAAACGCCGAATTTCTGATAAAGCGTACCGCCAATGGCAGGTCCATTATGACAACCCGTACAACCGCTGCTTTTAAACAGTTTGTATCCTTCAAGCTCCTGTTTATTCAGCGCATTTTTGTCACCTTCCAACCATTTGTCAAAACGCGACCCGGGGGTTACCAATGTTTCTTCAAACGCTGCAATCGCAGTGGTTACCCGATCAATATCTACCTTATCGGAACCAAATGCCTTTTCAAATTTGGCTCTATATTGCGGTATTGAATTTAAAACACTGACAGCAATCTCATGTGTAGAAGCCATTTCTCCTGGATTCGCAATCGGTCCACCTGCCTGTTCTTTTAAATCTTTAGCGCGGCCATCCCAAAACTGTGCCAGATTCATACTTGCATTTAAAACAGTCGGCGCATTTATCGGGCCTTGTTGCCAAGCATGTCCGATCGAAGTTGGAATATTATCTGTACCGCCCATACTCAGATTATGGCAGGAATTACAAGAAATCCAGCCAGATTTGGAAAGACGCGGATCAAAAAACAGCATCGTGCCCAATTCAACCAGATCAGGATTTTTTGGTTTTACAGCATTAATTGGTTGTATCGGTTCATTATTAGCTGACACATTGATCGAGGTGACAAGCGTGCCAATTGATAGCAACGTAACCACCAGTGTACGTATCATCATCGATTTTCTCCCTAAAAAAACGGCTGTTAACGGCGCAGCCGATTACGCCAGATGAAGCTTCAATAAAAAAAGAGCAGTAATCCCCTTATTACTCCTCTATTTCTGCTGATTTCATATATGGATCACAATTATACTGGCTTCATTTTTTGCATAGTCAAAAAATAAAAGTTAATTCTGCACTAACACAGTACTTATTTAGTAGAAACCTTTTCCGGATTCGAATACAACAGGCTTGATAACTCAGTCAACGCCTGTTTATACACTTTGCGTTTAAATTCAACGACCGAATCTAGTTCGACCCAGTATTGATTCCATCGCCATGCATCAAATTCCGGATGCGCACTTTTACGTAAAGACACATCGCTGTCTCTTCCTATTAAACGTAGCAAATACCAAATTTGCTTTTGTCCTTTATAGTTTCCACGCCATTCACGCCTTATCCATTTTTCCGGGACTTCATAACGCAACCAGTCACGTGTGCGCCCTACAATCTTAACATGGTCAGGCAGCAAACCAACTTCCTCGGTCAGTTCCCGATACATGGCTTCCTCAGGACTCTCTCCTGATTTAATTCCACCTTGCGGAAATTGCCAGGAATTCTGTCTAATTCGCTTACCCCAGAAAACCTCATTTTTTGAATTCAGCAGAATAATACCGACATTAGGGCGATATCCATTGCGGTCAATCATATTAATAACCCATTTGACCTATTAATAGTAGAGAGGATTTTTTCATACTTTGTTGTAGATTAAAAGTATCTTGATGATAAAAACACTTTCCCTTTCCCAATTTTAGATAGCTTACTATATTTTACTATTAATATAAATGAGACTAAATCATACTCGGCCAAAGATTTCAAGGTAGAATTCCTCACTTTTTAATCATAATGGAATCAAGCATGCGCGTCTCACAATTTTTTATTTCAACACTCAAAGAAGCACCTGCTGAAGCGGAACTGATCAGTCACAAACTCATGTTACGCGCCGGATTGATTAAACGTTTAGGCAGCGGTTTGTATACATGGATGCCCCTCGGCTTAAGAATTTTACGCAAAATTGAAAAAATTGTCCGGGAGGAAATGGATAATAGCGGCGCCATAGAACTGCTCATGCCCGCCATCCACCCTGCTGAATTATGGCAAGAAACGGGAAGATGGGATGTTTTTGGTCCACAAATGCTCAAAATAAAGGATCGACATGACCACAATTTTTGTTTTGGTCCAACGCATGAAGAGGTTATCACCGATGTTATTCGCAGGGAAATCAACAGTTACCGCCAGCTACCTTTGAATTTTTATCAAATTCAAATCAAGTTCAGGGATGAAATCCGTCCACGTTTTGGGGTTATGCGCGCACGTGAATTTCTGATGAAAGATGCCTATTCTTTTCATATCGATGCTGAAAGTTTAGAAGAAACCTACCAACTGATGCACCAGACTTACAGCCGGATATTTACCCGTATAGGTTTAAATTTTCGCGCGGTTGCCGCCGATACCGGCGCAATCGGCGGCAGTGGTTCACATGAATTTCATGTTTTAGCTGATTCAGGTGAAGATGCCATCGTGTTCTGTCCGGATTCAGACTACGCAGCCAACATCGAGCTCGCTACATCTAAGTTACCCGTTCAACCAACTGAAGAACCCGCAGCCGAAATTCAGAAAGTCCTTACGCCAAATCAGAAAACCTGTGCGGATGTCGCCTGTTTTCTCCAAATTCCAATCCAAAAAACAGTTAAAACCCTTGCAGTTACTGCAAATAATTCAGTGTATTTATTATTGCTGCGTGGAGATCACCAGCTCAATGAGCTCAAAGTTCGAAAAATTCCTTTTCTGACCGATTTTGAAATGGCCAGCGAAGACATTATTCTCAAGGAAACGGGTTCCGTCCCCGGGTATATTGGCCCTGTTGGATTAAAAACGGAGATTATTGCAGATCAAGCAGTCATTAACATGCAGAATTTTGCTTGTGGCGCTAACGAAGAAGGTTTTCATTTCAAGCACGTTAATTTCGGCCGCGATCTAAAAAAACCGGTTCATGTCTATGATATCCGTAATGTACTTCCCGGAGAACTGTCACCTGACGGCAAAGGAGAACTGGAAATTTGCCGCGGCATTGAAGTAGGCCACATTTTCAAGTTGCACACCAAATACTCTGAAATTATGAAAGCTGATTTCCTTAATGAACAGGGGCAAACACAAAAGATGGAAATGGGCTGTTATGGCATCGGTATTTCACGCATTGTTGCCGCAGCCATAGAGCAAAATAACGATGATCACGGCATTATTTTTCCAGCAGCCATGGCGCCATTTCAACTGGTCATTATCCCCATCGGCATGCATAAAAGTGAGCAGGTGAAACTTGAAGCCGAGAAACTTTATAACAGGTTTGTAGATGCCAACATTGAAGTGCTGCTTGACGATCGTAATGAACGACCAGGTGTCATGTTTGCTGACATGGAGCTTATCGGTATACCGCATCGTATCGTAATTGGTGAACGCGGATTGAAACAGTCATCAGTAGAATATAAAGGACGAACCGATCAAAATGCGCAGACGATTTCCCTGGATGAAATTAACGCATTTATCATCGCAAAACTATGTACAAATTAACCATTATCGTATTATTTCTAGTATTTCCAATCACAACATCTGCAAATAGCCAACGTTATGAACAGCTCATCGTCAGCACGCAGATTTTTACCCAAACTGAAATCAACGACAGGGCTGTAACCCACCAAGAGTACGCCAAACTGGCCACTGACAACACCTGGCTTGCGACAATGAGCGAACGATTAAAACGATTCAAACCGAATCAACAGGCACGTGAATCTTTTTTACGCACGGTTTACTACGAAGCCGCACGTGCAGGACTTGATCCACAGCTCGTACTCAGTGTAATTCAAGTAGAAAGCGGTTTCAGAAAATACGCCATCTCGCATGCGGGCGCACGCGGCTATATGCAGATTATGCCTTTCTGGACGGAAGCAATCGGCGATGAAAAACATAATCTTTTTCATCTACGCGTTAACCTGCGTTATGGCTGCATGATTCTAAGGCATTATCTCAATAAGGAAAATGGTGACTATTTCCGTGCCCTCGGCCGCTACAATGGCAGTCTTGGACAACCTACCTACCCACAACTTGTTTTCAATTTATGGCGAAAAACGTGGCACTACCCAAACAAAATCGTCTAGTTTCACTTTTTTTCACGAATGGCATTACCGAGTATTGATAAATGTTTCAATACTTTCGCGCGTTACAAGTCCAAGCTTTCTTGCGGCCGGTTTACCTTCCGGGTCAAAAAAATAGGTACTGGGCAGCATAGAAATATCATCGAGCTGTGAAGCAATACGCCTGTTGCCAAGAATGGTTGGGTAAGTAATCGACATGGACTCGACAAACGCCATAACCACGCTGGGATCGGAAAACTCCATAGCGACTCCAATCACCATTACATCGTCACGGTCTTCGTACAGCGCAATCAAATCAGGAATCTCTTCCAAACAGGGCGGACACCAGGTTGCCCAGAAATTGATAATAACCCAGCGTCCTTTATAATCAGCCAGTGTATGGATTCTTCCATCCGTATCCTGAAACTGAAAAGCTTTTGCTTCTATTGTTAGCATCAACATTATTACGCCAAATAGAAAACCGATTTTCCGTCCAAGCATGCGCAGTATTTTCTTCAAGTTAATTAAAGTCAACAAACAATTTTCGAAATTCCTTTTCGCAAACGATAACGCGAATTAAATAACATGTGCAAAATGAACGCCTTATCGCTTGTTAGACTTGAGGGTGTGCACGTTCAAGTTTATTGTTTAATTTATTCAAGGCACTCAGATAAGCCTTTGCGGAAGCGACGACAATGTCAGTATCCGCGCCATGACCATTGACAATACGGTTGGATTTTTGTAAACGCACGGTTACTTCTCCTTGTGCATCGGTTCCGCTGGTAATATTGTTTACGGAAAAGAGCTGTAGCTGCGCTCCGCTTGTTAACAGCTGTTCGATAGCGCGAAAAGTTGCATCAACGGGACCGCTGCCTTCGGATTCAGCCTGCATTTCATTTCCCTCATCGGATATCACAATACGTGCGTAGGGAATTTCACCGGTTTCACAATGAATGGTCAGCGACTGCAATCGATAGCGTTCCTGCAACACGAGCACTTCGTCTGAAACCAAGGCATGTAAATCTTCATCGAAAATTTCATGCTTTTTGTCTGCCAGTTCCTTAAACCGAACAAACATATTATTGAGCATTTCTTCAGAGTCAAATTCGATACCCAGTTCCTTTAAACGACTGCGAAATGCATTGCGGCCGGAATGTTTGCCGAGCAATAATTTGTTCGCACCCCAGCCCACATCTTCAGCACGCATAATTTCATAGGTTTCACGATGCTTTAACACCCCATCCTGATGAATACCTGACTCATGCGCAAATGCATTGGCGCCCACGATTGCTTTATTGGGCTGCACTGGAAAACCGGTAATGCCAGAAACCAGTTTGCTGGCGGGCACAATATGTTTGGTATCAATTCTCGTGTCACAAGGAAAATAGTCCTGGCGCGTACGCACCGCCATTACGATTTCTTCAAGCGAAGCATTACCGGCCCTTTCCCCAAGCCCATTGATAGTACATTCAACCTGACGCGCCCCATTCATCACCGCCGACAAGGAATTGGCCACAGCCAGTCCCAGATCGTTATGGCAATGTACGGAAAAAATCACTTTATCAGAATTCGGTATGCGTTCACGCAATGTACGGATTAAACTGCCGAACTGCTCTGGCATGGTATAACCAACCGTATCCGGAATATTCAGCGTAGTCGCTCCGGCATCGATCACTTTTTCAAGAATTCTACACAAAAAATCGATTTCCGAGCGCCCCGCGTCCTCCGGTGAGAAATCAATATCATCGGTATATTCACTCGCCCATTTTACTGCTTTAACCGCTTGTTCGATAACCTGCTCAGGAGACATGCGCAACTTGTTTTTCATATGAATGGGTGAAGTTGCAATAAACGTATGTATACGTGCAGGTCCTGTATCTTTTAGCGCCTCACCAGTCCGCCTGATATCGGATTCAATTGCGCGTGCAAGGCCGCAAACAATACTCTCCTTGACCGATTCGGCAACAGCTCTAACGGCTTCAAAATCGCCATTAGATGCAGCAGGAAAACCCGCTTCAATAACATCTACCCCCATACGTTCCAACTGCCATGCAATACGAACCTTTTCCTCTTTCGTCATGGAAGCCCCAGGACTTTGCTCACCGTCACGCAGCGTCGTATCAAAAATAATCAAATGTTCTTGCATATATGCTCCACTTCTGGAAGAAATACCCGATCGAAATAAAACTCAAATTGAGCTTTATAATTTAGAAACTGAAAGGAAAGTTGTGGTTTACTTACTTATCGCGCGCAAGGCGCAGCAGCCGCATCAGAACGAATGGGGCCAAACAATAATAATGCGAGAGAAATAATGAACTATACATAAGGCCGCAATATAAATATTTTTTTTATTTTGTGCAATAGCTATTATGAAGAATTTACAGGCTCACTTTCTTTCTATTCTTATTAAAACGCCACAGCTTAATAATATAACCCGAGAGTGCATAACCGGCAAAAATACAAAATAAAACCACCGGCGGATGGCTCGGAATCAATACAAAAAAGAACAGTACTAATAACAAAATAGTTACAAATGGCACGCGTCTTTTCAAATTGATTTCCTTACCACTATAAAATGGAATATTACTGACCATACTCAAGCCAGCAAATAGTGTAACAATCAATGCAAGCCATTTGATATCCGTACCTACAATCTGAAAATTCAACATCAGCCATACCAGGCCTGCAATAAGCGCTGCAGCGGCAGGACTCGGCAATCCTTGAAAAAACCGCTTATCGATGACATTAATATTGACGTTAAAGCGCGCCAGTCTCAGCGCAGCACAAGCACAATAAATAAATGCAGCAATCCAGCCCCATTGTCCCATTTCTTTAAGTGCCCATTCATACATAATGAGCGCGGGCGCCACACCGAACGAAACCATATCCGACATGCTATCGTATTCTGCGCCAAATTCGCTTTGGGTGTGCGTCATTCTTGCAACACGGCCATCAAGACCATCAAGAACCATAGCAACAAAAATAGCAATGGCGGAATGCTCAAAATTGCCATTCATGGCTTGTATAATCGCATAAAAACCAGAAAATAAGGCAGCTGTTGTAAACAGATTGGGCAATAAATAAATGCCGCGACGCCGCAAACGGGAATGTGCTGCAGTTTGTTCGGATTGCGATTCAGACATGATGTTATTTTTCAATAAGATAGCTTGAAAACTGTAACGCTACATATTTCGGGGAGCGAAATCAAAATTGATAAAAATAATTATTATGCCGCAATACAGTTTTCAATAAGATGACAGAATAGAGCAATGAACGCAATAGCTTATCGCCAATCAAATCAGATGATAAAAAAGGAAATACAATTGATTCACTAAAAAAAGCGTTTCCTTCGGTATTGCACTATTTTCTTAATTCAGCTAGAACTGTTGTTGTCGCATAAACTTTATCGCCAATATTGACATTAATTTTTGTTTCCAGTGGCAAATACACATCAACACGGGAACCAAAACGTATAAAGCCGAACCGTTGTCCTCGAGTCAAATGATCTCCGGGTAACACATTACATAAAATCCGTTTGGCAATAAGGCCGGCCACCTGTACGCAGGTAACATCCGAACCGTTATCGGTTTTTATCCATAGTGCATTGCGTTCATTCTCCAACGAAGCTTTCGGCAAGTCCGCGTTAATAAATTTCCCTGAAAAATACCATTTGTCACGGACATTACCATCAACCGGACTGCGATTGGAGTGCACATTGAAAACATTCATAAAAACACTGACTTTAACGGCATCGCGTTTTAAGTAGGGATCATGTACTTTTTCAACAGCAACAATCCGCCCATCAGCCGGTGACAAAACCGCATTCGGAACGGATGGAATTTCACGGGGTGGATCACGAAAAAACTGCAAAACAAAAACTGCAATCAGCCAGAAAAAAACTGCCCATGTAAAACCGGCATAGATGTTAACCAGCAAGGCCGTTAAGAAAGCAGCCGCAATAAATGGCCAACCTTCTTTCGCGATCAATGGATGCGGGTAATTAGACATAAATTGTGTTATTTAAAAAAGCATAAAATTAATAAGGAATATTGATTCCAAACCATTGTTATCAATTAGTTCTTGTCTTGATCAACCAATTGATTCTTCTTGATCCATGGCATCATACTGCGTAATTGAGCACCGACTTGTTCGATCTGATGTTCGGAAGCAAGTCGGCGACTTGATTTCAACATCGCAGCACCAGATTGGTTTTCCAGAATAAATTCACGGGCGTATTCACCGGTCTGTATCTGACGCAGTATTTTGCGCATTTCTGCTCTTGTCTCATCAGTAATAATTCGCGGCCCTCTGGAAATATCACCATACTCGGCGTTGTTCGAAACCGAATATCGCATATTGGCGATACCGCCTTCATAAATCAGATCCACAATCAGTTTAACTTCGTGCAGACACTCAAAATATGCCATCTCTGGCGCATATCCCGCTTCAACCAGGGTTTCAAAACCGGTTTGAATCAGCGCTGTCAGCCCGCCGCACAAAACAACCTGCTCGCCAAATAAATCCGTTTCGGTTTCTTCCCGAAAACTGGTTTCAATCACACCGCCTTTAGTGCCACCATTTGCAGCTGCATACGATAAAGCTACGTCGCGTGCCCTGCCTGATTTATCCCGATGTACTGCGATTAACGATGGCACACCGCCGCCTTGTAAATAAGTCGAGCGAACCAAATGCCCAGGACCTTTGGGCGCAATCATGATGACATCCAGATCCGCACGCGGCGACACCTGACCATAATGAATATTAAAACCATGTGCAAAAGCCAACGTTGCATTTTGTTTCAGTCCTGGTTCGATTTCATTGGCATAGACTGATGCAATCTGCTCATCGGGCAACAATACCATGATCACATCTGCATCCGTAACCGACTCAGCAACCGTTTTAACGTTTAATCCTGCTTTTTCGGCTTTCCCCCAAGATGCACCGTCCTTTCTCAGACCCACAGTCACCTGCACACCGGACTCGCTCAAATTATTGGCATGCGCATGACCTTGCGAACCATATCCGACAATGGTAACTTTCTTGCCTTTGATCAAGGATAAATCTGCATCTTTATCATAATAAACTTTCATCATTTTCCTTTATACTGTGTTGAGATCAGAAAAAAGCATACTACTAAATTCCTGATCCCGAAATTCAAGACTTAGATTTTTAAAAATCGGGATTATACCTTTAAAACCCAATCTCCGCGTCCAATGCCTGACGCGCCAGTTCTAACCGTCTCTAATACCGCACTGCTTTCCAATGCCTCCAGAAAGGCATCGAGCTTTGAACTCGTCCCTGTTAGCTCAATCGTATAGGATTTGTCCGTCACATCAATAATACAACCCCTAAAAATATCGACTAATCGTTTGATTTCGTCACGACCGGTACCGATTGCTCTAATTTTTACCAGCATAAGTTCGCGTTCGATATGGTTACCATCTATCAAGTCAATTACTTTGACGACTTCGATAAGCTTGTTGAGTTGCTTGGTGACCTGTTCAATGACTTCATCCGAGCCTGTCGTCACTAAAGTCATGCGGGATAACGTTGGGTCTTCAGTCGGCGCCACTGAAAGTGATTCAATATTATATCCGCGCGCAGAGAACAAACCCGCCACACGTGACAAAGCGCCTGCTTCATTTTCCATTAATAGTGAAATAATATGTCGCATTTCTTTTACACCAGAATCATTTCTGAGAGACCTTTACCACCCGGCACCATTGGAAAAACATTCTCAGTCTGGTCGGTAATAAAATCCAAAAACACCAACTGATCCTTGAGTTTAAATGCTTCTTTCAACGCGCCTTCAACATCTTCAGGTCGTTCTATTTTCATGCCGACATGACCATAGCTCTCGGAAAGTTTAATAAAATCAGGCAACGCATCCATATAAGATTCTGCATATCGATTGCCATGAAAAAATTCCTGCCATTGCCGGACCATGCCCATATAACGGTTATTTAAATTGACTATTTTTAAGGGCAGCTTATATTGCCTGCATGTCGACAATTCCTGTATGCACATCTGAATACTCGCCTCGCCTGTTATGCAGGCGACTTTTCCTTTGGGATTGGCAAACTGCACGCCCATCGCGGCTGGCATCCCAAAACCCATGGTGCCCAATCCACCCGAATTAATCCATCGCCGCGGTTTGTCAAATTTATAAAACTGTGCAGCCCACATTTGATGCTGACCCACATCCGAGGTAATAAATGCATCGCCTTTGGTAATTTCATAAAGTTTTTCAACAACATACTGCGGCTTTATAATACTGCTTTGCCGATCATACTTCAGACAATCCCGTTCACGCCATAAATCGATCTGTTTCCACCACTCATTTAAGGCCGTCTGATCCGGTTCTTCCTTGGTGTTTTTCAGAATTTTAATGAGTTCTCTCAAAACATCCGGAACATTTCCAACGATGGGAATATCCACTTTTACACGCTTCGAGATAGATGATGGGTCGATATCAATATGAATGATTTTTCTGTTTTCATTAGAAAAATGCTTGGGGTTGCCAATAACACGATCATCAAAGCGTGCACCAATTGCAATCAACACATCGCAATACTGCATCGCCATATTGGCTTCATAAGTTCCATGCATTCCCAGCATACCGATAAATTGTTTGTCGGTAGCCGGAAAACCGCCCAGCCCCATTAAGGTATTGGTACAGGGAAAATTCAAACTCTTTGTTAACTCGGTTAGCAGTTTGGCCGCATCACTGAGAATAACGCCTCCCCCGGTATAAACAACCGGTCTTTTCGCCTCTAAAATTAACTCTGCCGCTTTCTTAATCTGTTTCAAATTGCCTTTGATGACCGGATTATATGATCGCATCGAAACCTTTTCCGGATAAGAAAATGCAGTCTTTTGTTGCGTAACATCTTTGGGGATATCTACAAGCACCGGACCTGGCCGCCCTGTTGAAGCAATATAAAATGCTTTTTTTATGGTCGCAGCCAATTCACTGACATCACTAACGAGAAAATTATGTTTCACGCAGGGCCGGGTAATTCCGACTGTATCTACTTCCTGAAAAGCATCCAGGCCAATGGCGTTAGTAGGAACCTGCCCACTGATTATGACCAGAGGTATAGAGTCCATATATGCTGTCGCTATGCCTGTAACCGCATTGGTTACACCGGGACCCGAAGTAACCAACGCCACCCCGACTTTATTACTCGAACGCGCATAACCATCTGCCGCATGCACCGCCGCTTGCTCATGTCTGACTAAAATATGTCTTACTTTGTCCTGTTTGAACAGTTCATCGTAGAGAAACAGTACCGCCCCGCCCGGATAGCCGAAAATACAATCAACTCCCTCTTCTTGCAAACAGCGTATTGTTATTTCCGCTCCGGTTAATTCCACACTCATGCTTTTTGCATCCCAAAATCAAATTCAATCAAAAAATAAGTTTACGACAACATGAAATTTAAAATTGTCAATTTCCCGTTCCACCCACAGTCAAACCGTCAACGCGCAGCGTAGGTTGCCCCACGCCAACAGGCACACTTTGGCCGTCCTTCCCGCATGTTCCAACGCCTGGATCCAATGCCATATCATTACCAATCATGGTTACGCGGGTCAGCACATCAGGTCCGTTACCAATCAATGTCGCCCCTTTTACCGGGTAGGTGATTTTACCATTTTCAATCCGGTATGCTTCTGCCGCTGAAAAAACAAATTTACCGCTAGTAATATCCACCTGCCCGCCACCAAAATTGGCGGCATATAATCCATTTTTTACAGAAGCGATAATTTCTTCCGGTTCCAAGTCGCCATTATGCATATAGGTATTAGTCATTCGCGGCATCGGAATATGCGCAAACGATTCACGACGCCCGTTACCCGTAACCGGCAAATTCATCAAGCGCGCATTCAAGCTGTCTTGCATATAACCCTTGAGTATACCGTTCTCAATGAGTGTCGTACATTGCGTGGGATTTCCTTCATCGTCAATATTCAAGGAACCTCTTCTGTTGGCAATGGTGCCGTCATCGACGACAGTAACGCCCGGTGCAGCCACCCGTTCGCCCACACGTCCCGAAAAAGCCGAACTGCCTTTGCGGTTAAAGTCGCCTTCGAGGCCATGGCCGATAGCTTCGTGCAATAAAATACCTGGCCAGCCATTGCCAAGCACAACCGTCATTGTACCAGCAGGCGCAGGGCGCGCATCCAAATTGTTCACCGCTTGATGCACAGCTTTCTCAGCATAGTCGCGTAAAATCTCATCGGTAAAATAACTGTAATTAAAACGCCCGCCCCCACCGGCTACACCTTGCTCACGACGTTCATTTTCTTCCGCAATCACCTGCAATGATAATCGCACCAGTGGTCTGACATCTGCGGCGAGCACGCCGTCGCTGCGCGCCACCAGAACAACTTCATATTCACCCGCCAGCGATGCCATGACTTGAATCACGCGGGAGTCCATAGCGCGCGCATATTTCTCAAGTTTTTCCAGTAAAGCGACCTTATCCGAATCCCTTAAACTGACTATAGGATCTTCAGGCAAATACAGCAAAGATTTTTTTTCAATCTCAGTGTCTCTACCTACATTAACAGACTGCCCTCCACCCTGATTTGCAATGGCGCGAGTCGCTTTAGCAGCCGATTCCAGCGCCGCCATACTGATATCGTCAGAGTACGCAAAAGCCGTCTTTTCCCCGCTGATTGCGCGAACACCGACTCCCTGTTCGATATTAAAGCTGCCTGATTTAACAATACCTTCTTCCAGCACCCAGCCTTCGGAACGGCTATACTGAAAATACAGGTCCGCATAATCTATTTCATGCGTCAGAATCTGTCCAAAAACCTGTTGCAAACCGTTTGCATCGATATCATAAGGCGATAACAGGCAACGATTGGCTATCGTATAAAAATCACCTGTTGCAGTCATGGTCTCAGTATTCATATGTTCTCATTCAGACAATTTGATGCAGATCGTTCACGGATTGATTGTTTAACCGGCAAGACAAAATCCATCATCAACAATCCAATCTGCGATGCTTCAGCGCAGGCAAACTCGCACGAATCCGGGCCTGATATGCCGGGTCCATTTTAGCCACTACCGCACCTGAACCACGCGGCATACGCTTTACCACAGCGCCCCATGGATCGACTATCATGCTGTCACCATTTGTTTCGCGACCATTGACATGATATCCACCCTGCGCTGGCGCTATAACGTAAGCAAGATTCTCAATGGCGCGCGCACGAACCAGAACCTCCCAGTGCGCTTTACCGGTAACTGCCGTAAACGCAGCAGGCGCGAGGATAATGTCAACGTTTTCCATCTTGCGATAGAGTTCAGGAAAACGTAAATCATAACAGATAGAAAGCCCGATACGACCAAAAGGCGAATCCAATGTTACGATCTTTGTACCTGGCATGATCGTTTTATCTTCAGCATAATTTTCATGGCCCATGCTCAGACCAAACAGGTGAACCTTGTCATATCGTGCAACCTGTTTCCCATCGTCAGCATAAACCAAACAGCTATTGTAAACCTTATTTGGATCAGGAGACACCAGCGGCACGGAGCCGCCCACCAACCATATTCCATACCGTTTGGCCGTAACGCTGAGAAAGTTCTGAATAGGTCCATTTCCGGCCTGTTCCATTACTGAAAGCTTATCGGAATCTTTCATTCCCATGATACAAAAATACTCCGGCAAAACGACAAGCTTGGCGTGTTGTGAAACAGCATCTTCAATATGGCGGGCCGCTTCTTCAAGATTCGCATCGACATCGGGTCCGGAAGCCATCTGTATAGCGGCAACATAAAACCCGTCATCATTTGCGGATATAATCTGATTATTATTCTTTAGATTGCTAGACATTGATTAAAAAATTATTCTTTAAATTTACGTTACGCAAACAACTTTTTTATTACAATTGATCTTTCATATTATTCAACCACCGTACTCTATTTCTACCTATTTCTATTGCATCTGTTCACTTCACGATTACCGACCAATACACTATGGTTTCACCGTGAAACAACAACAAGCACGAATTCTAACATTTACTCCGGCTTGATTCTATTTTCAATTACTTTATGCCAATATTGAAGAATTTAACAGGCTTACCAATACACCATGAACACGACAGATCAGATTTGCGATAAAACAGTTGAATGGGCGATATCTTACAGCCGGTATGTTCAACGCATACTCGCAAGCGATCCGTCACAAAAAGAAGTCTTGCTTGGCAATTTGTCCCGTCCCTTTCAGAAAGCGGAAATGTTGAATTTTCTGCAAAGCCACGTACACACGATCAATCATGAAACCGAATTAAACAGCGTATTACGCAAACTGCGCAAGCTCGTCATGCTGCGATTGATTGTTCGTGATATCAGTGGCTATGCAGACCTAAAAGAAGTCATGGCAACCATGTCTGATCTTGCAGATATCAGCATTAATTTTTCCCTTGAATACCATGAAAAATGGCTGACTCAACCGGAACAATTCGGTATTCCAATTGGAAAACTACATCACGCAAGGCAACACCTGTTGATTGTCGCCATGGGTAAACTGGGCGGCCGTGAACTCAATGTCTCGTCCGATGTCGACTTGATATTTGTTTATCCGGAAGACGGGAATACCAATGGTCAGAAATCCATTTCCAATCACGAATTCTTTGCACGTCTTGGCCGGAAATTAATTGCCAGCTTAAGTGATTATACGGTTGATGGTTATGTTTTCAGGGTTGACATGCGTTTACGCCCGCATGGTGAAATGAGTCCGCTTGCCATCAGCTTTGACATGCTCGACGAATATTTCAAAACCCAGGGACGCGAATGGGAGCGCCATGCCTGGATTAAAGGACGCGTGATTACCGGACAAGCGCACTCGGCCAATGCATCCAGATTGATGGAAGAAATTGTCAGGCCTTTTGTTTTTCGGAAATATCTTGATTTCGACGCCTATGAATCCATGCGCAGCTTACATACGCAACTGCGCAAGGAAGTTGAACGGCGCGAAATGCACGACAATATTAAATTGGGTCCGGGCGGCATTCGGGAAATTGAATTCATTACCCAGGTATTTCAATTGATCCGGGGTGGTCGGGACGTTGATTTATATATCCGCCCAACACTGGTTGTTTTACAGCTTCTGAGAAAAAAACAACAACTCTCCAATCAAACGGTTACTGAGCTTACCAGTGCTTATCATTTTTTACGCAAACTCGAGCATCGCTTACAGTACCTGGATGATCAGCAAACGCAGACACTCCCCAGAAACCTGGACGATCAGAATCTCATAGCCCGCTCCATGGATTTTGAAAATTACGACAGCTTTTTGCAAGTGCTCGATGTCCATCGAATGAATGTGACCCGTCATTTTGAATTAATACTTGCGGCGCCAAAAAAATCACCCTCACATGACATTCTCGCCCATCTCTGGCAAACACAAATCAAGGATACTGCAAAAACAGAAGCGGCGACATCACAATTGAGCACACTGGGTTTTGACGAACCGGTAAAAATATCCGACCGTCTAGAACAATTTTACCGGAGTTATACATACCATCAGTTACCGCAATCCAGTCAGAAAAAAATCAACTTGCTGATACCCATTCTCATCGAAGTAATTGTTCAATTCCCACCGGTTGAGAATACACTTGAACGTATGTTGAAACTGTTGGAAATCGTCAGTACTCAAAAAACTGACCCGGCCTCGTATTTAACGCTATTATCGGAACATCCGGATACACTGCCACGCATTACAAAACTGGTCAGCATCAGTCAATGGGCAAGCAATTATCTGGGCAGACATCCCATTTTGCTTGACGAACTCCTGCGTCACAAGGAACCCAACCCGCTACCTGACTGGACTGCACTTAAAAATGACCTGATTGATCAACTTAATCATGTCAACAAACCAAAAAGTGACGTAATTGGGTGGCAAATGGACCATTTACGTCACTTTCAACATGCGCAAGTTTTCCAATTATTGGTCAGTGACCTGGAAAACGCACTTAAACTGGAAACATTAAGCGATCATTTGACCGCATTGGCCGATTTGATTCTGGAAACTGTTCTGGACCTCGCCTGGGCCGGAATGAGAACGCATCACCGTCCGGCACCTCAATTTGCCATTATTGGTTACGGCAAGCTTGGCGGCAAAGAACTTGGCTATGCTTCTGATCTGGATATTATTTTCCTGTATAACGACGACCATCCAGACGCATCGGAAAACTACATCCGGCTGGTGCAAAGCATTAATTCATGGCTAAACAAACATACTTCAGCCGGATTGCTTTATGCCACCGATTTACGGCTGCGGCCCAATGGAAACAGTGGGTTACTGGCCCACTCAATAGAAGCTTTTGCCCAGTATCAACGCAATCAGGCCTGGGTCTGGGAACACCAGGCATTGACGCGCGCCCGATATGTCGCAGGCGATCAAAAAGTTGCACAAGCATTTGAAAACACTAGAAAAGAAATACTTTGCCAGCAGCGCGATTTAATACAGCTCAAACAGGACATCCTGTCCATGCGTGAAAAAATGCATGATGCCCATCCCAATTCATCCACACAATTTGACATCAAACATGATCGTGGCGGCATCATCGATGTAGAATTCATCGTGCAGTATCTTGTCCTGGGTTACTCGAGTAAATATCCTGAATTAACAGGCAATATCGGCAATATCGCGTTATTGAAACTGGCCGCAGAATTAAGTCTGATCTCAAAACAGAACGCCGAAAAAACGCGCTCCGCCTATCGTGAGTTCAGGCGTATTCAGCATCGCCAACGGCTTAACAGCGACAGCGATTTATCCGGAACAACGACTACAGACGATATATTTCAATCACTTACCCACAAAGAAAGCGAACAGTTAAATCATGATCGCATCGCTGTCATTGCGTTATGGGAAGAAGTTTTTGGTACTTAATTACAGCTTCAATCGCAAAAATTTGTTGAGAAATTATATTCAACCAAAAACTGGCACACTTCATGCTTAAGATAACATACACATATCAAATGTGAAAAAATTAACTTTTAGGAGATTAAACATGCAAAAAGCACAAAAAGGTTTTACATTGATCGAATTGATGATCGTTGTTGCCATTATCGGTATTTTGGCAGCGATCGCGGTTCCAGCATATCAAAATTACACATTGAAAGCACGATACACTGAAGTTATCAATGCTGTATCTGCCGTCAAAGCTGGCGTTGAGGTCTGCGTACAATCAGGTAATTGTTTTGATGCTACAGGTCCAGCTGTACAAAACGCGGCATTTCTCGCTTTTGGAGATATTCCAGCACAACCAATTGCCACCAATATCTTAGCAAGTGTTGCTCTTGGAGCCACCGGTGTAATAACAGCCACAGCCACAGCTAATCAAGGTTTAGCAGGTGAAACTTATATTCTTACTCCAACACCTGATGCACAAGGCAAATTAACATGGGCAGTCACGGGAACATGCAGAACTCGCGCAGCTGGTCCAATTTGTTAATTAGGCAAAAAAACTTAAGAAAAGCACCTCAGTAAATCAGGGGTGCTTTTTTATTTATAACCTATGCAACAGAATCAATAATTAAGATTATTAAAGCGACTTGAGTGAGAACATGTTATCTAACGCTTTATACATAAGTTCATCCATAATCTATCAAGGTTAATTTTTTCAAAACCCCTGCAACAATCTCAACATCCGGGTTAAAATACGCGTCATGACACAACCGTATAACCCAGCAGAAATCATCCGCCCTGAAGTTATAGCACTCAAGGCTTATCATGTACCTCCTGCAACCGGCATGATCAAGCTCGATGCCATGGAAAACCCTTATACCTTGCCTTTGCCGCTGCAAAACGAAATCGCCGGGCTTGCCCAAAATGCGCCGATTAACCGCTACCCGGACCCTAACGCAACCGATCTCAAAGCTGCACTTAGAAAAGCATTGGCTATTCCGGACACAATGGATTTAATGCTCGGCAATGGTTCGGATGAAATTATCCAGATTATCGCCATGGCGACAGCCAGACCCAATGCTGCGTTGCTCAGTGTTGAACCCGCGTTCGTCATGTTTCGCATGATTGCAATATTCGCCAATATGGGCTACATCGGGGTGTCATTAAAAACTGATTTTTCGCTGGATCTTGACGCCATACTGGGTGCCATAGAACAGCACAAGCCCGCCGTGATATTCCTTGCCTACCCCAACAATCCGACTGGCAATTTATTTGACGAAACGGCTATCCTGAAAATTATTCAGGCAACACCCGGTATTGTGGTGATCGATGAAGCCTATCACGCATTCGCGGGCACCAGTATCATCGACAAGCTTGAGCAATATCCGAATCTATTGCTCATGCGCACGCTCTCCAAGTTAGGGCTTGCGGGTTTAAGACTGGGCATGCTGATTGGCCGCCAGGAATGGCTTTCCGAGTTTGAAAAACTGCGCCTGCCGTATAATGTCAGCGTCATGACGCAACAAATTACGCAGACTGTATTGCATCATATGGATGTATTGCAGGAACAGGCCGATCAAATAAAAATTGAACGCACAAATCTGCTTGCACAGTTAAAATCGACAAATAACCTGGAAATTTTCCCATCCGATGCCAATTTCATTTTATTTCGTGTCAATAACGCGTCGGAAATATTCCAGAAACTTAAACAAAACCGGATATTGATTAAAAATCTTGATGGCACGCACGCCTTATTGGATAATTGCTTACGCGTCACCGTAGGCACAGCTGAAGAAAATGCACAATTTCTGTCAACGCTGCACATAATTTTGAGTGAAAACGCGTAGAAAATCTATTAGAATCTGATTTGTTGAATCCAAGAATCTCGTCCCTACATATCTCACTATAACCCTAAACACTGCGTTATGCGTCAGGCACAAGTTACACGAAATACACTGGAAACCCAGATCACGGTTAATCTGAACCTGGATGGCAAAGGAAAAGCCGTTCAGGATACCGGCGTTCCCTTTCTCGAACATATGCTCGATCAGATCGCCCGTCATGGCATGCTGGATTTTGAAATCACGGCAAAGGGCGATTTGCATATTGATGCGCATCATACGGTTGAGGATATCGGCATCACACTAGGTCAGGCGTTTATACAAGCTGTAGGCGACAAAAAAGGAATTCGAAGATATGGTCATGCGTATGTACCGTTAGATGAAGCGCTGTCGCGTGTTGTCATTGATTTGTCCGGACGCCCTGGTCTTGTTCTCAACGCCGATTTTACGCGTGGACGCATCGGTGATTTTGACGTCGACTTAATCAGTGAATTTTTTCAGGGGTTTGTTAATCATGCGTTGGTCACCCTGCACATCGACAACCTGACAGGAAAAAATGCACACCATCAGGCAGAAACCATTTTTAAAGCATTTGGGCGCGCACTGCGCATGGCGATTGAGCACGATCCGGCAGCCACTGGAATAATTCCATCAACAAAAGGCACGCTATAAACTAATCCTGTTTCTCTCCCTTATTCCATATGACTGACATAGCAATTGTTGATTACGGCATGGGCAATCTGCGCTCCGTACATAAAGCACTGGAACATGTTGCCCCAGGCATTTCTGTCGCCGTAACGAGCGACCCCTCTGTAGTTGATAAAGCAGAACGCGTTGTCGTGCCAGGACAAGGGGCAATGCCAAACTGCATGCATGAATTAAGAACGCGAGGATTGCAGGATGCAGTCGTACAGGCAACCCGCAGTAAACCTTTTCTGGGCATTTGTATCGGCTTGCAAATGTTATTTGAGGAAAGTGAAGAAGGTCATGTAAAAGGACTGGGAATTCTCCCCGGCAAGGTTGTTCATTTCGATGCAAAAACCATGACCACACCCGAAGGCAAAAAACTTAAGGTACCGCATATGGGTTGGAACCAAGTCTATCAGGCAATTGATCACCCCTTGTGGGAAGGCATACCCAAAGATGCCCGTTTTTATTTTGTACACAGCTATTATGTTGACACACCGAATACTGCTGTTATTGCTGCTCAAAGCAAATACTCCTTTCCATTTACCTGCGCGGTTGCAAAGGACAACATTTTCGCGGTACAGTTTCATCCTGAGAAAAGCCATATGGCTGGATTAACACTGTTGCGCAATTTTACACAATGGACGCCATGCATCTAGAATCGATCTACACAGTAGACTTGAACAATACGAATTTCATTCAATCATTAATCAAATTAAGCCATGCTGATTATTCCTGCGATAGATCTTAAAGATGGACATTGTGTTCGCCTGAAACAGGGCATCATGGAAAAAGCCACGGTGTTCTCGGAAAATCCGGGCGAGATGGCAATACATTGGTTAAACCAGGGTGCGCGGCGGCTGCATCTGGTCGATTTGAATGGTGCCTTCGCCGGAAAACCAAAAAATAAAAAAGCAATTCGTGAAATTGTTCAAGCGATTGACGATCAAATTCCGATTCAATTGGGTGGCGGTATTCGCGATCTGGACACCATAGAAAACTACCTAGACGAGGGCGTGAGCTACATCATTATTGGAACAGCCGCTATCAAGATACCTGGTTTTTTACATGATGCCTGCAATGCATTTCCCGGCCATATTCTGGTTGGCCTCGATGCCAAGGATGGCAAGGTAGCTGTTGACGGCTGGTCCAAGGTAACCGGGCATGATGTTATTGATCTGGCAATTAAATTCGAAGATTATGGCGTTGAAGCGATTATATACACCGATATAGGCCGCGATGGCATGTTAAATGGCGTCAATACCAAGGCGACTGTCGATTTAGCCAAAAAACTGACAATTCCAGTCATCGCAAGCGGCGGAATTACAAACCTGGATGATGTAAAGCTATTGTGTTCGATCGAGTCCGATGGCGTCATGGGCGCTATAACCGGACGCGCCATCTATGAAGGCACACTCGACTTTAAAGAGGCCCAGGCTTTAGCCGACAAGTTAAGCCAAGATGCTGACACCTAAGAGACTGCGCAGTAAACGCCGATCTAAGCGTATTCCATTTTTTAACAACTATTTCACCATAGGCTTTTAACGCATGGGCCTTGCCAAACGTATTATTCCTTGTCTGGATGTCACCAGTGGGCGTGTTGTAAAAGGAATCAACTTTATCGAATTGAGAGACGCCGGAGACCCGGTTGAAATTTCGCGCCGGTACGACGAACAAGGCGCAGACGAATTGACATTTCTCGATATTACTGCCAGCTCGGACGATCGCGACCTGATTCTGCATATTATTGAAGAGGTTGCATCACAAGTATTCATTCCGTTAACTGTCGGTGGCGGCGTGCGTAAAGTTGAAGATGTGCGCAGATTACTCAACGCAGGCGCCGACAAAGTCAGCATTAACACGTCGGCTGTTTTAAACCCGCAACTGGTTGCCGATGCTTCTGGCCATTACGGCGCTCAGTGTATTGTTGTCGCAATTGATGCCAAACAAGTTGAAACACAGGACAACACGCCGCGATGGGAAGTCTTTACCCATGGCGGGCGTAAAGAAACCGGCCTTGAAGTCATCGCATGGGCAAAAAAAATGGAACAACTGGGTGCAGGTGAAATTCTGTTGACCAGTATGGACAGAGACGGCACCCGAAACGGATTTGATCTCGCATTGACACGCGCCGTGTCTGATGCCGTTGATATCCCGGTTATTGCCAGCGGCGGTGTCGGCAATCTGGATCATCTGGTTGACGGAATTTTAAAAGGTCATGCAGATGCTGTACTTGCCGCCAGCATTTTCCATTATGGAGAATTTACCATTCAGCAGGCCAAACAGTGCATGGCCGAACATGGCATAGAAGTACGTTTGTAGTGTTAGAATACGCTACAAAAGAACCCATTTCCATTTATCTAAAGAAAAATTATGCCCTCGACTTGGCTAAGTGAAATCAACTGGTCGGATGACGGACTTGTTCCGGCGATTGCACAGGACGCTGACAGCGGCAAAGTATTAATGGTCGCGTGGATGAACCGTGAAGCGCTGAAATTAACGGTAGATAAAGGCGAAGCGGTTTACTGGTCGCGATCCCGCAAGAAACTCTGGCATAAGGGTGAGGAATCCGGCCACACACAAAAAATAAAGGCTATCCGTCTCGATTGCGATGGAGATGTTTTATTATTGGATGTTGAGCAAACCGGTGGCATAGCCTGCCATACTGGCAGGCAAAATTGCTTTTTCAGAAAACTGGAACATGAGCAATGGATTATTACTTCACCCATCCTCAAAAACCCGGATACAATTTACAAAAAATGACGCACTTAAACATACTGCATCGCTTATCGGAAACTATAGCGGCGCGCAAACAGGCAGATGCAGACAGTTCGTATGTCGCCAAATTATTGCAGGGCGGACAAGACAAAATTCTCAAAAAAATAGCGGAGGAATCTGCTGAAACGCTTATGGCTTCAAAGGATGGTGATGCGCAACATGTTATGCGCGAAACAGCCGATCTTTGGTTCCACTGCCTGATTCTGCTTGCTCATCATGGATTAACTTCGGAAGATGTGTTGAAAGAACTGGAAAAACGTGAGGGTGTATCGGGTATTGCTGAAAAAGCATCACGAAAAACAGGATAAACAAACCATGGATAACTGTATTTTTTGCAAAATTCTACAGGGTGAAATTCCGGCACAAAAAATCTATGAAGATGACGACGTTATTGCCTTTAACGATATTCATCCTGCAGCACCGGTACATTTTTTGATTATACCCAAACTGCATATCCCATCACTCATGGAATGTGAGAAAACCCACCAGCAAATCCTTGGAAAAATGCTATTATTAGCACCAACGATTGCGAAAGAACAAGGTTGTACAGACGGTTTTCGAACAATTATCAATACTGGTCGAGTCGGCGGACAAGAAGTTTTTCATTTGCACATTCATATTATCGGCAGTAAAGAACGCCTGCCCGCGATGATCCATAAAAACTAGTATAGTTCCATTTATAGAGGAGAGCATAATGGGCACATTCAGTATTTGGCATTGGATAGTCGTATTAATAATCGTTGTTTTGGTATTTGGCACCAAAAAACTGCGCAATCTTGGCGGTGATCTCGGCAGTGCCATTAAAGGTTTTAAGGAAGGTATGAAAGATGATGCCCAAACTGAAAACACCGCTACTCAGAATTCAAATCCGGATAGCTTGACTTTTGATGACGACACCAAAAATACAGCGCACTCCTTTAAGGAAGCCGTCAAGAAGCAAGATACAATGACCGCATCCGAATCTATACATACGGCGGATACTAATGCGACAGCAAAAAGCACAAGCGAAGAAAGCGCGCAGAAATCCGGCAACAACAATCAAACCAGCGGCAATGCGTCCAAGGAAAACACATAATCCGGAACATAATTCTTACGGTGCAATCGAGACCGGGATAAAATCAATATCCGCAGCATTGATGCACCTAAAAGCATACTTCATTAGCACAGAGTATCATGTTTGATATCAGTTTCTTTGAAATCATGATCATATCGATGATTGCATTGATCGTCGTGGGTCCAGAACGGCTACCGCAAGTAGCGCGCACTCTCGGTCACTTGATGGGCCGGTGCCGGCAATTTATTTACAGTGTCAAAACAGATATTCACAATGAAATACGCATGGAAGAACTGAAAAATATGCATAACACCATGCAGGAAACCGTGCATTCGATAGAAAACTCTGTTCGCAAGGAAATCAATGAGATTCAATCAATTTCGGATATCGAATCTCAGCAAAAAATAACCGATACAGGACCCGTGACAGCCAGCATGAAACCAGAAAGCGACGCATTGCCAGAATCATCGGAAACCAGACACAAACCATCTGACAAAAACAATTCGTCATTACCACAGTAAGCTATGTGCACCTTCCGGCCAATCTTGATCATGAAATCAGACCAATAGACATCCGGCCCTGCTATCGCAATGAATGTTGAAGGCTCACTGTTATCGCATCTGGTCGAACTGCGTACCCGGTTGATACGTATACTGGGCGGTCTGATGATCGGCTTTATTCCATGCGCTTTTTATGCCCGGGAGTTGTACACAATACTCGCCCAACCGCTTTTGGAAAAACTGCCCCAGGGCGGGCAAATGATCGCGACAGATGTCGCCACACCCTTTTTCGTACCGATGAAAGTCGCGTTGATGCTGGCCTTTGTCATTACATTACCGCATACACTTTTTCAAATATGGGCGTTTATCGCTCCCGGCCTGTATAAACACGAAAAACGTCTTGCGTTACCCCTGGTGATTGCCAGCAGCCTGCTATTCTTTTCCGGTATGCTGTTCGCCTATTTTGCTGCCCTGCCACTGGTATTCGAGTTCATCACCTATTTTGCGCCGGAAGGTGTTGCCGTCATGACGGATATTAATAAATATCTCAGTTTTGTATTATCCATGTTCATGGCATTCGGCATTACTTTTGAAGTCCCTGTTTTTGTCATGGTGCTTGTCAAAACTGGCGCCATCACGATTGAGAAACTTAGAGAAATCCGCCCCTACGTCATTGTCGGATCGTTTGTCATTGCAGCCATTATCACCCCACCCGATGTCATTTCTCAATTTATGCTGGCTGTCCCACTTTGCCTACTCTATGAAGTTGGTATCATCATCGCCAACATCACATTAAAAAAGAACAATAAAAGCGATGAAAGCAAGACATCGGAACATCCTGGCAGCAACAAGTCCGATCAATAGCCACTAAAGCCAGTATCATTCATCATGACCCATTCCACCATCTATTGATTGAACATCATCGCCATTTCAATAAGAAACTATAGCGTTCTTTCAGTTTCAAAAGACAATTACCGTTAGCTTTATAATTGTAGAACAGAAACTACCTATTAGAGGAAATATGCGATGCGTCACGGTTTTACATACTTGAATCAGATGATCCTGATCATTTCAGCTGTTTTTCTTACAGCGCAGATTGTAATTGCGCAACCCGCTCAGCCGGATGAATCAATACAGCAGCAGACCATCACCCAATCGTATCTCCCCAAACCGGGATCTAAACCCGAACAAAAATTCTCGACGCGAACCATGCAGCGTACCGGCACGGCAATTACCGGGGCCAGAAATAGCATCAGCATCAAAAGCACTGATGCAGGCATTATTCATTACCCGCCGACTGCGCCCCTACCCTATCCAAATGCTGGGCCCGGTTTAACCGTTGCGCCTTCAGCTGCAGGATGCGTTAACTGCGGAATTATTGATTTTATCAATATCGTCGGTCAGGGAAATGCGCTCAATGCTATTGCCAGCGGCATAGTGGCTGGCACCATCGCCAGAAAAATTGGTGGATACAACACATATTCTCACCCTAACCATAGTGATGATCGTAATCGTGGAGAACACGCTGAGCAAAGGGGACAACATCAGCATTATCATGTTGGCATTACAATGCACGATGGCAGCCAGCAGATCATTACCGTACCGGATGTTTCTCACCTGCATCAAGGCGACAGAATACAACTGATTGACGGCATCATTATACCGGAGTACAAAAACCAGTAAAAAACAGGCTTTCCACTTGATTTTCAATTGTTGCACGCCATATGATTAATATGTCCAAACGTTTAAACGCGGCCAATTGTCGCACCCACCCGTTTATTTCATACCGACAATAGAAACTGATGAATACCGCAACACTGAAACAAATCGATTTTCCCATTGAAGGCATGACCTGCGCTGCCTGTGCATCCCGTATCGAAAAAAATCTCAACAAACTTCCCGGTGTTAAAGCCGCAGTTAATTTTGCCAGTGAAATCGCACGGGTACAGTACAATGACCAGCAAATCAAAGTAAATACATTAATCGATGCCATCGAAAAGTCCGGTTTTCATATCGCCCCTCAGTTGGTACAACTTCAACTACACAAAATGACTTGTGCTGCTTGTGGCAGGCATATCGAAAAGGCATTGAACAAACTGCCCGGCGTTACCGCACAAGTTAATGTTGCAACAGAAACCGCGAAAGTCAGCTTCACACCTGGATTAGCAACCATCACAGAACTGATTTCCGCTGTTGAAAACGCCGGTTACGCTGCCCATGAAATCAGTGAAGCCAGCCACGCAGAAGAAAAGGCAAGGCGACTTGCTGCATACCGCGCGGAATTGAGATTATTCTGGGTTTCCGCTATCCTCACATTGCCTTTAGTATTACAAATGGGCATGATGTTTACTGGTCATGGCATGGACGCCATGGACATAATCCCCCGCTGGTTGCAATGGTTGCTGGCCACGCCTGTCCAATTCTGGATTGGCAAACGATTCTACATTGGTGCGTGGCATGCGCTGCGCAGTGGTGGTGCCAATATGGATGTTCTGGTTGCTCTCGGCACCAGCATGGCCTATATCTTCAGCGCCATCGTTACGACATTTTCTCTGGATCAGCATGTTTATTTTGAAGCGAGTGCAGCAATTATTACCCTTGTATTGCTCGGCAAACTTATGGAAGCACGCGCCAAAGGCAGAACATCAGATGCCATTGAAGCATTGATCAAGCTTCAGCCGAAAACTGCACGGATTGAACGCGACGGGAAAATTATTGAAGTACCCGCCGATAGCCTGCAAGCCGGAGATATTTTTATTGTTCGTCCCGGGGAAAACCTGCCTGTTGATGGCGTTGTTATAGATGGCATATCCAGCGTGAACGAATCGATGCTGACTGGAGAAAGTCTGCCCGTCAGCAAACAACCCGAATCAAAAGTCTTTGCCGCAACCATCAACCAACAGGGCCTGCTCAAATGCCGCGCAACCAGTGTTGGCAAGCATACCCAACTTGCAGCAATAATCCATCTGGTAGAAGAAGCGCAAGGCTCCAAAGCGCCTATTCAACGCATGGCCGATACAATTTCCGGCATATTTGTCCCTGTTGTTGTGCTCATCAGCATCTTTACGTTGGGCATTACCTGGTGGTTGACCGGCCAGTTTGTAACTGCACTCATTCATGCTGTTGCAGTATTGGTTATCGCCTGTCCCTGTGCATTGGGGCTGGCCACGCCAACCGCAATCATGGTTGGAACCGGGCGCGGCGCACAAGTCGGCGTTCTGGTCAAAAACGCCGCAGCACTAGAGCAAGCTGAAAAAATTCAAACTGTCATTGTCGACAAGACCGGCACCCTAACAGAGGGAAAACCTGAAGTAACCGACGTCGTTCCTGTAAGACTCAGCAAACAGGATTTTACGCAAATCGCAGCTTCTCTGGAACAAGGTTCCGAGCACCCACTGGCTCGGGCTGTATTAAATTATACTGAAAAGACAAATATTTCACTCAAGCCAACAACTGATTTTCTGGCCATCACAGGCAGCGGCATCAAAGCCAGTATTGACTCAACACAATATCTGCTTGGTTCACCGAAATTTCTGACGCAACACGGGGCAACGCTTGATGCGGAAACAATCACTACCCTGCAAAACGAAGGCAAGACAGTGATCGCCGTCGCAACACTAAACGATGATACTCCGGTTATTCTAGGCTATCTGGCCATTGCAGACTGTTTACGCGACACTTCGATTAAAGCCGTGGAGCGATTGCAAAACATGGGTATCGAAGTGGTTATGCTGACAGGAGACAACGCTGCAACTGCCGCCGCTATCGCTAAAAGCACGGGCATTACCGAATTTCGCGCTGAAGTTTTACCACAAGATAAAGCCGAAGAAATCAAAAAATTTAAAAACAGCGGTAAATTTACCGGCATGGTTGGGGATGGCATCAACGACGCACCTGCACTTGCCGCCGCTGATGTAAGTTTTGCAATTGGCGCAGGCTCCGATGTCGCCATTGAAGCAGCTGACATCACTTTGATACGAAACGATCTCATGAGCGTTGCCGATGCAATTTCCTTGTCGCGCGCAACGCTCAAAAAAATCCGTCAAAACCTGTTCTTCGCTTTTGTATATAATTCACTGGGCATTCCATTGGCAGCAATTGGTATGCTGAATCCTGTCATTGCCGGAGCCGCCATGGCAATGAGTTCTGTTTCAGTTGTCAGTAATTCGCTACTGCTTAAACGATGGCAGGCGAATCAATTAAGGAACTAATTCATGCAAACAACTACGGTTAACATACAAGGCATGACCTGCCAGGGATGTGTCAGCAGTATCAAAACAATACTCGAGAAACTTCCCGGAATCTCGCAGGTTGAAGTGTCGCTTGACCAGTCTCTGGCAACCATTCACCATAATCCGTCAGCTGTTGACATTGAACAGATAAAAACAGCAATTAGTGATGCAGGTTTTGAAGTGATCGATTAAGAATTGCCTACGCGGGCATAACAATGTTTGATGCACCATTTATTCGTGATTTTCATACCGTCATAACGGGTTGCCACATCACAATTACCGTGTTTCTGTAAATTCTATTGAGTCAGAAAATTTTGCTGCCTAAACGCATGTTGGAAATGACTTGACTATTTCTCATCCGGATATTAATTAAAACTGACTATGCATATTCATATTCTTGGTATTTGTGGCACGTTTATGGGCGGTATTGCCGCCATTGCACAGGAAGCCGACCATAAAGTAACCGGATGCGACCAGAATGTCTATCCACCCATGAGCACGCAACTGGAGTCGTTGGGTATCGAATTGATTTCAGGATTCTCGTCAGAACAAATCAAACTTAAACCGGATATATACGTAATTGGCAATGTGGTAACACGGGGCAATCCATTGATGGAAGAAATTCTGAATCAAAATTTGCCCTATACTTCCGGTCCGCAATGGCTGTCTGAAAATATTTTGAGAAACCGATGGGTTCTGGCTGTTGCCGGCACGCATGGTAAAACAACTACAAGTTCAATGTTGACCTGGATTCTGGAATATGCAGGACTGAACCCGGGTTTTCTGATTGGCGGCATTCCTGAAAATTTCGATACTTCCGCACGTATCGGATTAAGACCGCAGAACCAGGCCGATGAAATATCGCCATTCTTTGTGATTGAAGCAGACGAGTACGACACAGCATTTTTTGATAAACGTTCAAAATTCGTTCATTATCATCCCAAAACTGCCATCTTGAATAATCTTGAATTTGATCATGCTGATATTTTCCAGGATCTTGCAGCAATTGAACGCCAATTTCATCATTTTATACGAATTGTTCCCAGTCAAGGCTTAATCGTTGCCAATGGAATCGATCACAACCTTGAACATGTGCTGAAGCAGGGTTGCTGGACACCCATCGAACCGTTTGGCGTAACAACGGGGTGGCATACTCTTCAGCATGAGAAAACAACCACTGAGGTTTTTTTCGCAAATGCATCGCAAGGCATGCTGCAGTGGGAATTATTGGGTGAGCATAACCGCATGAATGCATTGGCGGCACTGGCCGCGGCGCGTCACGCTGGAGTTCCCGTCAAAGTTGGCATTGAAGCTTTAGCCCAATTTAAGAATGTTAAGCGCCGCATGGAAAAGCGCGGTGTAATAGATGAAATTACCGTCTATGATGACTTTGCACATCATCCAACCGCTATTCAAACAACACTTGACGGTTTACGCAGCCACATTGGCAATGCCCGGATTATTGCGGTGCTGGAACCGCGTTCCAACACCATGAAAATGGGCATCTGGAAAGAGAAACTGGCTAAAAGCCTCGATGCAGCGGATATTGTTTTTTGTTATAGCTTTAACGCCGACTGGGTTGAAAATGCACTATCAAAACTTGGCGATAAAGCAAAATGTTATGCTGACTTATCACAATTAATCGATGCTATTTCAACTGTTGCAATACCCGGCGATCACATTTTAGTCATGAGTAATGGTGGTTTTGGCGGTATTCATGAAAAATTGATGGCCGCCATTCGTAACAAATAAATGATTTGAAACGATATTAATCACCCTCAAATTCACACAGTGAGAATATCTTGCACCCCATTTTTTCGAGACGCTTTCTACCCCCCACATCCGGCAAATCAATAACAAAGCAACACTCAGCCACTTCACCGCCCATTTCCTGAATTAATCTGACCGCGGCTTCTGCAGTTCCGCCTGTCGCAATCAAATCATCGACCAGCAACACACGATCGCCACGTTGTATGGCATCAACATGAACTTCAATACGGTCGCTGCCGTACTCAAGTTGATAGTCTCGGCCAATCGTTTCAGCGGGCAGCTTATTTTTTTTGCGTATGGGCACAAAACCAGTCTCAAGTTGATAGGCAACGGGAGCTCCAATAATAAAACCGCGTGATTCAATGCCGACGACCTTGTCTATTTGACTTGTTTGATGGCGTTTGGTGATTTCCTGAATCGTGGCGCGAAAACCGATCGGATCTTTTAACAGCGTTGTAACGTCACGAAACATGATTCCCTTATGCGGATAGTGCGGGACTGTACGAATACGGGATTTGATGGGCATAAAAAAGCAAGATGATAAATAAAGGGACCACAAGTCCCAAACAAAACAAAACGGCTCCAACCAATGGCTGGAGCCGTTTATGGATTACATCACTTTAACAAATATTTTTTTGTATAAGCGCTTAGTGATCCATCGCTGCGCCAGCGTCAAATGATGCAGGTGCTTTGACTTGCTCCATCATGTCGTTATCCCACTCACCTTCGACATTCATATGCAGCGCTGCACCGAGCAGTACAGCTTCAATCAGGTTATGACTGAGGTATACATATAAACCAGGTTGATGGAATTCATATGCAGCAGCAACTGCAGCACCCGCTGGAATAAACCATGTTTCCTGGCTTGTTAATGGAGTATCGCTGAATGAACCGCCTACCCAGTAAAGATCAGCGTGACCACCGATCAAGTGAGGATAAGATTGACGGTTAGCTGATGAGTGAACGAATAATACTTTCTCACCCACTTTGGCTGACAATGCGTTATCACCGGTAATGGCACCCACTGCACCGTTGAAAACAACATGAGTTGGAATCAGGCCTTTAGCGAGTTCAAGCATTTCATGCATGCCAGCTGCAGGTGAATCATATTTCTTGAAGTTACCCTTGCCATCGTTTGGCAAATAGTAATCTTGCTCGCCAATGTAGAATGCACGGTCATAACGATATGGTTTTCCTTTTTCGTCTTTCAGACCATCACGTGGCAGGACCATAATCGCACCACTCATACCTGAAATAACGTGGAAAGGAATCATTGTTCCACCTGGTGCACAGTGGTATACAAATACACCTGGCTTAACAGCTTTCCAGCGTAAAACAACTTCTTCACCTGGCTGGACCAATGTCAAGCCAGCGCCACCCAACGCGCCTGTTGCAGCATGGAAATCCACGTTATGCGCCAGTGTACTTTCTTTTGGATTAACCAAGGTAAGCTCAACATAATCGCCTTCGTGCACAACGATCAATGGACCAGGAACGGAACCGTTAAAAGTCAATGCCCATACGTTTGCGCCGGGAGCCACTTCCATAAGAACTTCTTTAGTCTCCATACGCACTTCAACAACTCTTGGTCCGCCTTTGACAACTTGATCGTGTTTAGGAACTGCAGGCGGAGCCACCAGTTCTTGTTTGATACGTGGTAATTTTGAGATGTCTGTTGCAGCTACTGCAACTTGAGTAGCAGCGAAACACAACAATCCCAATCCAACAACTGCCTGAACAGCTTTAATCATATCTCCCTCCATAAATGATAAATTTGCGCTTTATAGTACGCACCTTCTTATCTGTCACTGCATCCATTCTGAAATGTAAGCGTTGTTATGAACTGGATACAATAACACCTCCCTTTTTCTTATGAGCAAAGGGTTGAACGCAGACTATACACTTTCATGAAGAAACTGTCCATGTCTGAGCGTTTATTAAATTAGAAAAAACCCTTAAAAAATGACATGTTGGCAGTAGGGTTTCTTGCAAGTTCAAAGCCAAAATACATGCGCCGCTATATTTATCTGTTTTAGATTAGGATTATGGAGAAAAGCTGAAACTATCCCTGCATTAACCGGATTTCTGCAGCGGCCAGATTTTCCTGAGTTCCCCTGAGCACAACCACATCACCTGCTTCAAGCCGAGTTTCATCGGAAGGCAATAATCCCCTGATATTTCGTCTTCTGACGGCAGTCACCTCTACCGAAAATTCAACCAGATCAAGTTCGCCAAGTGTTTTATTAACAGATGCCGCACCGGGAATAATTGTGATTGTCAACAGCCGGGGCAACAGTCGCTCGTTGCCTTCTTCACTTTCGTCAGTAACACCGTAATAAAATCCACGAAATAGGTTGTACCGCTGTTCACGTATTTGCCGGATACGCCTTAAAATGCGTCCTGTAGACATATCCATGAACATCATCGCGTGCGATGCCAGCATCAGGCTGCCTTCAAGCACCTCGGCTACAACTTCTGTTGCGCCGGCTTCCTTCAACAGATCAATGTCCGAATCGTCCCGCGTTCGCACAACAACTGCCAATTCAGGACGCAACGTTCGGGCATGGTTTAAAATTTTCAAGGCTGAAACCGTGTCCGCGTAACTGACGATCAGCACTCTTGCACGAAGCAGCCCGGCAGCAATTAAAACTTCCCTGCGCGCCGCGTCACCATAAACCACCGATTCCCCGGCAATCTTGGCTTCGTGGATACGCTGCGGATCAATATCGAGCGCAATAAAAGGAACCGACTCCTGCTCCAGAATACGCGACAAATTCTGCCCGCTGCGTCCATAGCCGCAAATAATGACATGATTTTGTTCGGACATTGTTTGCGCAGCAATGGAAGTAATCTGCATTGCGCGCTGCAACCACTCGGACGTGTAAAAACGCTGAACAACCCGCTCACTATACTCAATCATAAATGGCGCCAGCAACATCGACAGTACCATGGCGGCCAGAATCGGTTGCAGGACGGCATTTTCCACCAAACCACTCATGGTCGCCTGAGCAAGCAATACAAATCCGAATTCTCCGCCTTGCGCCAGATTCAATCCCGTTCTGACCGCCACATTGGGTTCCGCGCCGAAAAGACGCGATAGGCCGGTAATTAATACGACTTTTACGACGATCAACGCTGACAAAATCAGTGCCACCCACAGGAAATTTTCAATCACGACCTGAATATCCAGCAACATGCCAATGGTAATGAAAAACAAACCCAGCAAAATATCGCGAAAAGGCTTAATGTCATCTTCAACCTGATACCGGTATTCAGTTTCGGATATCAGCATTCCGGCTAGAAAAGCGCCCAGCGCCAGCGACAGCCCGGCCAGCTCAGTCAACCAGGCGAGTCCCAGCGTGATCAGCAAAACATTCAAAACAAACAATTCGGATGATTTCTGGCGCGCTACCACATGAAACCAGGGGCGCATAAGCCGTTGTCCAAAAAACAGAATCAACGTAAGTACCGCAAGCGCCTTTAACACAGCAATTGCCAGCATCGTTCCGTAATCTACGGCTTCATTGTCAATAGAAATTGCAAGCGCCGGAATAATAATTAACAATGGAATGACGGCTAGGTCCTGAAACAATAAAACACCAATTACCTGGCGACCGTGCGGTGTATTAAGCTCCAGTCTTTCGGACAGCATTTTGATGACAATGGCGGTTGAAGACATTGCCAGTGCGCCGCCTAAAGCCAGTCCCACGCGCCAATCCATGCCCAGAAACCAGGTGATCCCCATAACAAGCATAATACAGATGACAACCTGCGATGTACCAAACCCGAAAACGATGCGTTTCATCGTGACCAGTTTGGTCAGACTGAATTCCAGACCAATACTGAACATCAGAAAGACAATCCCAAATTCCGCAAGATGGCGCGTTTCCTCGCTTTCTTGTATCCATCCCAGGGCATGTGGTCCAATAATGACGCCCGCAACCAAATACCCCAGCATGGGCGGCAAACGCAACAGGCGAAAAATCACCACGGCGATTACGGCAATCGCTAACAAAATAAGAATAGGTTGCAGGGTATCGTCAGTCATGAATAAATGTTCAACAGAAATTACCTAGAGAATGATCGTGTCGGGATTAAGCAACTTTATAATATTCAGCGCTTCAGTCAAGCATTCTTTGCCACTGAATCGTTCTCTGTAAACTGTTTAAAATATTCGTTATTGATCGCCGAATCAAGTATGAAATAAGGCAATACGTATGGAATAAGGCAATACGAAAAACAGCCCAACAACCATAACGATTTTAGTGGTTAAATACAATTGTCCCTGCTTGATGCTATACTACATGCAAAATCCAGACACTCGCACACCGTTTACCACGTAATGCCGCTCCCTCATTTATCAACAGCCTTGCATAACCCGATTCTGGATCTGGAAAACCGTTTTAACACTGCAAAACCGCAGATTGAGCATCGGTTGCGCAGCAAATGGTTCGAATACAAGATTCCATTTTACTGTTCGGTTGATTTGCGTAACAGCGATTTTAATTACCTGAATACAGAATTTATACCGCTTTGCGTACAGGCGGCCATGACCGCAATAGTGAGAATCTGTCCCGATGCGCACAGTATTTTGCTGATTCCGGAAAATCACACTAGAAATATTTTTTATTTACAAAATATCGCTTCATTAAAAACAATCATGCAACACGCGGGACTGGATGTGCGCATTGGATCGCTTCTGCCCGAAATCAAAACCGCGACGACATTCGACTTACCTGACGGGCAATCGATATTACTGGAGCCTGTCATTCGTAAAAATAATCAGCTCAACCGAAAGCGGCGCAACAAAATGGCAGTTGTCAAAGAAGGCATGTCCGTCACCAATGTGCTGGTTCAAAAAGGCGTCTACACCTTCAAAAATATTAATCGGACAGTAGCCGAACCGGTGATATACATGATTGATCATTTTGTCGTCGTCGGCTTTTATCATTTACATACCGGCCGCAGTGTGGATGAAAATCTGAGTGCGCCCGGCATGCATTTTGTGTTGTTACCCTTCGAGCTGGATTGTCTGTTGCCTGACAGTTCGTTCCGAAAAAATCTGATGCCATTGCGTTTTTATGCCTATAGCGTTGTCGCCAGACTGGCTTTGCTGGCTGCCGTCCTCGAACTGCAACAAACGGCAACTGATTTCTAACACTATTTACCCGGGCTGCTGACATGAAACTGGCTTTTATCATAGACCAACTTGAAGCAATCAAAATACAAAAGGACTCCAGTTATGCCATGATGCGCGAAGCGACCACGCGCAGTCACGAAATTTATATTATCCATCAGGAAGATCTGATCTGGCGTAATGATGCCGTCGTCAGTTTTTCATCGCATTTGACGCTAACCGGAAACAACGGACATAAAAACAGCTGGTATCAAATCGCCGAAAAAACCGCTATGCCGCTCACAGCATTTGATGCCGTATTGATGCGTAAAGATCCGCCGTTCAACATGGAATATATCTACAGCACTTACCTTTTGGAACTGGCCGAGAATTCGGGTGCGCATATTATCAACAGCCCGCGCAGCATCCGGGATTTTAATGAAAAGCTGGCAATCACCAAATTTCCGCAGTTTAATCCGCCAACGCTCGTTACCCGTCATGAGCCGCTCATCATAGAATTTCTGCAACAACACCAGGACATTATTCTAAAGCCGCTGGACAGCATGGGCGGCGCCGGCATTTTTCGCGTGCATAAAACGGATCACAACGTCAACGTCATTCTTGAAACCATGACACATTACGGCACACGCACCATCATGGCGCAGCGTTTTATCCCTGAAATTGCTCAAGGCGACAAACGCATTCTATTGATTGCCGGCAAACCCGCACCCTATTCTTTGGCGCGCATTCCCAGACCCGGTGAAACGCGCGGCAACCTGAACACGGGCGGCACCGGTATCGCACAGTCATTAACTGAAAACGATAAGAAAATTGCCGCAACCCTAGGCCCGGAATTAGCCAGCCAGGGACTAATGCTCGTCGGACTCGATGTCATCGGAAATTATCTCACCGAAATCAACGTCACCAGCCCGACCGGCATGCAGGAAATTTATAACCAGACAGGATTTAACGTGGCGGGAATGATGATTGATGCGATTGAAAAAAAAGCAAACGAATTTTAAGCTTACTTTTGTGCGCCTATCGCCATTGCACGCTGCTTTGACTGATCAAGCGCTTGCTGTGACGGTTCCGGATCCAGCCAGCCTTGAAGATTGGATTTAGCGATATCGGTCAAAGCGGCAATCCAGTCGTCGCGCTCGTTCAGGCACGGGATATAGTGATATTCCTTGCCACCGGCTTCGGTAAAAATTTTCCTGCCTTCAATGGCGATTTCTTCGAGGGTTTCCAGACAATCTGAAACAAATCCGGGACAAACAATGTCAACGCGATTGGTATGCGCCTTGCCGAGTTGTTCGAGGGTTTCAGCGGTGTACGGTTGCAACCATTGAGCACGGCCAAAGCGGGATTGAAAACAGACCTGATACTGATCCGCGTTCAAATTCAGTGCTTCAGCCAGTAACCGCCCTGTTTTCTGGCAAAAGCAATGATAGGGATCACCTTTGTCGAGATTTCTGCGCGGCACACCATGAAAGCTGATAATCAACTTTTCGGGACGACCGTGCTCGCTCCAGTAGTCACGAACATTCTGTGCCAAAGCAGCAATATAGCCGGGATGGTCATGATATTGCTTGACGGTACGGACAGCGGGCATATTGCGCATGTGTTTGAGCGCATCGAAAACGGCGTCCATCGCAGCTGCGGTGCTACTCGCAGCATATTGCGGAAACAGTGGAATGACCAGAATACGGTCGCACCCCGCACTTCTCATTTTATCGAGCACGCTGACTACAGAAGGATTGCCGATGTTCATCGCATATTCAACCATCGGCGCGGGATTCGTGTCGGCCTGTAACGCTTGTGCCAGCAGTTGTGTTTGGCGTTCGGTATGCACCTTCAGCGGAGAGCCTTCCTGCGACCAAATCAGTGCATATTTTTCAGCAGATTGTTTCGGCCTAAAAGGCAAAATCACGCCATACAGTATCGGCCACCAGATCAATCGTGGCACTTCAATAACGCGCCGATTACTCAGAAATTCCCTGAGATACGGACGCAACGCTTCTTTCGTTGGCGCATCGGGCGTACCCAGATTAATCAGTAGCACGCCTGTTTTTGCTGGGGTGCCATGTTGGTAGTCAGATTCAGCGATCATGAATTTTAACCTTATTGTTATTAGGTGTTATTTTTCAGTTTTATTGTGGGGCACCTCTAAAAATCCATCCTTCGTTACAATACTTCGTTGTTTACAAAAAATGTTTCCTTACATATCAATCATATGCTGCGTCAAAATTTTTTGTTCTCGCCTCGTCTTGTTTAGAATTATGAATTTTTAGAGACGCCCTGTGGTGAATTTATTTGATGAACGGCTATATTATTGCTGCGACAAACTGTTTGACAACAGCTTCGCGGTAACATCGACAATCGGAATAACACGTTCATACGCCATGCGTCTCGGGCCAATCACGCCCACTGTGCCCACAACCGCGCCTTCCATCTCATACGGCGCAGTAATAACGCTGAAATCGTCAAAGGCGGCAAAATCGGATTCACCGCCAATAAAAATCTTTACACCTTCCGCATGGCGGCTGAGTTCGAGTAACTGGAGCAACTTTGTCTTGCGTTCAAACAGTTCAAACAGTTTTTTGAGGCTGGCCAGGTTCTCGGAAGCATCGAGCATATCCAGAAGCTTGCGTTCTCCAGCGAGCACGACCATCTCACTGCTTTCATTGACGGCATCGCCCCCCGCTTCAATCGCGGCATTCATCAGGCTGGTCATATCCTCTCTGAGCTGCTTAAGTTCGGTCTGAATACGGCTGCGGATTTCATCGAGTGTACATCCGGCATAATGTTTATTAATAAAATTACCGGCTTCAATCAAATCGGATTGGCTATAAGGCTTGTCGGTAAAAATAATGCGATTTTGCACATCGCCATCGGGTGTAACAATTATCAGTAGAATTCTTTTTTCCGTTAACGCCATAAATTCGATATAGCGAAATACCGCGCCCGTACGTTTGGGTGTGACCACAACACCGGCGAAGTGTGTTAATTCGGAAAGCAACTGGGAAGCCGCATTAACCAGGCGTGATGGATTATCCGGATGCAACTGATTTTCCAGATGATGAAGTTCTTCTTCCTTGAGTGCGTTGATAACCAACAATTCGTCGACAAAAAGCCGATAACCCTTAGGGGTTGGCACTCTGCCTGCAGAAGTATGCGGACTCATAACCAGACCCATTTCTTCCAGATCAGCCATGACATTGCGTATCGTTGCGGGACTTAAATCCAGGCCGGAAAACTTGGATAATGAACGCGAACCAACCGGATGTCCTTCATGAATATAACATTCAACCAATGTTTTTAATAAAATTTGTGCTCTTTCGTTAAGCATATGCTGATTTTACAACAACCTTTGTCATTTAATGCTGCCTCCAATACCTCGAACACAGCGCACTTGCCTCATTCCCTTCATTAGATGCTAAACTGCATATAAATATATGTATGTTACGTCTTTTTTCTAGCCATATTTTAAAAGCTGTCGCTTATATTTTTAATTTTTCTAACAGACCTGGAGCATATCGACATTTTACAGTTGTTTTACACAATAACGTTATGCTAATTTTTCTGGTCATATCATGAGACGCGACCAGCAAATAGCGTATCAAACAATAATAAAATATTTAAATTGACCCTGATGGTACTTCTAATCATTGACATAAGATTCGGTAATGAGTTTTCCATTTAAAAAGATCGCGCTGATTGGCAAACATAAAAATTCCGAGATCGCGACGCCTATACTGGATCTTGCCAAACATCTGACCAGGCTTCAGTTTGAAGTGTTTGTCGATCATCTGACCGCTTCTTACCTACCGTTTGAAGCGTATAAAGCCCTGACACTCGATGAGATTGGCCGTCAGGTTGATTTGGCCATTGTCATGGGTGGCGACGGTACAATGCTCAATATCGCACGCATGCTGGCATCGCATGATGTGCCACTGATTGGCATCAATCAGGGAAGGCTTGGATTTTTAACCGATTTGTCAACTGACACCATGCTCGAAACGCTCAATGAAATGCTTCAGGGACAATACACCACTGAACGGCGCATGCTGTTGTACACAGAAGTGATTCGTAATGACAGCAGCATTTTCAGTGCATTGGCATTTAATGATGTGGTGTTGTACCGGGGCATGAGCAGCGGCATGGTCGAATTTCAGATCAGCATCAATAACGAATATGTCAATACGCTACGTTCCGACGGCCTTATCGTGTCCACACCGACGGGTTCTACAGCCTATGCACTGTCATCGGGCGGCCCTATCTTGCACCCGAGTCTGGATCTCATTGCACTGGTACCGGTATGTCCGCATACACTCAGTAACCGTCCGATTGTAGTCGGGCCTGATGCCAATGTGGAAGTCAATATGCTCAGTTCCCTGGATGCGCGCGTCCATTGCGACAGCCATTCCAACCATGACCTCGAGCAATCCGATCGCATCATCATTCGGCGTTTTCCCAAAACAGTGCGGCTGTTGCATTCTGTTAACCATAGTTATTACCGCATGTTGCGCGAAAAACTGGGCTGGAGTGAATTGCACTAACCAGAATTCACGACCATGCTCAAACTGTTAAGCATTCAGCATTTTGTCATCGTTGATCAGATGGAGTTGGAATTTCAACCCGGTTTTACGGTGCTCACCGGCGAAACCGGCGCCGGAAAATCCATCATGATTGATGCGTTGTCATTGACTTTGGGGGATCGTGGCGACCCTGGCCAGATACAACAAGGGCAAGATCGCGCGGAAATCAGCGCGCTGTTCGATATCGGCTTAATCCCGGATCTGGCTGAATGGCTCGAGCAGAACGATTTGCAGGGCGATCCCGATACCTGTTTAATGCGCCGCGTTCTGGATACGAAAGGCCGTTCGCGCGCATTTATCAATGGACATACGGTTACGCTACAGCAATTGCGTACAGCCGGGGAATATCTGGTTTCCATCCACAGCCAGCATGCCCATCAGGCATTGCTGCATAGAGATGCGCAGCGCGACCTGCTCGATGCTTATGCCGGCAGTAGAAAACATGTACACAACGTAAAAACCGCTTACCAGCACTGGCAGGATCTGCATCGGCAACGAACAGATTTTGAAAAACAATTAGCTGAATCCAGTGAAAAACGCTCACAGCTCGAATGGCAAAAGCTAGAACTTTCAGAACTCAATTTCACTTTGGATGAATGGACCAATCTTCAGTCGGACCATAACCGGCTTTCACATCTGGCCAGCCTGCTGGAAGCGACTGAAACAGGCATTGAACAATTGTCCGAACATGAAGCAGCAGCCATTTCGCAGATCAATGCGGTAAAGGGCCAGTTACAGACTATGCTGGAATATGACAGTCAATTGCAGACTGTGGTTGATTTACTGGAATCCGCCCAGATTCAGGTACAGGAAAGTATTTATGAACTCAGACATTACCGGCAGCAGCTCGACCTTGACCCGCAGTATCTACAGGAAATCGATAAACGCATAACAATGATTCACGGCATGGCCAGAAAATACCGCATTACGCCGGAAACCTTGCCCGACTTTCTTTCCCAGATAAACAACCAGCTCGAAGCACTGGATAATGACAGCAATCTCGACAAACTCATCGAGCAGGAAAATGTGGCGCAGAAAACCTATCAAAAACTTGCAGAAAAGCTCAGCACAAAACGCCAAAAAGCCGGAAAGGAAATGGCCCGAGCAGTAACCGAATCGATGCAGACGATTGCAATGGCAGGCGGTTCGTTTTCGGTTGCCTTGAATCCGCTGGAACTAGGCGGTGCCTATGGGCTTGAACAGATTGAATTTCAGGTTGCCGCGCATAAGGGACTGCCGTTGAAACCACTGGCCAAAGTTGCCTCAGGCGGCGAATTATCACGTATCAGTCTGGCGATACAGGTCATTACCAGCCAAACCGGAACCGTGCCAACGCTTATTTTCGATGAAGTCGATGTCGGTATCGGCGGACGTGTTGCAGAAATTGTCGGCCAGTTGCTCAAACAATTGGGTGGCGCGCGACAGGTGATGTGCATTACTCACCTGCCCCAAGTTGCAGCAAAAGGCGATCAGCATTGGCAGGTCACCAAATCTGCGCAAAAGGACAGCTCACAGGTTTTGAGTCACATTAACCTGCTGAGCAAAACGGAACGGGTGGAAGAAATCGCGCGCATGCTCGGCGGTGTAAAAATTACCGAAGCCACGCGCAAACACGCCGCCGAAATGTTGCACAATAAAACCAGCAAGTAAATTTCTAAAGATGTCATGGTCATGACTGGAAAACTCTATCTCATTCCCACACCCATCAGTGATTGCGATATCGACTGGGTCATCCCCAGGTCGGTCAGACAATCGATTCAACAGCTGACCTGCTATATTGCCGAACACCCCAAAACCGCACGCCATTTCCTGAAACAAATTGAATGCAAGGCGCCGTTACAGGAAATACAGATTGAAACGCTGAATGAACATACCCATGCAAAAGATCTGGAAAAACTGTTGCAACCGCTGTTGGCAGGTCATGATACAGGCCTGCTGTCGGAAGCCGGCTGTCCGGCTATCGCCGACCCCGGCAGCGCTCTAGTGCGGCTGGCGCATGACAAAAAAATACCCGTCATCCCTTTAGTCGGGCCGTCTTCAATTGTATTGGCGCTGATGGCCTCAGGGCTTAACGGCCAGCGCTTCTGTTTTAATGGCTACTTACCGATCGAAAAACATGCACGCGTACAAAAAATCATTGAACTGGAGAAACACTCCGGTACGCATGACCAAACCCAGATTTTTATCGAAGCACCGTACCGCAATCAAGGACTACTCGAACTTATTGTGCAAACCTGCCGCGACGATACCGATTTATGCATCGCGGCTAATCTGACTGCCGCCAACCAAACGATTACCACAAAAACGATCAAACAATGGAAACAGAAACTACCGGATATTAACAAGATGCCAACGATTTTTTTGTTACAGGGGTAATTCCATTCAACCCTGTGATAAACGCATTAACCAAATTGAAAAGCTTTTTTACCAACAAACTCGAGGCTCTGTACCTACAAGGATAACTAAAGTGCTTGCAATCAAAACAAATTTTTATGAGTGTCTATGTCGCATTTTGTGTGCGACTTATTTTGTATTTTTAGTTCTTATTAGAAAATACAGAAGGATAATTAGGATAAAAATAAGTTATATGACATTGCGGATAGATTATTTAACAAAATGTTGTATATATTAAGTTAAGTGCTGAAAAGAAGATGCCATGAGAGGCAACGTCATTTCTTATTTCGAAATGTGCCAGCGGGAAGGTACGAGCTTGCAGCGCGGTATGAACTTTCGGCTGCGAGGTAGGCATTCCGTAATTCTGATGTCGCTCCATCCGAACGCCCCTTACCAAGATCGTATCGAAGAAGATGGTTCGGTGCTCATTTACGAAGGTCATAATGAACCACGTACAGAGCACGCTCGAAATCCCAAAGTTATCGATCAGCCGGAGTTTTTACCGTCCGGTAATCTCTCTGAGAACGGGAAATTCCACAAGGCCGCACAGGATCACAAGGCCGGTTTAAAGCATCCCGATATCGTAAGGGTGTACGAAAAAATTAAAAAAGGCATTTGGTCCGATAACGGGTATTTTCATTTGATCGATTCATGGCGCGAATCTGACGGCTCCCGCGAGGTATTCAAATTCAAGCTGGTGGCTGTCGAGAGTGTAGCCAGCGATGATGCACCGGAAGATGAACACGATACGGAAGCCAAGCGCAGCAGAATTATTCCCACTCACATCAAGCTCGAAGTGTGGAAGCGAGATGGCGGTAAGTGTGTTGAATGCGGTGCAACCGATGAATTGCACTTTGATCATATCCTGCCGTATTCGAAGGGAGGCACATCTTTGAGAGCGGAAAACGTCCAGCTGCTGTGTGCGCGGCATAACTTGGCGAAGAGCGCCAAGATTCAGTGAAAGTCGCACTTAACAAGTCGTTCCAGCAGACATCGCAAACTCCGCGGGTTTTTGGACATGCCTTTGGCATCATTGCCCAAAAGCTCGCTCCGTTTTCGAAGCCGCTGAACTAGGCGTTAGGCACTTACCTCAGATTCGCCATTTAAGACTATGGACGATAGGCTCAATCTGGTGAGCACATAATTTTCATAATGTAAAAACGTTAAGACTTCATCCTGGATTCGGCCCGAGAAATCATTTGAACGATTTCCTTGCTTGCTTTCATATGATGCAATTCAACTTCGGGATACTGCTTTCTGAAAGACATTAACCAATACCGGCAATTTTTTGATGTACGGTTAAAAACGTTTATTATTGATTCTTTTTCTGAATAAATTCAATTTTATAACCATCGGGATCTTCGACGAAGGCAATGACGGTTGTGCCGTGTTTCATGGGTCCGGCTTCACGCGTCACCTTCCCGCCCCGCTTGCGGGTTTCTTCACAGGCGGCATAGGCGTCATCGACTTCAATGGCGATATGGCCAAAACCTCCACCCAGATCGTATTGGCCGGTGTCCCAGTTATGCGTCAGTTCCAGCACGGTACCGCTGGCTTCGTCCTGATAACCGACAAACGCCAGGGTAAATTTTCCATCGGGGTAGTCCTTGCGCCTTAACAGCTTCATGCCCAGCACCTGGGTATAAAATTCGAGTGATTTTTCCAGATCACCGACGCGTAACATTGTATGCAGAATTCGCATCAGATTTTCACCATTTCAAAATCTTCTTTACGCGCGCCGCACTCCGGGCATGTCCAGTTGATCGGGACATCTTCCCAGCGTGTTCCTGCAGGAATGCCCTCATCGGGCGAGCCCTTCTCTTCATCATAAACATAACCGCAGATTAGGCACATGTACCGATTATAGTTTTGGTTTTCCTCAGTAGACATAATAGATCGACATTCTCATTTAGGTTAAAATGCTATTTTACGGTATTAATGCATGTCACAGCCACCCCCAAATGTACTTTCATTTGCAGCCAATGACCCTAGCGGCGGCGCTGGTATCCAGGCTGATCTTCTCACCATTGCCAGTATGGGGTGTCATCCCCTGTCTGTCATCACTGCGATTACTGTACAGGATACCGCCGGTGTAGAAGATATATTACCGCTCGATTCTGAATGGGTTGAAAACCAGGCCAGAACTTTACTGGAAGATATGCCCATCCACGCATTCAAACTGGGTCTGTTAGGCAGTGTTGAAATTATTGCAGCCATCGCGGAAATTGTATCAGATTATCCTGAAATTCCATTAATCATGGATCCAGTACTGGCTTCCGGGCGCGGTGATGAACTGGCAACAGAGGATATGATTGACGCCATGCGGAATTTGCTGTTACCACAGGTTACCTTGTTGACGCCGAACAGCCTCGAAGCCAGGCGCCTGGCGCTTTTTGACGATGACAGTGAAGACTGTCCGGATAATCCGTCTCTGGATGAATGTGCATACAGACTTCTGGACATGGGGTGTGAATATGTATTAATTACGGGCACGCATGAAAACACAACGCTGGTTACAAATGCACTGTATTCAACCGAAGGTCAGATACGCTCCGACGAGTGGAAACGTTTACCGCACAGCTACCATGGTTCGGGCTGCACGCTGGCGTCTGCTATTGCCGCATCGATGGCAAACGGACAAACCGTCAAGGATAGTGTTTATTCCGGACAGGTTTATACCTGGCGCACCCTGGATAGCAGTTTCAGGCCGGGCATGGGACAGCATATACCCAACCGGCTTTTCTGGGCTGGTAGGATTGACGCGCTTGATAACGAATGAGGCACACCGTGTTAAATAACCATATGATTAGCGGTCTGTATGGAATCACCCCTGACATGGCCGATACCGATGATCTGCTTGCCAGAACTGAACAGGTTTTAAAAGGCGGTGCGCGACTGATACAATATCGCAACAAAGCGGCAGATAAAGCATTACGACACGATCAGGCAAAATCGCTGTTACAGCTTTGCCATTCATATGGCATACCGATGATTGTCAATGATCATGTGAACCTGGCTGCAGAGATTGACGCGGATGGCGTCCATATTGGCGCGCATGATACCGGTATCAAAACTGCACGCAGGCTGCTTGGGGCGAATAAAATAATTGGCGCATCGTGTTACAACACACTTGAGCTGGCCATTCAGGCTGAAAAAAACAGTGCGGACTATATTGCCTTTGGCGCATTTTATCCCACTCTAACCAAGCAGACCGCAGTTGTTGCACCCATAAGCATCTTAAACAATGCAAAAAAAATGTTGACTGTGCCCATCGTCAGTATCGGTGGTATTAACCTTACGAATGCCATGCCTCTGATTAAAAGCGGCGTAGATGCCGTCGCCATATGCAGTGCGCTTTACCAAACCGAAGACCCCTGCAAAACCGCTGAAACGTTTGCTCGGTTTTTTGATTAGATTTTTTTAAAAATGATTCACAACAATTTATACAATAATTTTTGAGAGTAATTCAATGACTTCACGTAACCAACAATTATTCGAGCAATCCCAGAAAGTAATTCCCGGCGGCGTCAATTCGCCGGTTCGTGCATTTAAATCCGTTGGCGGGAATCCTGTTTTTTTCCAACGCGGAAAAGGCGCCCATGTCTGGGATGTTGATGGAAAATCCTATATTGATTATGTTGGTTCCTGGGGACCTTTAATACTCGGCCATGCACATCCGGAAGTCGTTAAGGCTGTACAAGAAACGTCAGAAAACGGGCTGACATTTGGCGCGCCAACTGAAGCCGAACTGGAAATTGCAGAGCTCCTTTGCAATTTAGTTCCTTCAATCGAACAAGTCAGACTGGTCAGTTCAGGCACTGAAGCCGGAATGAGCGCAATACGTCTTGCACGCGGATTTACTGGCCGCAACAAGATTGTCAAGTTTGAGGGCTGTTATCATGGCCATGACGATTCTTTACTGGTAAAAGCCGGTTCGGGCGCATTAACATTTGGCAATCCGAGTTCTGCAGGTGTACCACAGGAAACCGCGGGACATACCATCGTATTGGATTTTAACGACTTGACCGGATTGGAAGAAAATTTCAAACAATTTGGTAATGAAATTGCCGCAGTCATCGTTGAACCGGTTGCGGGCAATATGAATCTGGTCGCCCCCACACCCGATTTCCTGAAAACATTACGCGCGCTTTGTACACAGTATGGCAGTGTATTGATTTTTGACGAAGTCATGACGGGTTTCCGCGTTGGCTTAAAGTGTGCCCAGGGACTCTATCAGATCAAGCCCGACCTTACCGTGCTTGGCAAAGTTATCGGTGGCGGCATGCCGATGGCGGCTTTTGGCGGCCGGCGCGAAATCATGCAGTGTCTGGCCCCTGTGGGTGCTGTGTACCAGGCCGGCACATTGTCAGGCAATCCCGTTGCCGTCGCGGCAGGACTGACAACATTGAAGCTCATTCAAGAAGCCGGTTTTTATAAAAGTCTCGCAGACAAAACACACCAGTTAACGAATGGTTTGACAACCAGTGCGCAAAAACATGGAATTGATTTTTGTGCACAGTCCATCGGCGGCATGTTTGGTCTGTATTTTAGCAAAACAATTCCGGCAAGCTTTGCGGAAGTCATGGCATGCGACAAGAATGCCTTTAACCGGTTCTTTCATGCAATGCTGGATAAAGGGGTTTATTTTGCGCCGTCGGCTTTTGAAGCCGGGTTTGTTTCGTCAATGCATGGAGATAAAGAAATTAACGATACATTATCTGCAGCAGATGATATCTTCGCCGCGTGGTAACGGGGTGTAGGTTGACAAGTAGAAGGTAAAAAGAAGAAAAGCGGTAATGACGCAGGATTGGAATTTTTCTTTCCACACGCCTTTACCGCTATTTTAGCAAAAAAATATCTTGACGATAGTTTATTGACTAGTGCAGACCTTGAATATATTGTGAAACCGCGCGTTTTTCCGTACCGCTCATACGTGTAATTACTTGTTTCATCACACCATTGTCATTGGTGCGCTCACCTTTGTTAAACAGATCGAGCTGTGCAATTGTGTATAGCGCATGTTGTCCAGCCAACGCAGGGTAATGCGGCGGGATACCCCTCCCCGTTGGTCCATGACAGCTTGCGCATGCCGGTACGCCGTTTTCTATATTACCACCGTGATAAAGAATGCTACCCATCTCAAGAAGATCCTCATCGCCCGTTGCTTGTCCCGGCGTGGCTTTTTGTTTGGCATAAAACGCGGCAAGATCTTCCATGTTTTCTTTTGAAAGTGCAGCAACCATAGGTGTCATGGCATCGCTGTGACGAACAGCAGTCTTGCCTTCCTCTGCTTTAAATTCAACTAACTGTTTTAACAAATATTCAGCATGTTGTCCTGCCAAGCTTGGAAAAGTCGGGATAATGCTGTTTCCATCCGGACCATGGCATCCTGCACACACACCCGCAGCGATTTCCTGTCCTTTTGGCGCCTCACCAGCCGCTACCGCTTCTGTAATTTCCTTTTCTTTTTCAACAACATCTGTTTGTTCACCAATGACAGCTTCCGGCTCGACAATCTCTGATTCAATAATTTCTGATTCGACAGTGTCCTGTTCTTCTGTTTCTGCATCTTCAGCGACCAAAACCGATGTTGATAGTATTAAAGCAAAAACTGTTACCATTACCAAACTTTTTTTAATCATTTTCATAATATTCTGTATTCCGTATTTTTTTGCGATCAAAAATCTGTTACTTTTTCTTCATTTAACTAATTCAGCATTTTATCAAGGCACAAGAGTGTTAACAACAAGATTCAGCGAAAATGCCTTTATAAACTTAATATGCGAATGAAAAAAATTTTTTCCTTTCTGCTCATTGTTAATATCTTGTTTGCGATGGCGATGCTTTTCAAATTCGGCCAACCAAAACAGGGTTCAAATTCTCCGGCGTTAAACCCTGAGAAAATTGTTGTGCTTCCAGCATTGGTGAATTGCACTGAATGGGGTGATTTTTCGGATCAACAGCTACAGCTCGCCGAAACAGCGATTGGCAAACTGAATCTGCAATTGCCGTTCAAACTAATCTCATCGGCTTCGGTCATTAAATATCGTGTGAATACTTTGCCATTTGAAGATCAACAAACCGTGGAAAGAGAAATTAACAAATTACGCAATATGGGCATTATCAGCCATCGTATACAAGAGAATGGGCCGTGGCTAAATGCAATCTCATTTGGCGAATTCGATGACAATGCTGCAGCTCTGGACATGCAAAAAAAACTGAACGACAGCGGAATAACGCATACAACTATCGAGGAATATGAATCAGCGCAAAAAAAATTTGTATTTATTGGAACTGACGCCACTAAAATTACTGAATTACACCAATTAATTACTCAGTTTTCAGACAGTAGACTGGTACACACAACCTGCGAACGCTTATAATAAACGTTTCGCCTAACACCGACTACTTCTAACCACTTTAAATTTCCTATGAAAGTAATTATTAAGACCGCGCAAGAAATAGAAAAAATGCGTGTAGCGGGAAAATTGGCCTCTGAGGTACTTGATTACATTACACCTTTTGTCAAACCTGGAATAACAACAGAAGAACTGGATACCCTATGTCACCATTATATGGTCGATGTACAAAAAACAATTCCAGCCCCTTTGAATTATGCACCCAAAGGACATCAACCATACCCGAAATCTATTTGCACTTCAGTTAACAATCAAATCTGTCATGGTATTCCAGGCCAGAAAAAATTGAAAAACGGCGACATTGTGAACATCGACGTCACCGTTATCAAAGACGATTATCATGGAGATACAAGCCGCATGTTTTACGTTGGAGAACCCTCCATCCAGGCCAGACGCTTATGCGAATTTACCTGTGAAGCAATGTGGCGCGGCATCGATCTCGTTAAGCCGGGCAATCATCTGGGTGACATTGGTCATGCCATTCAAAAACTGGCCGAAGGTGTGGGTTATAGTGTCGTCAGGGAATTCTGTGGACATGGTATCGGAAAAAAATTTCATGAAGACCCGCAGGTTTTGCATTATGGTAAAGCAGGTTCCGGACTGGAACTCGAACCGGGAATGATTTTTACCATTGAACCCATGATTAATGCAGGCAAAGCGGCTATCCGTCACTTGCCAGACGGATGGACAATTACCACCAAGGACAATAGTTTATCTGCACAATGGGAACATACTATTCTGGTCACAAAGGATGGACATGAGGTGCTTACCGTCTCCAGTGGCGCACCCCCTAAACCGGCCTACCGTTTTTAATTATTGAGTTTAATCTTATGATACGCAGCCATAACCGTAGCGCTTCGCAAATTCGCCCGGTCAAAATAACCCGCAACTATACCAGGCATGCCGATGGCTCGGTCCTGATTGAATGTGGCGACACAAAAGTAATCTGTACGGCCAGTGTCAGTGAAAAAGTGCCGCCTTTTCTTAAAAACAAAAACCAAGGATGGTTAACTGCCGAATACGGCATGCTGCCATGTTCTACAAATGAGAGAATGCAGCGTGAAGCAGCACGCGGAAAACAATCGGGCCGGACTATGGAAATTCAACGCTTGATCGGCCGTTCGTTACGTGCAATTGTTGATCTGACTCTGTTGGGCGAACGTACTATACAAATTGACTGCGATGTCATCCAGGCCGATGGCGGCACGCGAACTGCCAGCATTACCGGCGCCTTTGTTGCTTTGCATGATGCCGTAGAAAACCTGATTTACCAGCAACTCATCGAAACGACACCGATTGTTGATCACATTGCCGCCGTTTCAGTCGGTATTTATCAAGGAACACCGGTACTCGATCTCGACTATCAGGAAGACTCAAACTGCGATACCGATATGAATGTGGTTATGACCGGCAAAACCGGGATCGTCGAAATACAGGGAACCGCAGAAGGCGTCTCTTTTACGCGCAATGAATTGAATCAAATGCTGGATCTGTCAGAATCCGGCATACAGGAATTAATATCGATTCAGAAAATGACTTTAGGCACACATTAATACCGATGAATCAACTGAAAAAACTCGTTATTGCCACTGGCAACATCGGGAAATTGCGGGAAATTGAGGCGCTGCTTGAACATTTGAACATTACAGTGTTACCACAAGCTGTTTTCAATGTCCCGGAAGTTGACGAACCCCATCCAACATTTATCGAAAATGCCTTGGCCAAGGCAAGACATGCCTGTCATTATACCGGCTTGCCTACTTTAGCCGACGATTCGGGTATCTGTGTAACTGCCTTGCATGGCGCTCCTGGCGTCTATTCAGCACGTTACGCAGATGAATCCAAATCAGATCAACAGAATAACCAGAAACTGGTCGAAACTTTAAAAAATGCGCCTGATCGCCGCGCATATTATTACTGTGTATTGGTATTGCTTCACCATGCAGAAGACCCTCAACCGATTATTGCAGAAGGATTATGGCATGGCGAAATTATCATGGAGCCACGCGGCGAAGGTGGATTTGGCTATGATCCCTATTTCTTCATACCGAAACTAGGCAAAACGGCAGCAGAGCTTCATTCAGATGAAAAAAACAAACTCAGCCACCGCGGCAAGGCCTTGGTACAATTATTGGAATATTTACAACGTTAAGCTGACCGTATCGGAAGTTTCTTATTTTTCCATAAATTGATACATCTCATGCAAGGCATCGGTAACGTGTTCGCTTGCAATTTGCGCATGTCCCATATCCGCATGTTTTATCGCTTCAACCAGATGCTGTATCGCCTCTGAAATATGCGCCCTTCCAGCAGTATTTTCAGATTCAATTGCCGCTATTTCAGCTTTTTTGACGTACTCCAAACTCTCCTTTGCATGATCACGAATATGGTTAGTGTGTGCTTTATGGCTTTTGGCTTCTTCTGCGTGTTCAATCGCTTCAGCCATCGCCGCTTTTCCGCCCGACGAATCCATATCCCCGCCATCTCCCGATGCACTAGTTGGATTACCAATAAAGAGCACTAAAATTCCTGCCGCCAGAATTGTCATTACTTTTTTCATGATATCGATCTCCCAGTTTTTCTTTAGATGCATACACAATGACTGTGTTGTTAATACAACCGTAAACCGCTCATTTAAAATGATCCAAACTTTATTATTCGCCATCTAAAATTTAAGAACACCTCAACAAACATCAGGTTCCCCTGAATTCTCAATAAATACATAAAATTTCTGTAACTTTCAGATCACGTTTAAACTAACAAAAGGCTGCTAAAATTTAATAACATCCAAAAATCGTTTTCAGAAAATGAAAGAAACAATTATTGATCTAATCAGACATGGTGAGCCTGTGGGCGGACGACGGTATCGCGGCCATGCGATCGATGATCCGCTCACCGAACGCGGTTGGCAGCAAATGTGGGATGCTACAGGGAACTATCATCATTGGCAACACATTATCAGTTCTCCACTCGTGCGTTGCCATGCTTTTGCAGAAGCGCTGGGAAAACGGCATCAAATCGGTGTTTCTGTTGAACCCAGATTCAAGGAAGTGGGTTTTGGCATATGGGAAGGCCTGAGTCATGAGGCAATTAAAATTGGCAAAATCGATGAATATCAAGCTTTCATGAAAGACCCGGTCAAACATCGCCCACCCGGTGCAGAACCCCTTGAAAGTTTTATAAAACGCGTTGATTCCGCTTATGATGAAACTATTCAACATTACCAGGGGCGGCATTGTCTGATCATAACGCATGCCGGCGTGATTCGCGCCATTGTTGCACATGTGGTACACGCTGCGCCTGTTGGGTTTTATCGAATTAAAATCAGCAATGGCGGCATAACGCGTATTCGTCATACCGAAGCCGGAGGAATACTGGAATTTCTGAATGGGAAATTAGTTCAAGAAAACAATAAAGAGCAAAACCAGCGATAAAGGTTACTATTTATTTTCAATAGTGTCATTTTTACCGTCTATCGGATAAGGTTTGGCAGGCCAGTATCCTTGGACATAATCTACGCCCAATTCTTTCAGCAGATTCTGCGTAGCTTCATTTTCGACCCATACAGCGATTGTCTTGAGTTTCATAACATGACCAATATGATGTATCGCCTCGACCATTGCGCGGTCGATCGGGTCGGCAATCATGTCCTTAACAAGCCTTCCGTCTATTTTCAGGTAATCAATCGGGATACCCTTTAAATAGCCGAATGACGACAAGCCACTGCCAAAATCGTCCATCGAAAAACGGCAACCCAGTTTCTTGAGCGTCGAAATAAACCGTGTGACAGGCTTTATGTCAGCCAAAGCGGCATTCTCAGTAATTTCAAAACAAATACTGGCAGGATTCACCTTATATTTTTTGATATTGTCGATAACAAAATCAAGAAAATCTTCGTCACTCAGAGACTGCGAAGACAAGTTAATCGCATAAATCACTTTTTTTGGCTTCCATGAAGCCGCCTTGAGTAATTTAAGCGAACGTTCAACGACCAGGCGATCAAGCAGCTGCATTTGATGATAGCGTTCTGCGGAAGGCAGAAATGCACCGGGCGATATCAATTTACCCTGTTCATCCTGTAAACGCAGCAAAATTTCTCCATGTTCTTCCTGTGCATTTGTATTGGAAATTGGAATTATGGGCTGATAATAAAGCAGAAACCGGTCTTCTTCGATGGCTTTTTGTATACTTGGCAACCCGTGTATTTCCTCTGGCCGCTTAAATAATAGATTATCTTCCTCCTGATAAACATGGATCCGGTTACGTCCACTGTCCTTGGCAGTATAACAAGCGCTATCCGCAGCACTCAATGCCTTTTCCGGACTTATATTCGCTCGATCGATCGGAAACAATCCGATGCTGACGCCGATTGTAAATATCTTGTCTTGCCACTTAAAGCGAAAATCCTGAACCAGTTCCCGCAACATATGCGCTATGCGCAGTGCTTTTTCCTGTGGGCAATGTTCCAGAATAATACCGAATTCATCTCCGCCAAGACGCGCAAAAGTGTCCCGGTTACGCAGCCTGGAGTGCAATAATCCACTGACACGCCGCAATAATTCGTCACCGGCATCATGTCCACAGGTATCGTTAACCACTTTAAATTGATCCAGGTCCAGATACAACAACGCGTGAATGTGGTTCTTCCGGGTGGTTTTAAGAATTTGCTCAAGCCGGCTTTCAAATTCATTTCGATTGAGCAAACTTGTCAAGGCATCATGGGTCGCCTGATAGGCCAGCTTCTGCGTCAATTTACGCTGCTCGGTTACATCACGGAAAGTCAGTACCGTTCCGATTACATTCTCTTTACTGTCACGAATGAGCGCCACGACATAATTGATCACAAACTTGTGATTATTTTTACAAATCAACAAACATTCCCGGTTTTTACTCTCACACTGTTTTTTCTTCAAATGATCGATGTTTAAATCTTTCAATGGCTCCTGGCTAGCGATATCAATAAACCGAAAAGCGCGCTGTAAAGGATTACCCCTTACCGCTTCATTATTGCTTCCCGTCAATTGCTCAGCAGCCGGATTCAAATACATCACATTACCGAGAAAATCAGTTGTGATGACCGCATCACCAATACTGGCCAAAGTGACTTTAAATAGCTCTTTCTCTTGTTCTAGTTTATCGTTGGATTGTACTAACGCCTCGGTACGCTCAACGACACGCTGTTCAAGCTGATCATTTGCAACCTGTAATGCCTGCTCTGCCTGTTTCTTTTCTTCGATCTGGGCTTTTAACGCCACATTGGACAGGAATTGTTGTTCTTTAGCCACAAGCAACCGGTCAATCAAATCTGAATTGACAAAACGCAAACACAGCGTATTCCTGGTAATGTCAAAATTTCTTGAAGAAATTTTGATCATCAATAAAAGGAATAACAGATACGTCAAGGCCATCGCTAAATCCGTTTCGCCGCCATGCGCAATAATCTGGTAGGTAAACGGCAGCATCACGGGTATTGAAAAAATTAAAAAAGCACCCCGGTATGACGAAAGTGTCGTCATTGCGCCCGCCACTACTCCACCAAGTAAATAAGCCATGAATAACTTATGTACCGGACTCTCATTGACAAAAAGCATACCACCAGCCAGACCCCATAATACACCTGCCAGGAATACGCCAAACAAAAAACCATGAACAGCGTTAACGAGCTTGTGATCTGGTGTGTTTTGATCAAGATATACTCTTACATGAAAATACCTTGCGAGTGTCAACAAACAAATTGTTGTCAACCAGACCAGCAATAATTGCCTGGACACTTGGCTCCAATGCACCAGAACAAGAATCACTGCAAGAACAGGCGTAGCCAGAAAAGCCGTCTTGCTTAGTCGAAAAAGCAGTTTGATCTGTTCTACACGGATTTTCTCAGCATGATCTGACACGGCTAATCTCGAGTCGTTATCATGATTTGATGCGAGCGGATTCCCTGGGTTATTTTTCATTGATGTCTAAATCATTGGAAGCTTTCCCGTTTATTGCGTAAAATTTTAAATCCAAGAAAATTATCAAGAAAAAGAAAAAATTAATTTAAGCTCAAGAAAGTAATTGTATAAAAATACAGGTTTAATCTTTTAAAGAAAATCTTAATAGTCCAAACAACAATTTTATCGCAATAACCCGATTAACAATAGGATTTTGGAGATAAATCATTAAACATAAAACCTTTATTTGCTTTCATCAAAGTTTATATTGCCTGACCGGTATTTTGTTCTGTGCTTATTTATCATCGGCCTCAGCCGCTGGTATTGCTGTAATGGAGCACAGCGTCAAGGAGTTAGGCCACGCCTTTTCCGGCGCTCCAACCAACATCGAAGATGGCAGCATGGTATTTTTTAACCCTGGCGCCATGAATCACGTTCGGGGCAAATTACTTTCTTTTTCGGGATATGTTGCAATTCCGTCTGCCAGATTCCAGGACAGCGCTTCGCAGCTAAGCCCGCTACTCGGCGGTGCGCCACTGCAAGGTGGAAACGGCGGCGATTCACCCGAGACAGTTCTCATCCCTAACTTTTATTATGTACAGCGTTTGTCCGAGCGTATAGCCGTCGGTTTAGGAATCAATATACCTTTTGGCATGCAGAGCAGCTACCACTCAGGCTGGAAAGGACGTTATCAGGCGCTTGATTCGGAACTTGTTACAGTCAATTTCAATCCAGGTGTTTCTTTTAAACTAACAGAAACGCTATCTGTCGGTGCAGGTTTTGATGTCCAGTATCTGAAGTCAAAGCTTACAAATGCCATTGATTTTGGAACGGTCTGTTTACAAGCAATAGATCCTGCCGTATGTGCAGGGCAAGGTCTTTTGCCGCAAATGGCAGACGGACATGTTTCACTAAAAGGGGACAGCGTTGGTGTGGGTTATAATATTGGCGTCTTTTATGCGCCAAACATCAAGACACGACTCGGTGTCAGTTACCGGTCAAAAGTTCATCATAATGTGCGCAGCGATGCAAACTTTACCGTACCGGATAATGCAGTATTGCTGACGCAGAATAATTTTTTTGTCGATAACCGCGCCAAAACCTCTGTTACGCTACCGGACAACGTGATGTTCGGCGTATATCGACAACTGAATTCTTATTGGGCAGTTACTGCCGACGCAATGTGGACGCGTTGGAGCCATATTCAGGAATTGAGAACACAATTTTCATCTGCACAGTCAGACGATGTCCAGGCCTTGAAATGGAAAGATACCTGGCGATTGGGTTTTGGGGTCAGTTATTCGCCCATAATTAACAAAATGACGCTACGTACCGGGTTTGCCTATGACGAATCGCCGGTTCCCGAATCCACATATAGATCGCCAAGAATTCCCGATAACGATCGTTACTGGCTGACTGCCGGTATTTCATACGCAGTGTTGAAAAACATCAATTTGCATGCCGCCTATGCGCATTTATTTATCAGCGATGCAGCTGTCAACAGAACCGGCACCACAGGCGATCAGCTGGTTGGCAAATTTTCAGAACATATTAACATTGTCGGTCTGCAACTGGACTGGCGCTTCTGATCACCTGTAAGAAAGTCATAAATAAAACTGTTCCTTGCGTCATTTAACGGATTCTGACCTTAAAATTTTCACCAGACCCATACAACCAAGCAACAACAACAGGCTTTGCGGCAGACCGGCTGACACCGAGGCTGCCTGAAGTGCCTGAAGCCCCCCGGCCATCAGCAAAACAGCTGCAGCCGCGCCTTCGGAAACACCCCAGAAAACACGATTGGCTACGGGAGGATTTGGATTACCGCCGGATGTCACCATGTCATCGACAAAAGACCCCGAATCCGAAGATGTAATAAAAAAGATTACGACCAGAATTAAGCCAGCCCATTGCATAATTGCTGTCCAGGGAAGATATTCCAGCAGGATATGCAGAGACATTGCCACATTTTCCAAAACCGGATCGGCGATATCGCCGTTGTGTTCTTCGATATAAAGTCCGGTCCCGCCAAATACCGCAAACCAGACAAAATTGATTAACGTCGGAATCAAAAGTACATATCCGACGAATTCCCTAACAGTCCGGCCTTTGGATATACGCGCTATAAATATGCCGACAAATGGACTCCAGGAAAACCACCAGCCCCAGTAAAATATTGTCCAGTGCGTTTGCCAGTCGGCATCCGGACGCGTGTCAAGCCACAAGCTATCCGGTATAAAATGGAGCATATAATCCGATAGTGCCGTGACAAATATGCCCATCTGATAAACGGTAGGCCCTGCGATGAACACGAAAACCAGAAACACTCCCATGAGTACGCAATTCAGGATACTCAGATAACGAATACCTCTAGAGACGCCGCTGACCGTCGAATATGTGGCAACGACTGTTATTACGGTGATAATCCATACTTGAACCGTTGCCGAGTAATCGATATCAGTAATTCGATTAAGCCCTGCATTGATTTGCATTGCGCCCAATCCCAGCGATGTTGCCACCCCGATTAGCGTCCCGACAGTGCAGAAAGCATCTGTTGTATGACCCAACCAGCCATGAATTCGCGCGCCGAACAATGGATATAACAATGTTCGTGGTGCCAGCGGCATGCCATAGCGAAAGTGGTTCAACGCAATCAAGAGGCCAAAAACGACATAAATTGCCCATGGATGCAGTCCCCAGTGAAAAAAACTAAACCGCATCGCTTCTGCAACGGCATCCGGGCTTTGAGGATCGGCCGTTGGCGGCGCATGATAATGATGTAATGGTTCAGCCACGCCCCAGAAAACCAGTCCCATGCCCATGCCGGCTGCAAATAGCATCGCCAGCCAGGACAGAAAACTGTATTGCGGTTTATCATTCTGCGCACCCAACTTCAGTTTGCCGTGCCGGCTGAACAGCAACCAGCAAACACATACAACCATTAAGGAAGTTGCCGTAATGTAGTACCAGTCGAAATACTTTGTAATGCCATGTAAAAGCGCGTCAAACAGTTGTCCCGCCGTTTCGTTCCAGATTCCTGCAAATACAATGAGTGCAATATTTATGGCTGCCGCAGTAAAAAAAACAGGCGGCAATATTCCTTCGCGCCATTCGCGAATAATTCGTGCAAAATTGGATATGAACTGTTGCATTGAATAAATCTGTTATGTCAGATTAAGAATAAAAATTTTCGATGTCAGATGGTTGTTCTAGGCTATTCCCTGACAGGGATAATAGCCCTTTCTTTTTCGTTCAGTACCCGTGTTAGCTGATTTCTCAAATCTTCAGATCAAGGTTACAGCATAAACCTGCCTCTATGTTGTGTTGATCTGGTTGCATTACATTACCCGTAACAGGGTTTGGTCTGAAAGTCGTGCGCCTTTTCAATTTCAGACAGTCCATTTGTGAAACCAGCTTGTATAGTCATGGCATCAATGTTACCTTCAAAACTACAATTGAAAAACTAATCAAAAATTGTTCAATGAAATGAGGACTACCCATACCGGTTGCCAACCGTTTTTTTAAATACGCAAAATCCTGACAGTAGGCATATGATAAGAGAGTCAATATGACACAACAAATTGCACTGGTGACTGGCGCATCCAGTGGCATCGGTAGAGCAACTGCCGAGTTACTGGCTAAAAATAATTACTATGTCTTTGCCATGGCGCGGCGCATGGACAGACTTGAGGAAATACGTTCCGAAAATATTGAACCCATTCGGCTTGACGTCACTGATGCGGAGGCCATTAAAGAAACAGTCAATCATGTCATGATAACAAAAGGTCGCATCGACTTGCTTGTCAACAATGCCGGTTATGGTCAACTTGGCGCCGTAGAATGCGTTTCAATGGAAGCTGCGCATGCGCAATTCGAAGTCAATGTTTTCGGGTATGCGCGATTCATGCAGGCGGTACTGCCGCATATGCGTGAACAGAAAGCCGGATGTATTATCAATATCGCATCGATTCTGGGCAGAATTTCCATCCCTGGCTTTGGCTGGTATACCGCTTCCAAGCATGCCGTGGAGGCATTGTCTGAAACAGTGCGCAATGAAGTCATACAACAGGGTATAAACGTTGTTGTCATCGCACCAGGTTTAATCAAAACTGAATTTACAGCAAAAGAGTTTGAACTGCTCAAATCGGTTGATCACCCATCAGCGTACCAAAAATTACTCGATGCCCTTCCCCGTCTTCTTGCTCACGAACCCAAAGCACCTGGACCGGAAATCATCGCCCAGGCTATTCTAAAAACCGCTAATTCAGTTTATCCGCCAATACGTCATGCTTTGCCAAGCGATTCCAAAACAGCGGTTATTTCACGATGGTTTCTGGGTAGCAGACTTTTTGACTGGGCGGTCCGGCGCAAGATGAAATTATGAGTATTTCTTCAACCCAGAAGAGTATGACAATACCTGCGTACGCCTGGGAATATCCAAGCATAAACGTATATAATTCTCGTCAAACAGTAAATTTCCCATTAACACAGAAGGTGAACACATGAGCAACGATATTCATAACATTGCAGACAGCGTAGTAGATCGTTTCAAACAGGAACTTACGCCGGAAGCGCTAAATTGTTTGTCCTTCTCCGACTTCGACAAACTCAGTATCCTGGTGAAAAACACCATCGCCAAAGACCGAGAGAATACCGCTGCTCAACTCGAAGCGCTGGCGCAACAACTGAAAACCGATATTGAATATTTTGATATCAGCTTATAAGTTTGTTAACCATTAAGAATCCACGTTCATTTCCTGTAATGCCATTTCGCGCGTGCGCGTGCGTTGCGATAGACTGAAAGATCTATATGGATGACGTTCGCAATTTGTTATTAGCGGGTCTTTAGCGTTAATTACACTACCGATCATTCTCGCTCAGGCCATTCTTTAACATCACCGGGTAATGATAAAACTGCAGGTTTAAATACCCAGTAACATCAATGATGTCGTTATCATTCCAATCAAGCGCAAGATTGCCTTGCCAGCGTTCAACTTGGTCTTTTAAAGTATCCCAATTCGTTACCAGTTTTTTTTCTCGCCAATGAATTTCAGAATCATGACACGAAATGCAATGAATTGAATATAGCAATTCACCGCGCGTCTCATCAAACCCCGACTGGGCGTATACGGAATTGCACAATATAGGGATAGTACATGCGAGAACAATTAAACTTTTTATTATTCCGGCCATCTGTCATCCTCCTCCTCATCGCACTGATTTACTCAAGTTGAAACGAGAAGTAAAAATCAAAGCAATCTTATTAGTTAACCAGACTGACATTATCCATGCCTTTTCATAAGTAAATTCAATTTGTTGGTGTAGATAAACGGATGAAATTGAGTCCGCTCTCGTCAACATATTTACTTGCCAACAGGTGGGGCAAATAATGCGGGTACGGGTCTTATTGGATACTTTCTTTCTCTGTGGCGCTGTGATTTCTGATCCAATTCAGATCGTTTTTCCGATTTTAGTGCCGATTCATCTGAATTATAGGGTTGAGTAAATAATGGATCATTGGTAACCCTCTTTTTCGTTACGTTATTACGGTTAACATGGATACCGTTAAAGTAAATAACTTCAACCTGCTGATCAGTAGTTTTGTTTTTATAATCCTTTTGCGAAGACGTATGGCTTACACTTTTATCATTTTGTGTGCTTCTCGTTCTAGGCTTATGTTTTTGCTCTTGAGCCTTATCAAATTGTGCTGTTTCTTCAATTTTAATTTTCTTGTTTAATAATTTCTCTATCTCTATGAGTAATTTCTTTTCTTCCGGGCTCACAAATGAAATCGCAAAACCTTTTGCGCCCGCACGTCCTGTCCGACCAATACGATGAATATAGTCTTCAGGATTATTGGGCAATTCGAAATTTATGACGCAAGACAATTCTTCGATATCCAGACCTCTTGCTGCCACATCCGTTGCCACCAAAACTTTAATAACATCCTGCTTAAATTCATCCAATGCCTGGCATCGCTGAAGCTGATTTTTATCGCCATGAATTACAGCAGATAAAATTCCTTGTCGATCCAGAAATTGTTTTAGCCGATCCGCGCCTGATTTTGTTCGATTGAAAATCAAAACCTGATCCAATTTTTTTTCTTTAATTAAATGTACCAGTAATTCTGCCTTACGATTTGTTTTGGTTTCATAAACAACATGCGTAATCATGTCATTAATCGAATTACGTTTTGCTACCTCAATCAGAACCGGGTTATTCAATAACTGATTAGCAAGCTTTTTAATGTCATTGGAAAATGTAGCCGAAAACATCAAATTCTGACGTTTTTCAGGCAGTACATTTAATATTCTTTTGATGTCAGGTAAAAAACCCATATCCAGCATTCGATCGGCTTCATCCAGGATCAAAATCTCCACCTTCGAAAGCGTCAAATATTTTTGCTGAAGATGGTCAAGCAGGCGACCGGGTGTTGCAACCAATATTTCAATGCCATTTCGAATGGCATCTGTTTGGGTATCGATATTTACACCACCATATACAAGTGCAGATCTCAAGTTAGTGTATTTGCTTAAAATTCTAATGCTTTCAAATACCTGAATTGCTAACTCTCGAGTTGGAACCAGAACCAAGGCACGGACTGGGTGTCTCGCAGGAGACATACTGGTATTTGCATAAGCTTCAAGACGACGCAACATAGGCAACGTGAATCCAGCGGTTTTACCCGTACCCGTTTGCGCTGCACCCATAACATCTTTACCTTCCAAAATAACTGGAATTGCTTTTTCCTGTATGGGTGTCGGTTGTTTGTATCCTTCTTCATCAACAGCACGTATGAGGTCGATTGATAAGCCAAGTTGCTCAAATAACATCAATAAAACTCCTTAATAACTACCTTTTCTAGTCTATCTAATATAATAATATAAAATTCCATTTCCACAGTTTAATGAAGGACTTCTTTGTATGTGGATTTATAAGGAAATTGTTCAATAGCAAAAACCATGTTCATAGTTTCTACTATGTAAGCGAAATGAATTTGTATATGTATGATCAACAAGCGTATTTATATTTGATCAAATGCACGAGCTAATAATCATGCGATTCATTTATTGCGAGTACTCTATCCATTTAACCTTACCGGGTTCAGTGAACTTGTCACAGGATATTCTGCAGAAATTAGTCGTTCAGGTATAACGCAGTCTTTAGCAATTCAAGTGGATAGCTGACTAGACTAGTTATTCTTTCAATATACTGCATTAAAAATGCAACAACCCACATAAAGCCGAGCTTATGTGGGTTGTTGCATTTCATAAATGATCCGGAAGATTGCATATGTTATATATTTATCAATCTAACCTTCCTGAAATAAAGACTATTAATAATCATCATCCCAGTCATCATCGTCATCGTCGTCGTCATCCCAGTCATCATCTTCATCGGCCTTCAATACCATCTTGCCCTGAGCAAGACTCGCATCAAGATCCGTCATCGGGGCTTCTTCATGCACCAGGTTCTGATGACAATCTATACACGTCGCTCCCTCTGTTTCCATCTTCTTATGCGCAGCCTGTGCATCCTCTCCAGGTGGATCCGGATTCTTATGACAATCACGACACGTCACACTGTCCCATTTCTTCAGGTTCATCCGCGCATCATGCGCCATGATTAACCGACGTTCGTTAAACTTCTCCAACGTCGAGTAATCATTCACCAGCTCCAGCCATAATTCCCGCGCACCATCTACTACATGAGTATAAACCGCCAAATGAAAGTTCTTGAATCCCTGCGGTATATGACAGTCCTTACACCCAGGATTGACTCCCAATGCCCCATAGTGGGTCGATTCTCTCAGCTCGTCCTGGGTATACGTCATCGAGTGACAGCTCGTACAGAATTCTTCTGTCGATAACGCCGCCTCTCCGCCAAATACTATACCCACCAGAACGATCCCCAGTAACGCCCCCGTTAACAGGGTGCCTATCGCTCCTTTTTGTAATGCAGTCATTCAGGTCTCCTGTTAATCATCATCGTCATCGTCGTCTTCGTCGCCTTTCTCACCCTCTTGGGCGTTGGCCTGGAATTCATCGTGAAACTTGAATTTCGGTTCGCCGACAAATGCACCATCCAGTTTGTAGTGCGCATGCATCGCACTGTCGTCTTTTACCATTTTGTCAAAGTCAAACCGGTATTTCTCATCAACTTCTGGTGTGAATGGCGTATAGGGTGCTTTCGTGCCTTTCCAGCCCGAACCTTCATAGTTCAGGTGACACCCCGCACACGCTTCTTCAAAATGAAAGTCCTGACCTCTGTCCGCCAGTCGCTTGCGCTCGGTGGTCCTGCCTGTTCTTTCAAATTGCTGCCCGCCTTTTCGGTGATCGCCCCTGTATCTTTTGCCAGCACCATGGCAGGATTCACACCCTACTGCCGCCAGTTGACGTCTCGGCCGCTCTATGGTGTATCCTCCTCTCTGCTCCCAGCCATCAACATGGCAGCCTACGCAGTCTTTGTCTTTGGTGTAGTCCTTGTCTGGGTCAAGGCCTGCTTTTTCTTTCGCTTCCTTGCGCTCGCCTGCCTTCAGCGATTCCATCGCTTTGGCATGCGCTGTCTCGCGCCATGATTTACCTTGTGATTTGTGGCATGAGCTGCATTTCTGCCGCCCCTCAAAATCCGCTACCGCTGTCCCCGTGAAAAACACAAATGTCGCGAGTATAGCCAGTACGTACGTTATTGGGTGTTTCATCCTTCCTCCTTGTACTTTTCTTATTTCAAGTTCTTAAGCCGCGTATTGTACGCGATCACCCGTTTGTGTAAATGCTTATATGGATGCCGCGTGCTTTTTTTGTTCTTGTTGTTGCTTATTTTAGCTGTCTCTGTCTACGCTGTCTTTATTGTATCAATCCATCGCTTTCGTTGCCCGGAATTTTGTATACCCAGTAACCGCCCTGCTGGTATACCAGTTGCAGTGCTTCCAGTTCCATCGGCGCGTCTTTGTCTGTGAACGGCAGCATTCGCGCCAGCAGGGTTTCACTGCTTTGTGCGTCGCTCAGAAAGTAGACTCTGATTTGCGTATCGGTTATCGATTGCAGGGTATAGGTGTCAAAGTCGTTTTCCTTGAGTTGTACTTTCATGTGGTTGATCATGCCATGGATGTTGCCCGTCATTGGAAAGTTCTGGTAGGCAACGCCAATTTTATCCGGGTACATGAGACCCAGTTTATACAGGTCTGTAACATGAACGATGATGTAGGCTTCCCGGTCCGTTCCAACGAGGCTGCGAAGTTGGGCTACGCCTTCTTCCGCTTTGGCTGTCAGCGCCCGGCTAAATCGCTCGAATTGCTCCAGTTCGCTTTGGCTGGGTTTGCTTTGCCAGAACGCCTGTTCATACGCATCTATGGCGTCCATATATTCATACCAGTGCTGCGGTATGATTAAAGGTTCGTTCAGGTGGCTGGTGAACAGGGTTTCGTGTCCGCTCAACAGGTTGATCTGTTGCGAGATGTCCCACCAGGCTAAGATGAGCGCATCTTTTTCTGCGTATTGGCCAATGGCTTTGGCCAGCGCACTCAGTTCGGATGATTTCCAGTCTAATGCGTGCAGGGTTTCTTTGCTGTGGTTCTCCCATTTGACCAGCACCGGCGCTGCGCCGTCCCGTTGCGCTACTGTTGCCTGCGCTATGGGCTTTTCAACATCCGGAACGATGACGTCATACCGGCTGATTTCAAGTTCAGGCCACGCATCCAGTTCCAATTCGGGATACTGCTGCGGATTCCCTGAGGATTGCTTCTGGTACTGATACGGTGCCGCTACCGGTTCAAACCATAAGTACGCAAACCACCCCAGAAAAACCAAACCTCCCGTCACCAGGAGTATGCCTAATGACGGGAGTAGTTTATCCCCCGACCGCTTCACTTGCGTGTCGCGGCCGGTCGTCTCTGCGGGTATCAAGCTTCGCTTTGCTTACGTTTACGCCATCCTGCCAAGGCTAATGTGCCTGCCAGCAGCATGCCGCCACCTAAACCGCCCAACGAGATTTTCTCTGCTGTACCGTCCAGATCCAGTAAGCTGGTGCGTTTGCCTTCGAGTTTGGCAACACGTTCTTTTAACGCGACCATTTCCCGAATCCGGAAGTTTTCGTCTTGTACTTCAACGTACGCCCGGTTCATCGGTCCCCAGCCTTCGGTGTAGGTCCAACCGCCTGGATTGACGTGTGCAAGACCAACGTGCATTTTAGCCAGGTCGTTTTCACCCATCTCGAGCACTTTCAACTCCATCGAGGCCGGGTTGTTGTCTTGCGACCAGAATAATTGCGTGAAGATCATGAATCCCGGTTTCTCCGGTGCCGGTGGATTCGGACGGTTGGTCTTCTGTCCTGCCAGCAAACCTTCGTTGTACAGCTTCTCGACTACTGCATGTGCATCCTGGTATTTCGCCAGACCTTGCAAGGTGCCTTTGTCCATCAGATCCAGATACGAACGTGCAAAACGCTCTGAGTGACACTGAGTACAGGTTACTACCCATGCATCCAGTCTCTCTTCTGACCATTCGCTGTTGATGTTCTCTGCTATCCCAGGTACAAATGGATAGTTCGCCCAGCGAATCTTTCTCACCATGTTGTGCGCGTATTCGCCTTCAAATTCCATGTGACAGCCCGCACAGGTCGGTGCTGTCTGGCCACCTTTGCTGTATGCATCCGAGAGTTGAACTTCCCAGTTCCAGCTATTGCCCAGCATCGCTACCATCTTGCCGTGCTTGGACATGGAATACGCTTCCCAGTTGTTGTGGTCTACACCACTGTGACAGGTCGCGCAGGCTTCCGGCTTACGAGATTCCGCCGCTGAGAATTCATGACGGGTATGACAGGTGTCGCATTTGTTCTGGTTCATGTGACACATGGTACAGCCTTCGGCTACTTCACGTTGTGGCATCGCCGCCCATACCGTGGTCTCTACGTTCGCCTTGTAGTCCAGCGCATGCGATGGACGTCCATCTGGCCACTGTCCGTTCGGCCAGATCAGCGTGTCACGCTCTGATTCGCGTTCCGCAAATTCCTGCAAGTGACATTTGCCGCATACATCCGCCGTCGGCATGATCAGGTCTTTGCTGTGATCTATCTTGCCCTGCTCGTTGATCCCAGCATGGCAATCTATACAACTCACTTCCTTCAGCTGCTCGCCTTCCTTCAGGTAACCCATCGAACGCAGATTCTTCTCTACGTCTTCAAGCTTGCCTTTCTTGTAAAATGTCGGATCGCTTGGCTTTAATGCACGCACTTTGTCCAGATTCGCATGGGTACTCTTCTTCCATGCGTTGACCCATACCGGCGATTCGTCCGAGTGACATTCCACACACTCTTTACGATCCGCTTTGTCTCTCATCGAGGTCGGCGGCTCATAAAATGTCGCAGGATCCATGTATCTGCTCAACGGAATCGGCTCCCAGTAATCACCCATCGTGCCCTTGCCCGCGCCTTGCTCAGGATCCTTATAACGCTTCACCAATGCTTCATGCAACTCCTTCGGACTCGCACCTCTGTCTATACCCAGTGCTTCATACGTCACGTCAGGAACACTTGGTATCGCCTGTACCGCACCCGCCAGCGCAAATGCACTTACAAACATGACCAATCTTAGCCATACCTTGGAAATCATCTCTCTCTCCTTTGTCTTTCTGTTATTTCCAGTTTTATTTTTACTTCTTTCTTCTTCTCTTCAGTGCAACAATTGCGCTTCCAAATACCCAACATACCTCGCGCATACCTCCCAATCCCACGCATAAATATGCAAATTCCCTTCCAGTATCCGAACCCCAATTCAACGCACTTGCCCTACCTTCCTTCGCTCCCCTAGACTACTCAGTCACCTTAACACTGTCAAGAAGTTTGTTAAATTCCATGGCATCTGGTTTAGCGTTCTCACACAAATTACAACATCAAATTCAGTACGGTAAGAATTGAAAATCAATAGCTTTGATCACCGCTTAATGCATAAATTCATAAATGCACTATTTAGATGAAGTAATTTATTTGACTTCCCCTTACTTTCCATGCGGTATTACTTAAATGGTTGCACATTCTTGTTATGGCGTTCAATAAATCTCCGGATCGCATATTTCTATTCTGAACCAAAACTTTTATTTTCAATGTTTTGTAGAATAGAATGCCAAATCAAACTTCCACCTTGTTTACCCAGTTTGTCTACGCCTTCATGTAACCGGTGCTCCTTCTGCTACATGGCATGGTCAACCACAACCCGGGTTAGCTCAGACTCAATCTGTAATAGTTTAGCTACACGAGATAATTTGGGTTTACACCATGATTTTTTAGTACGTTAGATTCAATTATATTGATACATGGTCTTGACTATGGCAAGATTCTGCAATTAATCAGTGCATTGAATAAAAGACAATCAAACAAAAAATCAAAATATCAACAATTTATTCAATTCGCATATTCATTAAGTTTAATGTGAGGTTACCTTGGAAGAATATTTAGGACAAATTTCCAAATACTTGGAGAATGTACCACTCTGGCCCTTTTTATTGTTTGGGTTTATAGGAATAGTCGCTTTAGCGGTAGATGTTGTCAATCGAAAACGCCGCGAAGAAGCGATCGAATGTTTTCGTCAAACGATCGAAACAGAATTAGCCAGCATGTACCCGAAACATATTCGCTGGCCGGAGAATATTAATCGCTACCTTTGCTCCCGTTTACCTGAAATGCATCATAATTTCGAGGTGCTAAAAATTTTTATTCCTCAGGATCAACTGCGTGACTACAACATCGCATGGAACAAATATAACGATTTCTGTCGCAATATCACTGATGAAAAATGTGCAGCAAGTGATGCATCAGGTACAGGCAATCCTTCTAAAGCTAATGAAACCGATCCCAGGGAAGAATTTCATAAACTTGTATCAGACTTGCTTGCTTATACTAAACTTTAGCAATCTTCGCGCACTGGTTCGAATGAAGTGAAAACCGATGTCGTTCGTTCGACAACAATGCGTTTAAAGTTACATAATCGTGCATATTATCAGATCTCGAAGCGATTCTAAGCCCAGCTTTATTATTGCCTCATTATCCTTTGCACAACCCCAATGGCGTGAAATCCCAGAAAATTACGTGCCAACATTGATTATGTGAAGTGAATATGACAGTATGATTTCCGCTGCGAAAACACAGCGGGTAACACATGTGATGGGGCGTCCATGATGTACAGATCACCTACATCCTACGTGCTGGTCATTTCCCAACCACTGATAATCCAGATTTTGTAATCGACACAATCATTAATTTTATCCGCTGTGCTCTGGGAAATAATGCTTTAACGGGCGTTTACATCGGCAACCATGGATCTGTAAAGGCAATGAACATCAGATGACTCATGTGCTACGCAGTTTACAAGGAAGGCATCGCCATCACTGATTTAACCTTTTCAAGACTTTTCGACTAAGAAAATGAAATACAATTGTACCTGTATCAAATTTGATTTGACCAAGCTGTGGAATTTCAATGACGAAATTTTTCGCTATCAACAAAACAAAACTAATCAATATAATTTAAGGGCACCTCTAAAAATTCAGAGTTTTAAACAAGACGAGGCGAGAACAAAAAATTTTGACACAGCATATGATTGATATGTAAGGAAATATTTTTTGTAAACAACGAAGTATTGTAACGAAGTATGGATTTTTAGAGATGCCCTTAAATCTTTTTCCAAATACTCCCGGTAACAATTTTAACTCGTCAATTTATTTTGGCATTCTCTTGAATATATGAAAACACCAAATGATGAACTGAATCCGCATACCTGGTTGAATGAACATGGCAATTATTTGTACAGCTACGCATTGTCAAGCGTGAAAGATCAACATATTGCAGAAGATCTGGTTCAAGAAACACTGCTTGCGGCGCTAACCGCAAAAAACAGTTTTTCCCATCAATCGACCGTTCGAACCTGGCTGATTGGCATTCTCAAGCACAAACTTATTGATTACTATCGCAAGCAAGGACGATATGTGGCACTTGAAGACTTGGCCGATGATGGAGATAATTTTTTAGACAATTTCTTTAGAACCCATTCCAGCTGGAAAGATAAACCTGAGGTATTTCCAAATCCCGAGTCTGTCTTCCAGCAAAAACAATTCTGGACAATATTCCAGAATTGTTTATCCGGTTTAAAACCCCGATATGCAGAAGTTTTTCTTGCCAAAGAAATTCATGGCATGAGTAATGATGAAATTTGTAAGTGTTTTTCACTCACACCGACAAATGGATGGGTTTTATTGCATCGTGCACGATTATCCTTGATTAAATGTCTAAAAACAAACTGGATTGACTGATTATTAGAAAAAAGTATGTTGAATTGTAAAAAAGCCAGTCTATTGGCTTCAAGGGCAATGGATGAAAAACTGCCATTCTGGAAAAATATTGCACTTAAAACACACTTGTTGATGTGTAGCAACTGCAAAAATTTTACGCATCAACTTGAATTTTTACGCAAAGCATCACTCAGCTTGACCGCCAACCAAAAATTAGAATTATCGGTGGAGGCTAGACAACGCATAGCTAGCAAATTCCCGAGGAATTAACCAGTTATTCCTTAGGCCATAAGCCCACGAGCCAATTCATTCAACTCACCTTGGCATTCAAGTACATTCTGTAACTCCGATTCTGCGTCAGATTCACTGACACCAAGATCTGTCAACAATACGGATGTTTCAATATGCGGACAAGAATCAGACACACCATATTTTTGTAACAAACGATTTGCAGTTGCAACCAGTTTTACATAAATTGCATGTTTACCTGCACAATCCGGGAAATGATGCTTGGCTGCCATCATGACGACTTCTTCCGGCAAATCCCAGGCTTTCAACAGATACAAACCAATTAGGTCATGGGTAATACCGAAATTCTGTATTTCAAGCGCCCTGATATCCTGTTTAGATTCATGGGTAATCATCGCATTCAGACTTGAAAATTCTTTAGGACAAAAATGTGCAAATAGCAGATAACCAAAGTTATGAAGCAATCCCCCCAGATAAGCAAGACCAGAATTAACACCGTGTGTTTTTGCCATGCATCTACTGAGTTCTCGGCATAATTGGGCACATTGCAATGCTTCACTCCAAAGACGAACACGCCCAAGCGGACCATAATTTGGAATTTTTAGACTGCCAGATGACGCAACACCCAAAGCAACATTTAACGCGGTTGCATAACCAAGTACCAGCGAAACAGCATGCGTAACTGAAGTTATACGTTCACCATAGCCGAAAATTGCCATTCGTGCATATTTCATAACAAAAGCCGCCAGAGAGGGATCTTCCTCTATTAATTGCACCAATTCTTCTAGGTTGGCATCCGGTTTGTTGCGTAATACTAAGATTTTCTGAGCCGTTTCGGGCAGCGGCGGAATCAATTCAGTCTGCTGTAGTGTTTTTCTAAGGTTTGTATTAATTTCCTGCCTATCATGCGCTTCCAAAACTTTCATTTCAATATCCTAAATTCTGAATTAACTAGATTGTCTGTCATCTCAAAAAATCATTTCCAAATCAGCCAATCCCATACTCTGGACATTGTTAATCGTAAAAACTGCTTAAATCTTTAGCAGGATGCTGCAATTCATTTCAGCTTTAACAAAACGCATAAGAAACACAAAGAAAATAAAATTAAACAGGCGCAAACAACCTACCTGTATTGCTTTTAGAGAAACCCATTTTCTTTCCCTAGTATTCAGAATACTATCGATAAGACAATTTGAAGTATCGACTTATCCACAATTACATCGTATGTTATTGTCGTCACAAAGTTTTTCTGGGCATGTTCATTTTGGACAAAATTGCAAATAATATGGAAGTTATGCGCTACGGCCTGTCAACTTCCAGAATTTCAATCAGCGAATTAAATACCCATCCTTGGGTATTTTTATCTGTTTGAACCATCAACCAATTCCCCTGATAGGCATTTGCAGTTAAAACTGTTCCTTTTTGCAGCAAATCGATAATTAATGAATGTCTGCCGGGTTCACGGCGCAAGTTCGCATCAGTAGTTGTCTGCAACATAATTGGCGTGTTAAATCTTATCGTTGTTCGATTAGGTTGCTCACGTTCCGAGTCAGAAATCATATTGATAAATTCGAGTGCCTGTGAAGCATAATATGTCGCTGTGGGGTAGTCATCACGCTGATAATTCGTAACAGCCATTGCCAGCAATCTCTGTGCTTGCGCATGGAGTTCCTGATCAGCTGGCAAAGTCGACTGCTGCTCGTTATAAGCTAAAGCGACTTCAGCTTCCGAGATTAAAGAAGCTGAACTGGGTTTTGTTGCCAAACGATGCAACTTGACCTGGGTATGTGCGATTTCTTTACTTGTCGCCTGAATAAGTTGTGCTTGATCTTGCTCGCGAACACGCTTTTGCTTAATCAGCGCACTCTGTTCCACCAGCTGCTGTTCCAATTGTTCAATTTTTCTTTGCATGCTTTCAATCTGCTGTTGATGGATATAAATTGGAATCTTATCTACATCCTGAATTGGCTCAATCGCAGGCGACTCTTCCATAGTTACGCAGCCGGACAGAAATACACTTGTCATAACGAGCATGCAATTTATTGATCGTAAGCTTTTTATTGTTTGCATATCTACCTTTTTGTTTCAAATTTAGATTTGAAAATCAACCATTCCAATGTTTATATTGAAAAATATATAATGTGATCGCCAAAATTTGAGGTGAAAAGAACATATAGAGGGGTGACAACTTGTTGGATGAACACGTTCATAGCAAATCACTTAAAAAGATGAACAACAAAATTGCGCCAACTTGGAAGCCAGATAGATATTGAACAACTGATTGAATTAGAAATCATCTAAAGCGATCTATCAAGAAACCAAACCTCATAAGCCTTTCTTCCTGCTGTCTTATGCTGTAGCTTCAACAAGCCATTCTTCTGGATTTACATTCTACTATTCTATCCATATGACATTGTCGGGTATAGCATTCCGCAGCGTTATGCAATAAGGTATAGTATGCATAAATAATCATTCCCTTTTCAAGTACTTTAAGCGGATGCACAGCACCAAGGTAGACCATGTGGATAAGTTTTTCATCCATGAGCTGTGTTGTGCCTTTTGGCGATAAAGCGACTATTCCTGCAATAAGGCGCACCTTACCATGTACACTGACAAGCTCACAAAACTCGGCGCTATCGTTGATCATTCGGTTAGCGTTCTCGTCGATCTTTAGAATTAACTCAATATTATTTCCAAAACAAATTTACTACCGATATAGGCAAGTAGCAGCATAACGAATCCAACCAATGTCCAGCGTATTGCAATCCTGCCGCGCCAACCGTAGAATTGTCGTCCTATCAATAAGGCCGCGAAAGTTCCCCATGAAATAAAACCAAACAATGTCTTATGCGAAAATGTCAGCGGCTGACCAAAAACTTCCTTGGAAAATACGACGCCACTAAGCAACGTTAATGTCAACAGTACGAACCCTACCGAAATAATACCAAACAGCAGCTTTTCCATCGCCAGCAATGGCGGCAAATTGGTCAATAATGAGTGTGCAGCCGGATGATGTAACTGATACTCAACAACCGTCATTAACACCGCATGCAAAGCCGCAATCGTTAAAAGGCTATATGCCGACATCGCAACAATCAGATGCGCCTTAAACGCTGGTAATTCGGTATTTTCCAGTGGTTTTAACGAAGGAAAAACCAATGGCAGCAACACTGCTATCGCGGCAGCCGCTGCAATCGGCGCGAGCAAAGATTGCAACCCCTGATAACGGCTAAAAAACCCTGAGAACCAATAAATAAATGCTGTTAGCCAAACAATCAATGAAACAGCGCTACCGACCCCCAGATTCAATCCTGTTCCAGCAAGAATAGACTGATAAAGCGCCAAAGCGTGCAACATCAATGGCGCAAGCATGGCGTAGTGAATGTAATGTACAGTAACTGCACTATTATCTTCTTTTTTCTTTAGTAGCTGGGGCTGCTCGTGAAGATTACGCCATATTAACAAACCCACCAGGATATAAAGCAAAAAAGCCGCAAGATAAGTTAAAATGTCAATCATCGATATGATCTTAAAAATAGGGACAACTGCTAAGTCTACATGGCACTTTTACAAATTCATAGTTTTCATCTGCATATTTCGTGAATTTTGACAAAAAAACAATTTCAATATCCGTATCCATTTATTTACTGAGGTTTCTAGTATGTTTGAGAATCTAACAGGCCGACTTTCTGATGTCATCAAAACGCTTAAAGGTGAGGCAAGACTCACTGAAAGCAATATTCAAAAGGCATTGCGTGAAGTTCGTCTGGCTCTGCTTGAAGCAGATGTTGCCCTACCTGTTGTAAAAGAATTTATTGCGCGCGTCAAAGAAAAAGCTATCGGTCACGAAGTCATGGGCAGTTTGACACCCGGGCAAGCTTTTGTAGGTGTTGTACACCAGGAACTCATTGCCATCATGGGTGGTGAAATAGAAAGCCTCAATCTTTCTACAACACCCCCCGCTGTTATTCTAATGGCGGGTTTACAGGGCGCCGGAAAAACAACCAGCAGTGGAAAACTTGCCAAATGGCTCATCGAACAAAAAAAGAAAAAGGTTTTGCTGGTTTCCTGTGACATTTATCGCCCTGCGGCTATTCATCAATTGGAATTACTGGCGACTCAATCCGGAGCCGATTTTTTCCCGGTTCAGGAAGGACAACAACCCGGAGAAATCGGAACAACCGCACTAGATTATGCGCGTAAACATCATCATGATGTTTTGATTGTCGATACTGCGGGCAGGTTGGGTATTGATGAAGCGATGATGAAGGAAATCAGTGAACTCGAAACACTGCTCAAACCGATTGAGACCCTTTTTGTCGTTGACGCCATGCAAGGCCAGGATGCCGTGAATACTGCAAAAGCTTTTTCGGAAGCTTTACCGCTTACGGGCGTTATTTTAACCAAGTTGGACGGTGATGCGCGAGGCGGCGCCGCTTTGTCCGTCAAGCATATCACTGGAAAACCCATTAAATTTACAGGTGTTGCGGAAAAATTAACCGGCCTGGAAGCATTTCATCCTGATCGCATGGCATCGCGCATTCTGGGCATGGGTGATGTTCTTGGTCTAATTGAAGAGGCCCAGCGCAGCACTGATGAACGTGAAGCAAAAAAACTGATGCAAAAGGTCAAATCAGGCAAGGGTTTTGATTTGAATGACTTTAAAGCACAATTTCAACAAATGAAAAAAATGGGAGGTATGAGTGCAATGCTGGACAAATTGCCTGCCCAGTTGAGTCAGGCCGCACAAAACGTGAATGTGGATGATAAAGTAATCAACCGCACCGAAGCCATCATAAATTCGATGACACAACAAGAACGCGTTAAGCCGGATATTCTCAAGGCTTCGCGTAAAAGGCGTATTGCAGCGGGTGCAGGTGTGACAGTTCAAGAAGTAAACCGCCTTCTTTCTCAATTTGAACAGGCAAGAAAAATGATGAAAATGATGAATAAGGGCGGCATGTCAAAAATGATGCGCGGACTAAAAGGAATGTTTCCGCGCATGCGTTAATATGCCGCAGGCACATGCTCAAGTCCGACAATCTGACTGCCTATACTGATTCCCCTGCTTGCAAACCAGCCGACGTTCATTTCCAGCGCGTATTTCGCCGGCCCGGCAGAATAATGTGCTGTGAGGGAATGAGGCTGCATATCAGCAATATTAATGATAACGCCCTTTTCATCAATAAAAGCTACACTTAACGGAATCACCGTGTTTTTCATCCACATGCCATAGTAGGCACTCTTTGGAAACACAAATAACATCCCTGTATTTTCAGCGAGCACCTTACGAAACATCAGTCCCTGTTCTCGGGAATTTCGCGTATTTGCCACCTCTGCTAACAGCATATGATGGGATATTTGTAAAGGAATCGTTGGTAAATCTAATGCATCCACATACATGGGATGCATCATGAAGCAAATAAAAAAATAATGGATTAACGTTTTTAGACGTGACGAACTTAACATTAATGCTTACCGGTACTTCCGAAACCGTTTTCTCCACGCAGACTTTCATCAAAATTTTCCACAACGTTAAAATCAACCTGCACAACAGGCACCACAATCAGTTGTGCAATACGTTCCATCGGATTTAATTCAAAAGATGCCTGCCCCCGGTTCCAGCAGGACACAAAGATCTGGCCTTGGTAATCGGAATCAATAAGACCGACCAGATTTCCTAAAACGATGCCATGCTTATGTCCCAACCCAGAACGTGGTAACACCATTGCCGCCAATCCGGGGTTTGCAATATGTATCGCAATACCACTTGGAATCAAAATTGTCTGCCCTACTTCAATTGTTTCAGTTTGATCGATACAAGCTCTCAAATCCAGTCCAGCGGAACCCGGTGTCGCATACGACGGCAGTTGTTCGTGTAAACGTTTATCCAGTATTTTTACATCTATAGTTGTCATATCATTGCCTGATTAATTACCGTTCTGTTGTTCGTATAATAAAGCAATATGTCTGATCAATTGCTTCGCCTGAAGATATTTGGATGCTTTCTTAAGAACATGCTTGCCGGCATCATCGAACAGTATCAATGCGGTTTCATCTGTCCCCATTGCTTCTTGCGCCCGATTGGCAACCAGTAACGGCAATTTCTTTCTCTGACGCTTAAGCGCCGCATTCTTCTCCAGATTATCTGTTTCCGCGGCAAAACCGACACAAAATGGTGGTTCCGGCAAATGGCTAACATATTGCAGAATATCCGGATTCGACACCAGTTCAAGCATCCATTTTTGATCGGATTTTTTCAGTTTTTTTGGACTGACCACTGCAGCACGGTAATCTGCCACAGCGGCAACACTGATAAAAATATCCGTACCGCCAATTTCTTCGTTAACTGCCTTCATCATTTCCTGCGCGCTCAACACATTTACCAAGACTGCTGCAGCGGGTGGATGCAAACTGGTCGGACCTGATATCAACTTAACATTTGCGCCCGCTTCCACAGCAGCCTGCGCAATGGCGTACCCCATCTTACCCGAACTGATATTGGTAATACCGCGTACTGCATCGATGGCTTCATAAGTCGGCCCTGCCGTTATTAAAACATTCTTACCGTTTAACAAGTTGGCAAAGTCAGTACATAATTTTGCTTTAACAATCGCCAACAATTCTGCTGCCTCAAGCATGCGTCCCATGCCTATTTCGCCACAGGCTTGCCCTCCGTTTGCCGGACCAAGAATCAACACACCGTCTCTTTTCAGACAATCAATATTACGCTGCGTTGCCGGATTTTCCCACATCTGCCGATTCATTGCAGGCGCGATCATCAACGGACAATCACGTGCCAGACATAGCGTCGTTAACAGGTCGTTCGCCAGACCACAGGCCAGTTTGGCGATAAAATCCGCACTTGCCGGGGCAATTAATATCATATCAACGCTTCTGGATAGGTAAATATGCGCCATATTACTTGCCGCATTCGTTTCCCATAATTCGGTAAAAACGGACTGTCCAGTCAATGACTGGAAAGTAACCGGACCAACAAAGCGGCATGCAGATTCAGTCATTACAGTCTGTACAACGCATCCTTCCTGTGTCAGCAATCGGGCAAGCTCAGCTGCTTTGTATGCCGCCACGCCTCCAGTTACCCCGAGCAACAGACGTTTTCCTGAAAAAGAATGCATATTGTCTTTTTTTTTCATCGAGATTAGAGAAATCCTTTTCTTTAAGTACAAGGCAGATCAATATCGAACTTTATCAGCCTTTGGAAGACCGGCACACATCATAATATTCACAATCCAACTCAATCAAATAAGGGTAATGCCGTAAAACAAAACACCCCCTAAACTTAAAATTGATCTTTATGGCAATCACAGATTGGCCAGTCGCCGAACGCCCTCGCGAAAAGCTTTTGAAAATAGGCGCAAAGAACTTGTCTGATACGGAATTACTCGCTATTTTCCTGCGTACAGGCACCGCCGGCAAAAGTGCCGTTGAACTGGCCAGAACTCTACTCACTCATTTTGGCAGCCTTACCAGCCTTTTTTCTGCAGACCAGTCATCATTATGCAATTTCCCGGGTATCGGCGTTGCCAAATATACACAATTACAAGCAGTTCTTGAAATGTCACGGCGCACCCTGGAAGAAAAACTGGAGCAAGGAAACGCCATGAATACACCACAACTTGTCCGCGAATTCCTACGACTAAGCCTTACGAACAAACTGCATGAGGTCTTCATCGCAATCTTCCTGGATGCAAAAAATCATATGATTTCGACCGAAGAACTTTTTAGCGGAACTCTAACACAAGCAAGTGTTTATCCACGCGAAGTCGTCAAACGCGCATTACACCACAATGCCGCAGCAATCATTTTTGCACACAACCACCCTTCTGGTGTTGCAGAACCCAGTCAGGCCGACAAAGATCTTACAGACACCCTAAAAAAATCACTTGACTTAATAGACATAAAAGTTCTTGATCATTTCGTTGTCGGCAAAAACAAAATCATATCTTTTGCCGAGCAAAATCTAATTTAACAACCACAACCAACCTGAAATCACAACGCAAACTGCTATAAATTTTTTGAATCTGCTTGCTGACACATCAGCTCACCTCGATTATATATATTTGAGAAAAAAACTGGAATCGCGATATAATGCTGGTTTTGTAATTTCGGGGTATACCAATATGGCACGCGTATGTGAAGTAACGGGGAAAAAACCGTTGACTGGAAATAATGTGTCTCATGCTAACAACAAGACCAAAAGGCGTTTTTTACCAAACCTGCAGCGTCGTAAATTTTGGCTGGAAAGTGAAAACCGCTGGATCAGCTTACGCCTATCCAATGCAGCTTTGCGCACAATCGATAAAAAAGGAATTGATGTGGTTGTTGCTGAAATGCGTTCGCAAGGCAAAAACATTTAGCACATAATACTACTTAAATTTATCTCATTATATTGAATCAGAAATAAGGAACTGACCCGATGCGCGATAAAATAAAACTTGAATCTTCGGCAGGTACAGGACACTTTTACACCACAACCAAAAACAAACGTGCAAATCCTGAGAAACTAGAAATCTCAAAGTTTGATCCGGTTGCACGCAAGCATGTCAAATATAAGGAAACAAAATTAAAATAAGATATTTATCTTGTTTCTTATACATGCTTATACAATAAAAAAACCCGTATAAAACGGGTTTTTTTATTCATCAGTCTAAATAGCGATTAAGCATAACACCGCAATCTTTGAGAGAACGAACGCAGTACTTCAATGCCACTTTCTTCGGCACGCTTACACCAATCTTCCAACTGCTTCACAAGCTCATCCTTTGATGCGGTTGAACGCTGCCAGATCGAGATTAGCTCTTCACGCATGTTATATACTGTATCCAGAGTCTTCGTATTACTCAGCACCTGGCTCAACGTCTCACGTTCATGTTCCTGTAATGTTTTGGCATCAGCCAAAAGCCAGCGTTTCAAAGTTGTTTTATCAATATCGTGATGTGCAATCAACTCTTTCAAATGCACTATTTCTTCGGCAAAAGTCGCCTTGAGTGACTTGGAATATTTGGCCAGTACTTCGTAGCGATGCGAAATAACTGCATGCAGGGTATCCACATCGCATTGTGTTTTATCTTTATTAAGGCGCAGCTTAGGTGCAACCTTTTTGACTTTCGCCAGGCCCATCATTTCCAGAAGACGAATATAGAGCCAGCCAATATCGAATTCATACCATTTATTGGACAAACGCGCTGATGTTGCATAGGCATGGTGGTTATTATGTAATTCTTCACCGCCGATCAAAATACCCCAAGGCACTATATTAGTGCTGGCATCTTCAGCCTGAAAATTACGATATCCCCAGTAATGTCCAATACCATTGATTACACCCGCAGCAAAAAGAGGCGTCCACATCATTTGTATCGCCCATATCGTTAAACCGATCGGGCCAAACAAAACAACATTAATGATAAGCATTAAGGCAATGCCTTTTGCACTATGTTTAGAGTAAATATTGCGTTCTACCCAATCGTCCGGCGTACCATAACCATAACGCTCCAGCGTTTCCTTATTTTTCGTTTCAATCCGGTACAGTTCCGCGCCCTCTGACAGGACTTTCTTGATACCATAAACTATAGGGCTATGCGGGTCATCAGGCGTTTCACATTTGGCATGATGTTTTCGATGAACGGCCGTCCATTCCTTGGTTACCATTCCACTTGTCAGCCATAACCAGAAGCGGAAAAAATGACTGGGAATAGGGTGCAACTCCAACGCTCTATGCGCCGAGTGACGATGCAAGTAAATCGTAATACTGGCAATCGTAAGATGTGTCAGGACCAGAGTTACCACGATATAACCCCACCATGGCAAATCAAAGACACCTGAAATTAAATTAAGAAAATCTGAAATCATATAGCGATTATCCTTCTAAAAGCTTGGAATTCATTCATTTAAACGAATTCATAGCAGCATATATAAACTTAAATCAAAACTTCAAAACATAATCGGTTATTCAGATGCTCACATTATGTCGATTAAACATTTTGCGAGTCGACAGACCGACTATTCGAACTTAAAAAAACCGTTAGAACCGTTAGTTTAGTTCTTACAATACCAACTTGATTTGTAAAAAAGTTACATTTTTGTATCTTAACACTTAATTGACTTGACTGTTAATATTTATGTCAAGAATTTTCAACGTCATGTAAAAGAAAAAAACCGAATAAAAATTTCAACCACAATACCTTCATAATCAATAATTTGTCTCAATATCCCACCACAAACAACCCACAGGCTTTACCTCAGTGAAATAAAACCAACGCAACAAACTAAATTTTTTGTTATCTTACATTTAACAGTCGCCAATCACCACAGGCAAGACTTCCCAAGGTATAGTGTCCAACTGAATATCGAATTAATCTTAATGTAGGATACCCTACTGCAGCAGTCATGCGCCGCACCTGACGATTTTTACCCTCCTTGATCACCAGTTCCAGCCATGCTGTAGGAATATTTTTGCGGTAACGCACGGAGGGTGTTCTTGGCCAGAGATTCTCAGGCTCGTCGATCAATCTGGCTTCAGCCTGTTGTGTCACATAATTTTTAATCGTGACTCCTTGACACAACTGCCCCAGTGCTCCAGGCGTCGGAATACCCTCAACTTGAACCCAATAGATTTTGGGTAATTTATATTTGGGATGGCTTATTTTATTTTGCAAATGGCCATCATCCGTTAATAGCACCAATCCTTCGCTATCGACATCGAGCCGGCCTGCCGGATAAAATTGTGGCAATGAAATAAAATTCTTCAGCGATACATGCCCCGATCCTTGAGTAAACTGGCAAATAACTCCATAAGGTTTATTAAATAGTATTAGCCGCGCCACAAAATGAATGTCCTATTTATCATTCAATATTTTCCGGCGATTAAAATCGAAACAGGGTATCAGGCAGGTGTCTGGACTGTATTATCACGACAGTTTTACGCCTGGATTTCTCACCATGCTTAAGCACCACCTGATTTTGTGGTACTTCAAAACATTCAGCCAGATATTTTAACAATGCAGCATTAGCCTTGCCTTCAACAGGCGCGGCGGCAAGCTTGATTTTAAGCGCATCACCATGCAACCCTATAGCTTCGGTACATTTTGCGCCTGGCTGCACATGCAATGTTAACACCAGGTTATGTGCATCATCATGTCGAAACCAGCACATATGCAAACTAATCTAGCATTGATTTGACTTCCATATTGATACCCGCCACGATCATGAGTAACAGTTGAATAATAATCAGCACAAATAATGGCGAGAGGTCTACATTGGCAATAGGTGGAATACGCCGGCGGAAAACAGACAGAAATGGTTGCGTAAATGTATTGAGCAAAGGCGCCAGAGGACTATACGGATTAATCCATGAGATAATTGTCTGAACAATAATCATAACCAGCACGATATACAGCGTCATCTTGACAATTTCGACCATGCCCAGCAATCCCATAACCCCCACAGCTGTGATCATGTTTGCTCCAAAGCCAATGCCTTGATAAAAATAAATACTGGTCACAATAACACACTCAATCAGCCATGCCAGCACCAGTGTCGACATGTCCATGCCTTTCCATCCCGGAATGAGTCTACGCGCAGGCCGCACAACAAAATCAGTCACCGCAATCAAAAACTGTACAATATTGTTGTAATAAGGCACGCGCAACAACTGGAAATAAAAACGCAGCAATAATGCCAGGGAAAAAAGTCCCAAAATAGTGTCTATAAGAAAAATCATAATTTGGTTAGTCATAAGCACTTTCCTAAATATTGATACAAAGATTACCCTTTAGGTCACTATCGGTTCTAAATTCATAGTTTACCGAACTCATCACTCATTTCCCGGGACCGCTTGTTAGCTGTATGAATGGCCGCGATGATTCTACGTTTAACCTCACTTACTTCCATTGATTCTATCGCCTGCTCTGTGGTGCCGCCTCTTGAAGTCACTCTTGCACGCAAAACAGCCGCATCGTCGTCACTTTCATTGGCAAGTTTGATTGCGCCCTGAAATGTTTGCAGGCTGAGCTGCCTCGCTTCATTCTGTGTCAGACCTAATTCTATCGCTGCCTGTTGCATCGATTCAATAAAATAAAACACATAAGCCGGACCGCTACCGGAAATCGCGGTTACCGTATGCAGCATTTCCTCTTCACTCACCCAAAGTACCGAGCCGACCGCTTTCATTATTGTCTCGGCAATCCGCCTATCCTGCTCAGCGGCATCGGAAGCCGCAAAAAGTCCTGTTACACCCGCCCCCACAAGTGACGGCGTATTGGGCATGGCGCGAATAATCCGCTTATACCCCCCCAACCAACGCATAATATCTGCTGTCCGGATACCCGCCGCAATGGAAATTACTAGATGCCGATCCAATAAACCAGCCAATAGCTGTGTAAGCGCATGCAGTTGTTGCGGCTTTACAGCAAGCACGATGACGTTGTCTGCATCGCCTGTTCCACAGGGTGCAATACCATTTTTCAGATCAGCGGCTGCCGTAATACCAAACACTTCTTTAATCCTGGTTCGGCTTTCTTCATTGATCTCAACGACACCAATTTGACTGGTTGCATAGCCTTGCTTCAATAATCCGCTGATCAATGCGGAAGCCATGTTACCACCGCCAATAAATGTAATTTTCATTATTCTCTTTTCTTTTTAACCGCCAATCATTGACTTATCTTAAATATAAACCACTACACAGACTTTCAATACAAGCATTCAATACGTATAGTGCATCATACTTGGACGTTACCGGCGCTGACAAGCAGGGCAATAAAAACTTGACCGCTGTGCTTGTTTGATCTGTCTAATCACCGTTCCACACTTTTTACATGCCTTACCGGAACGACCATAAACCCAATATTGCTGCTGGAAATAACCCGGATTGCCATCACTTTTAACAAAATCACGCAAACTGCTGCCACCTGCCTCAATCGCCATTTCCAGCACTGATTTTATTTGCGGCACAAGCATCTTATAACGGGACAGTCCAATTCTTCCGGCGGCCGTTTGCGGATTAATCTTCGCATGAAATAACGCCTCGTTTGCATAAATATTGCCAACGCCGACAACAATCTGATTATTCATTATCATTCCCTTGATACTTGTCTTTCGTCCACGTGAATTTTCATATAATCGTGGAGCACTAAAAGCCTCACTCAACGGCTCCGGCCCTAAATGAACAAATAAACGATGGTGTTTGATACTGCCCGGTTGCCACAAAACGGCGCCAAAACGGCGCGGATCCCTGAATCGCAACACAGTCTGATTATCCAGAATCAAATCAAAATGATCATGTTTATCTGGGGAAACAACAGATTTTATCGGCTGGATGGATCTTGGGTTGTCCACGCCAAGCAACCGTAAACTCCCCGACATTCCAAGATGCAGAATCAAAGTACCAACTTCACAATCAAGCAAAAGGTACTTTGCCCTCCGGCAAACTGACACAATCACCCTTCCTTGCAATTGTTCGTGCAACCCGTCAGGGATCGGCCAGCGCAGCCTTGGTTGACGAATTGTAACGCCGGCAATACGGCGTCCCTCAAGATGGGGTGCGATCCCAAGCCGTGTCACTTCTACCTCGGGCAACTCTGGCATAAAATGGAAGCGACTACAAACTAATAAACGTTATGCACTATTCTTGCATAACAAAAAACGGGTTTAGCAAGTAGCGTCCCTCCTGCTCAGGAAATAAATAACCAACTTGTTCTCCCCGCCGCTGAAACACAGTTCCAGTTTCTTTATCAATCACGTTAAAATCAACTTCACGCCCATCCATAAGTCTGATTTTTACAGTTGGTTGATCGTTAGAGTACGCCTGCATATTTATCAGCAATTCTGTTGCCGGCATGTCCCGCCATTCCTCCGTCCAGCGCTCCAGTACAATACTGTTTTGATTGTCCTGCCTGTCTGAATCAACAAACCACACGCCATTCTGTTTTGTTATCGTCAGGCCATTCAGCTCAAACTTGACCGGCAATTCATCTTCAGCCAGCAGCATCGGACTGACCAGATCAGAAGAACTCACAGGCATCCAGACCGCATAGCGTGGCGAAACCAGATATACATGCTCATTAATCGCCAAATACTGCTCATTTGTTACGGGTGCCATTCCACCAAAAGCAAAATAATCGTCATCAATATACAATTCGATACTTGGATGATCCAAATTAAAACTTTCGGTATCCCTCAGTGGAAAACGTTGCCGGCTATGCGCAGATAAAACATTCAGCATTTTGCCAACCAAGGCCTCATCTGCTCTGGCGTAAAATGGTGACACCAGGTGCCAGCCATGTTCATTCCGCTCCAATGTTGCTTCCTGTCCTTGCCGTATAAACCGTATCGACTGTACTGTTTCAGGTGTACGTACAGAGATCTGAGTGGCTTCATCGGTTTCAGATTGGAACTGGGGCGTCAAATACAAAAAAACTGCCAGACCAATGACAGTAACCAGCATGATCAAGTTTAGTTGTGAATGATAAGTCATGTTTTAGTTGGAACCTTTGTTATTCTTTTTCTGCGCCACCAGATGACAGCGCCACTCAACAGAAAAATTGCTGGCAAAATAAATAAAAAAACAATCACGATACCAGTCAATGCAGTCTCACTGAGCATCAGATAACTATCCACCGTAGCACGCGGTTGAATGGTGATCATTTCTTCATCACCAACCAGCCAGTTGACAATGTTAATACCCAAATCCAGATTATTACCATTTCCCAGATAAGCATTGGCCAAAAAATGACCGCTGCCAATCACAATCACGCGTTGTTCGCGGTCATTCACATAGCGTGATAGCGCAACCGCGATAACAACCGGACCCGCCACATCCTCATCCTCGTCAAATACATGTGTATCATCGAGCGAGCCTTTCTCCACCCAGCCGTTTTGCGCAACCTCAACCAAAGGTATCGTACGCCAGATTTCATTTTCAAGAAACGAAATCTGGCGCGCAAATGGAAAAACTGTGATGTAATCAAAACCACGCGTCGTTTCATGTTGTCCGTAGCCTGTACCCAATGCAAAAGTCATGGGCGCTTTAAGTTGCTCGGCCTGCGGATCGACAACAACGCCCGGTGTCAAAACCAGATGCAATTTTTCAGTTAGCGGCAACAGCCCCCGCAATGGCTCCTGGTCAACCAGCCATAATAAATTACCCCCGGCATCAATATAATCCAGCAATTTATCCACTTCGCCGGGCAACAAATCGATTTGCGGCGAAGCAATTAACAGCATGCTGGCGTCAACGGGAATTTCGGATTCAATCGCCAGATTAAGTGGGCGGCTGATAAATCCAGTGATGTGAAGCTGTCGGCCAAATTCCCCTAAATCATAATTTGCCGCACCCTCCAGGCTCCGTTCTCCATGACCGTTTAAAGCCACAATCAGCTTTTCTTGCTGACGGGCGAGACGCATGAGCACCTGGGTAAAAGCCTGCTCGTTGATTGTCGTCAGATGCTGCTGTCTGTGTTGAAAACTGATAACCATTTCCCCATTAACTTGCACACCGGCTTCCTTGGCCAAATTCGGATATTCCGTTGGATCGATGAATGTCAGTGTAAGGTCCGGTTTAAAACGCTGATACAGTTGCACAAAATTATGAATGATTTCACGCACATTCCCAAATTGTGCGTGCTGCGCTGTAGCATATGCCGTTACCTGGATGGGCCCATTCATTTTCTCCAGAATTTCGATGCTGGTTTGACTCAAACTGTTGCGGTTATTTTGACTGACATCCCATTGCATACGCGTTTCATATGCCAAATATCCCAGCAGAAAACATATCGATAACAATAACAATATAAAAATACCCTGCTGCATTTTCTGGTGAAACCGGAATTTTTTGTTTACTTGCGTCATTGTCGCAAACACACCGTCAAAGTGTTGGATTCATTAAATCTAGCCATGCAATCGTTCTCCTTCCAAATGACGGATGGTCAAAAACAAAAACAGCAATGTGAATAACGTGAAATACGCAATACTGAAGGTATCGATCAGGCCGTTGTTAAATAGCTCAAAATGCTTAAAGATTGAAAAAAAGTGTATCCACGCTTCATAATCGCTGGTAACCAGATCAATAACCCAGAAACCCAGCAGCACGCCCAACATGCCGACTGCTGCAATAACCGGTTGCGCGGTCAAACTGGAGACGTAAAGCCCTAGTGCAACAAAGCAGCTCACCATTAGAATCAACCCCGCCGCGCCACTGATTAACAAACCAAAATCCAGGGTACCGCCAGCCAGCAATGAAACAGACAGTGCAACAATCAGCGCAACAACACCCAGAAAAAAAATCATAAGACCAAAAAACTTACCTAAAACAATATCTGTCACAGATATGGGTGCAGAAATCAGCAATGTGAGCGTATGATTTTTACGCTCCTCCGCTAGCTGACGCATAGTCAGTAACGGTGTAATCATTAAGATCACAATTGCAGCCAAGCCAAATACCGGTGTTACAATAATCTCGGTAAATCCCGGCGGATTTGCGATCTGCATGAGCTGAGGCTGTACTTGCAGAAAAGCATCAAGACGGCCAAAAAAAACCCATGCCAATAGAATCTGTATCACCGTTAGCAATACCCATGCCAAAGGTGAAAAAAACAGCATGCGCAATTCTTTCTTCGCTATGGTGAAAATCATGGTTATAAACTATTAATGTGTAGTTTGAGCAGGTTGCGTCAATTGAGAGAATACCGTTTCCAGGTCAACATTCCTTTGCTTTAAATCATCCAATGTTTCATTCAAAACAATTTGCCCCTCATGCATGATGTACACCCGGTCACACACGCTTTCAACTTCGGAAAGAATATGCGTAGACATGATTACACTGCACGATTCGCTCAAATCCCGGATTAATCCCCGGATTTCGCGAATCTGATTGGGATCGAGACCTACAGTTGGTTCATCAAGAATTATGATATCAGGTTGGTGAATGATCGCTTGTGCGATACCAACGCGCTGTTGCAGTCCTTTTGACAAAGTACCGATCAATTGTTTACCCCGATCAGTCAGGCCACACCGTATTTTACAGTTTTCCAGCATCTGTAAAATGCGTTTTTTTTCAACACGGTGAAGTCGCGCGACAAATTGTAGATATTCATCCACAGTCATATCGAGATATAGCGGCGGCAACTCGGGCAGATATCCGAGGTGCGCTTTGGCTTTCTGAGGATGATCCAAAAGATCAACGCCGCATATCTCTATACTGCCCGCACTCGGCGCAAGATTACCGGTTATCATGCGCAGGGTTGTCGTTTTGCCTGCGCCATTTGGGCCCAGCAATCCAAGCACTTCTCCTTTTTTTAATTGCAGGTTTATGTCATTTACAGCCTGATGACGACCGTAACAACGCTGCAAGTTTTTTGCCAAAAGTGTAAATCGCACAGCCTGATCATTCATGGTATTACCTCCGACATGGCAAAGCCTTTAATCTCAATTCAATCCAGACGACGCATAATATGTATTTATTGTGCACTTACTTCTTCCATGCCTGCGCTGACATGTGCACTATTCTATAGCACAAAACCGGAACGGCAACACCGTATTTCAATCGTGAAAACACAGGTGCTTTGTAGTCCGGCAGACTTACACCATTTTTACACCATTTCCAAAGATTTAGTCTGCTTTGATATGTTATTCGTTTAAAAAGTATACTGTATGATTATTGCGACACAATCGCGCCTGTCCCGCCTATTTACCACCTATCAGAAATACCTGACACCGACAATAATTCTTTTTTATTTCAATATACTATTATTATATGTTGTAAATAAGACACATCCATATTTGACAAACAACTGAATATAAACTCATAATCGCGTCAGCACATCATACGTGGAAAGAAAATTAATGGTGGGACGGCCTTTTGTTATTTGTTCTATGCAAATTAACAAAAATTCTAAATCTGAAGTTTTCACTTAAAAGGATAACAGCATGAATAAATTGTCAACCAAACTGATTGGAATGATTTTACTGCCAGCGTTCTTCTCCGGTGCAGCACTCGCGCAGGATGGACCGGCGGACCGATACGAAAATAGCGATATTGAAAAAGCCGAAGGTTACGGCGTAGAAGACGAGAATGGCGTTGTTTGGCGCAGCTCACCCGATTTAGGCAATCACTGCTGGCGCACGGGGTACTGGGACGAGTCACTGGCTATTATCGAAGGTTGCGATGGCTATGAAAAAGTGGCAGAAGCAGAACCGGAACCCGAAGCAGCGCCTGCTCCTGTAACAGCACCTGATAAACTGACCTTCTCGGCTGATGCATTGTTTGATTTTGACAGCGCCGAATTGAAGCCGAATGGTAAAGTTGCATTGGACGACTTCGTCCGCGGACTGGAAGGTATCAATTTTGATGTGATCGTCGCTGTCGGTCATGCAGACAGAATCGGCAATCCTGATTACAACCAGAGATTGTCCGTACGTCGCGCAGAGTCAGTTAAATCCTATCTGGTAACAAAAGGAATCGACGGCAGCCGCATCTTTACCGATGGCAAGGGTGAAACACAACCCGTGACCGGTGACACATGCGTGGGCAAAACCAGTCATGCGCTCAAAGAGTGCCTAAGACCCGATCGTCGTGTTGAGGTTGAAGTTGCCGGTACACGCTAAGCACGTAACCCAAACAAAACTCTTCGCTTCATGAAATATTAAAGCCCTGTTCTCACAGGGCTTTTTTTATGCATTTTCCTTATGCAAGACACACCAAAATCCAAAATCGATACTCTGATTGAAGCCCGCTGGATTATTCCGGTCGACACTCTTCATTCCGTTCTGTGTAATCATGCAATTGCAATCAACCATGGCAAAATTATCGATATTCTGCCGATTAAACCAGCGCACGCCCGATTCAAAGCTGATAAAGTCTATATTTTGCATAATCATGCATTAATTCCGGGGCTTGTTAATTTACACACACATGCTGCAATGACACTGCTGCGCGGACTTGCTGATGATTTGCCGCTCATGGAATGGCTAAACCAGCATATCTGGCCCACCGAGAGCCGTCATGTGAGTCAATCCTTCGTACGCGACGGAACTTACATCGCCTGCGCTGAAATGCTCAGAGGCGGCATTACCTGCTTCAATGACATGTATTTTTTCCCTGAAGCCATCGCGCAGGCGGCGCTTGATATCGGAATGCGCGCGTCAATCGGCATGATTGCCATTGATTTTCCAACTGCCTACGCCAGCGATGCTGACGATTACCTCGCAAAAGGCATGGCGCTGCGCGACACACAGCATCCAAACCCTTTACTGTCATTTTGCTTTGCGCCCCACGCCCCCTATACCGTCAGTGATAAAACGCTGACCAATATCCTGACCTATGCCGAGCAACTTGAATCCCCTATCCATATCCATTTGCATGAAACGGTTGATGAAATCCGCATCAGCATGGAAACATATAACATGCGCCCTATTGAACGCCTGCATCAGCTCGGCATGCTCAGTCCCAGCTTGATCGCGGTGCATATGGTGCATTTAACCGACAATGAAATCGGACTTTTAAAACAGCATGGTTGCCATATTGCGCACTGCCCTTCATCCAATCTAAAACTTGCCAGCGGCTTTGCGCCCATCACAACCTTGCTGGATAATGGCATTAATGTTGGACTCGGCACCGACAGCGCAGCGAGTAATAATCGGCTTGATATTCTTGAAGAAATGCGGCTTGCTGCCTTGCTGGCCAAAGCTTCCAGTAATCGGGCAGATGCCCTGCCCGCGCATCAAGCACTCGAAATGGCCACAATCAACGGCGCGCGCGCACTTGGCATTGACGCAATAACCGGCTCGCTTGAACCGGGCAAAGCGGCTGACATTACAGCCCTGGATTTTTCCGACCTGCATTTATCGCCCTGTTACGATCCGGTATCGCACCTTGTTTATGCGGCCGGGCGCGATCAGGTGAGTCATGTCTGGGTAAATGGTAAAATACTGCTGGAAGATAAACAATTCATCACTCTGGATAATGCGGCTCTATATAATCGTGCTGCATACTGGGAAGAATGCATCAAATCCACACATAATTTAACCGACAAAAAATAACCTGGGAAATCGCAATGAAAGACGACGGCATAAATGCAGATCCTTTGGAACTGGAAAAATTCAGTCAGCTGGCGCACCGCTGGTGGGATCCTAACAGTGAATTCAAACCACTGCATGAAATCAACCCCCTGCGCATGGATTATATTGAGAAACTTGCCGGACTGGAAGGCAAGACCGTGCTAGATGTAGGCTGTGGCGGCGGCATCCTGTCTGAAGGCATGGCTTCCCGTGGCGCAACCGTCACCGGTATCGACCTGAGCGACAAAGCCCTCAAGGTCGCCAAACTGCATCTTTTGGAAAGCGGTCAGCAAGTTGAATACCGTAAAATCACAACCGAGTCTCTAGCCAAGGAACAACCGCAGCATTACGACGTCGTCACCTGTATGGAAATGCTCGAGCATGTACCAGACCCGATGAGCATCATCCGCTCCTGCGCAAAACTGGCCAAACCCGGCGGTTGGGTGTTTTTTTCGACCATCAATCGCAATCCGAAATCCTATTTATTCGCGATCATCGGCGCGGAATATATCCTCAAACTGCTGCCGCGCGGAACACATGAATACGCCAACTTCATTAAACCCTCCGAGCTTGCCCGTATGGCGCGTAACGCGGGGCTCACCGACGAGAAACTAATCGGCATGACCTATAACCCATTCACCAAAGTCTATGCACTGGGATCAGACACCGATGTTAACTACATCATGGCTTATCGCACCTAACACACCTGGAATATCAGCCAACTATCATGATCAGCGCAGTTTTTTTTGATTTTGACGGCACCATAGCCGATACCGCACCCGATCTCGGCCATGCGCTCAATCGCCAGCGTATTAAACGGGACATGCCACCGTTACCCATCGAGCAAATTCGGTTACAGGCCTCCGCCGGCGCACGCGGCCTGCTGGGACTCGGATTCAATATCGGGCCTGAAGATGAGCGCTATCTTGAAATGCGCGATGAATTTCTCGAATTTTATACTCACCGGCTCTGCCATGACACCTGCCTGTTCCCCGGCATAGATATACTGTTTGATCAACTGGACATGCATGGATTACCCTGGGGAATCGTCACCAACAAACCGGCCCGCTTCACTCATCCACTCATCGAACAGTTGGGTCTGCAGCAGCGCGTCGCCTGCGTAGTCTGCGGCGATGAAACCACAAAAACCAAACCGCACCCTGAACCGCTGCTGGTCGCCTGCAAAAAAATCAACGTCGCTCCCGCAGATTGCATTTATCTGGGCGATGACCTGCGGGACGTCAAGGCCAGTCTCGCCGCCGGCATGGAACCCGTGATCGCGCGTTACGGCTATCTCGGAACGGATCAACCGCCCGAAAACTGGGGCGCAAGTCATATCATTGATCATCCGCAAGACCTGCTCGCTTATATCCGGAACAGGTGTTAGAATATTGTTTCTAAACGGGGTTGAACTTTTAACAACCAACTCTATCTTATCAGTACCACAAAGAATGCGGGGACGATCTGGCTTCGACGTGGGTTGCAAAGCAGCGTAGGGCATACCGAGGATCAGATTACCTCGTAAATCCATCTGAAAACAATAGTCGCAAACGACGAAAATTACGCTTTAGCCGCTTAATGGCTAGCCTCTGCGCCGGTGGGCCTCAACGCCGGGTCTGGCAACAGACAGCAGAGTCACTAACGAGGATCGCGTACTGCAGGGTTACTTTGTAGCGCGTTAAATATAAGGTAACTCGCCTGTCATCAGCCTGCCAGTTGGCGGTTGCCGGGTTAAATCAAAGAACATGGCTAAGTATGTAGAACTGCCTGTAGAGGGCTTGCGGACGCGGGTTCGATTCCCGCCGTCTCCACCACGGATCAAGTATTCATGCGCTTTTCAAGCTGTTTGGATACATTTACCATCAATAATCCCATCAAAAGTGATGGGATTATTTGATACCTTAAAAAACAAAATGACAATGTGATAATTTGATTGTTACCCGTATCTGCTGATCAATTATCAGTCAATCAGCTAACAACCGGATTATTATTACCTTTTGCCATTTTTTCACAACCTCATACACAGTAATTGGGGATAACTTCAATCACATACCCAGAGAACAATCCCATCCACAACATTTGACGCGGCCTGAGTCTTATGGGCGTTTAGTAGCGAGATCAATTTCCCATTAAGCAGTTCCGTGGCTTCCTGTTGATCAGCATCTATGAATCGCGTTCTTACATTCACGGTCTGTCCAGATTTGCGGATAAGAATTTACCTTATGGCCTTTTGATGCCAGTATTTCAGCAACATAAGCCTTGGAGTATTCAAAATTCCAATCGACCTTCTTCAGTGTATTCAGACTTCCTAACAAAGCAATCACAGGAACTCGCCCTTTCAGTTCACCCAACTTTTCTGCCATCCACACATCCCGATTGGTTTTCAGTATAAGACTCGCATCGACAGCCATCACCTTCAGGCACTCATTGTGTTTCTGCAGCTCAATCAAGTCGGTAATCATTGATCTAAAATCCTGGCGGTCAATCATTGGAGCCACTACATCTTTGGTCTGAGACTTTAGAAACCATATGCTCAGCTCAGGATATTGAATCCATTACTCCCGTGCCTGATCTGATTGAGGCTGCAGAAACTGAATGACACATCAGTATATTGCTACTGTTTAAGTCAAATCGTATACAAAAATGTTTATTTAAGACACTATATAATTCCTCCAAAATGTCGTAAATATCTCTAGGCCATGATTTCACAAGAGAGAATTAACATGCCAAGAAAAAAAGAGAAAATTGTTGAACAGCTTTTTTATGCTGATATTAAAAGTGAATGTAAGTCTTCTCCTTTTTTAAGGGGACTAAATTTTCCTGAAAATATTAGAATCCACTCTGTAGTGTTTTGCGAAACCAAGAAAGGCGTACGTCGCGGACGAAGAATTCTACTTCTGCCAGGACAATTAAATAGGCTTTCAGAAGAATGGAAAAAATTGCAAGCAGAGATTGAGAAACAGAAACATGAAAATGAGAAGCTCCACACAATAAATAAACAATTAATGGAAAATATTGAAAACGAAGCTTTAAGAGAATGCAACCGTTCCAACAAACATAGCAGTAATTCTTCACGTTTTTCTGAAGCAGCTCCCAGCTTACACGGATTACCTTATCAAGGCGGAGCTCCAGGCCTAGGGAAAAAATAGTGTAAAGTCTAAAACTATCATTTTTTCAAATTACTAATTCCATACATAAGCTGACCCAGCTTTATTAATCTTGGCCAACGATCATGTATCCACGCATATTCCGGAGGCGTATCGATCGTTACCACATAAACCCGCATCTTTTCTTTACGTTCGGCCAGCAGCCCTTGTATGACCATTCTGTTATCGATCGGTATCCAGTGAGATTGACCATCGTGATCCTTTTCCATGAATTGATCGGCGGCAATTAAAACTGGTCTTGGGCGCCAAGGTTTCCATTTACCTGCTTTGATGGAATCCAATCGTGCCCAGCCGCCATTCGGAAATTGACCAATGGCTTCTTTTTGACGCCTACCCCATGTTACCCAGGTAACGTCGCCACTACGCAACCGCACGGGTAGTCTAGCATCGGGTTGGGGAAAGTAGATTTTGTGATCCTGATATTGGATACCGCCGCACATGTGAGAATTATTATTTCAATTGCCATACAATGGTCAGCTATCATGAATCAAAGCACGAATCGCGACAGCCTGCTTTTCCTTGGTAGCGGTAAATTTTCCGTATGTTGAAAAGTGATAATGCCAAAAGACAGTTTTGTTTTCATCGCTGAACCAAACCTTCAGTTCGCTATCGGTAACATCAGGTTTGGTTGTTATCCACGGGAAATGTCCGGTTTGGCGCATCAGATTGCCAACACTGGTAGGCATGAAGATATATTTTGAATCGCCTTCCAAGATCACCCGATTCAGCCACACCAGATGTTGATCGTCAAGATCGGACGGTACGAGTTTACTCCGGCCATATGTTGGTAGATGCAATAATTCTATAAAAGCAATTTCAGGCGCATGCGATTGGGTAAAGCCGATTTTTGCGAAACTGCGGTGATAGAACTTGCCATCACCTTGGTAATTGTCCAGCAAAAAAGGATGGTGCACACCGTATTTTTCCCAAAACAATACACCGTCATCAAGATATTCATACATTTCTTGCGATATTTCAGATTGATCGATATCTTCAGCATAGTTTGCATCAAGGCCAATAAATAAATACTTGGCTTTCATGGGATCAGTACCTTGATAGGGTCGATTGGAAAACAACCTGTTTAATGTCGTACTGGGATGTTTATAGTACATAAATGATTTAAATCCTAAAAAAGTTGAAAGCTATATAGCTGGGTCGGTTATCTATCTTTGAGCAGGATTCTTAATAATCCCCATGAAAAGGCAGCAATAAAACCAATACAGAAGAAAACAGTATTGATGCTCCATGCTAGGGCGGTCACAATCAAACCATTGTCTTTTTTCTTGTGGCGTTTATTCATTGGAGCTGCATGCCTGTAAAGATGGGGACTATCCGCTTTTTCTGTACCTGGTTCAGTCACACCCGCACAATAATCTCGATGCATTCGGGTGCGACCCCTAGCTTTTTTGCCAAATCCTCCTTGGCTTCTGCTATGGTTGCTTGGAGATTTGCGCCGGTAAGATTTCCGTAACTCGCAGGAAATTTCTTCCAATCAAGCTTATCTGGATCGAGATCAAAGCCCAGCTCATTTAGAGTTGTATATCTAACCGGATTTTGCTGTCCACTCCAGGCGTTAGGCAGGCTGATTTCAGCATAGTCGCTAAATTGAATAATGACTCTTCCTGGATTTTCAATGGAAGGTTTTATACCGGATATTTTTCCAATGAAAAAAGCTTCTCCGTGATTCTCGGGTTTATGCATACTCCAGTTTGAATGCGCATTTGCCACGGCAATTAGATAAGTACATTTGGCAACACGATCTTCTCTGGCAACCCAATCGCCACACCCGCCTTGTTTAAACATGTGCTCAAGGTTCTTGCTGGTTAGCACAATCATCGTATTCATATTGACACCGCGTAAAAAGATAACAAGAATACTAAACCGAAACATAAAGAAAGTAAATAGTATATAAAAAGTATATTAATAGTATGTAGGGTTAATATGCCAAGTACTTTTGATCTAACGTGCTATTGATTAATAATGACAACCTGAAAGCCATTCAGGAACGTCTGGCGGTTATGTGTTTTCTGTTGATATATAAGCTTCCTGTCAGCACGATAAGTGTTTGGAATAAAAAAACTATTGATTTGTGGTGTTATGTATTGTTAAATTACGACCACTTCTTAACCCACTATCAGGAGCGTCTCATGAACAAGACTGAATTGATTGAAGCTATAGCAACACGTTCCAACACCACGAAAGCACAAGTCGGTACCATGCTCAATGGAATGCTTGACGTTCTTCAACAAACACTAGCCACTGGAAATAACATTCAGTTAGTGGGATTTGGTACTTTTTCAGTGACGGAACGTGCAAGTCGCGAAGGCCGTAATCCGGCAGCCGGAAAAACCATGACCATTCCTGCAAAGAAGGTAGTCAAATTCAAGCCAGGCAAAGCCCTGTCAGAAGCCGCTGCAACACGTGCAGCCAAAACCGGAAAGCCGGTTAAATCAAGTGTGAAAGCGAAGAAGAAATAAATTTGAGAAACCCAGGGAATCAAGAAGGGGCCAAAATTCCCTGGGCAGGTTAGTTTCAAATTTACTCATGATTCGTAGGTATGAACACCCTACAATTTATGTATCGACCATATAAGCATACGGCTTTAGCGATTCAATGAACTGGACGGTTTATATTCTGGAATGTGCTGATGGTAGTCTTTACACTGGCATAACCAAAGATTTGACACGCCGGATCACCAAACACGAAACCGGGAAAGGTGCACGCTATACCGATGGTCGTGGCCCATTCCGGCTTGTGTGTCAAGAATTCCAACCAACCAGATTGGAAGCGACAAAAAGGGAAGCAGCAATCAAAGCGATGACTCGAGCAGATAAATTGGCATTGATTACAAAGGTTATGTTTACAACAAATATTCCCTCAGTGTAACTACGCCCGCATAATCTACGGCATGAATTTGCAGTTTCCTGGAAAACGATGACAGAACGCTGTATGTGGCAGCGGATACTCGGCTATTACGAATGGTGACTATGCGGTATGCGCATTCGTCCACCAAGGCATTGCGGGAAGCGGCTAATAGTGCTGCGGTGAAGATTCGGGGGTAGGAGAGTTGGGGGGAGTGTTCGGTGGTGCGCTTCTCTCTTTTGTCCTAAATCAATTGAAGACAGAATGCAAAGTCGATCATATTGGCTACTCAAGATTGGTATAGGGGCATGTGTTCATTCTGTTTAAATGAATCATGTTTATAATTCTATTCATTAAAATGAGTAAATTAAAATATTCTATACTCGTTTTGTATCTGGAAACTCTATTTTAGAGGTCTTTGATAAGGACAAACCATATAGGACGATGGGGATGCAAAGTGATTGTGTGTAATAGACATTTTGAGATTTTTTGTTTTTCCAAAGTGCTGCTGTTTTTTGATTAACAGTTTCTCTGATTTATGAATTGATGGAAAACAATTTTTGGTTCTATATGAATCGTAGTGACTTTGGCCCAAATTACCTTGGCTAATTGTTCGGGTGTTAGTACGCCGATTTATGTTATCTCTTTGGTTTATCGATGCTATATCAATAATTGAGGAAAAATTATGCAACATCAAGGTATCATTCTTGCAAAGAGCATTTCTTTGCTTGCTTTGCCGCACCAAGTAGCTTGTTCTGCCGAAATATTGCCAATATAAAGGAGAAATAGTTCATGAGAGTAAATTTACCAGTCTCCAATAATGAATATCCAATTAACGATGATACTCTCATTGTTTCTACTACAGATACAAAAGGGCGGATAACATACGTTAATCAGGCATTTATAGAGGTAAGTGGATTTGCAGAGGATGAATTGATTGGAAAGGCGCATAATATTGTACGCCATCCGGATATGCCGCCAGAAGCTTTTGCCGATTTATGGAATACCCTGCAAAATGGAAAACCCTGGACAGGGCTGGTCAAAAACAGACGCAAAAATGGTGACTATTACTGGGTATTGGGTAACGCAACCCCACTGATTGAAAACGGAACCGTCGTCGGGTACCTGTCGGTCAGGACAAAACCGTCACGTCAGCTTATAGAAAAGGTCGCACCGATTTATCAGCAATTTATCGAGGGAAAGGCTAAAAACCTCAAGATAGAAAATGGAGGTGTTGTTCGTACTGATTTTGTAGGCAAGATGGCTTCACTATTCAAAATGACCTTTGGTAAAAAAGTGGCAATGCTTTTATCGTTACCGGCATTATTATTACTAAGTACCGCAGGCGCCGGGTGGTGGAATATAAGTGATGCCACAGCGCCGTCTTGGCTGAATACTTTTGTAATGGCTGCAGGCATCGGTGGCGCTTTATTAATAGGTGCCATAAGTCTTTATTTAATCCGCAGTACGCTTAAACCTTTGAATGAAGCAATTGATGTGGCCAATACGCTTGCTGCGGGTGATTTACGGACAAAAATTTCTTCAACTTATACCGACGAATTTGGTTTATTGTTTAAATCACTGGCTCAGATGAATATTAATTTAAAAGCCACTGTTCTGGATGTCCGCAATAATGCTGAGATAGTTCGTCAGGCTGCTACTGAAATAGCATGTGGCAATATGGACTTGTCACAACGCACTGAAGAACAGGCATCTTCGCTCGAAGAAACGGCTGCAAGCATGGAAGAGTTGGCTTCAACTGTAAAACAAAATTCAGAGAATTCCAAACAGGCAGATCATCTTGCAACAAGTGCAAGCCATGTCGCAATTAAAGGCGGTCAGATGATGTCCGAGGTAGTCAATACCATGACATCAATCAGTGACAGTTCCAAAAAAATAGCGAACATTATTAATGTAATCGATGGCATTGCATTTCAAACCAATATTCTGGCTTTGAATGCGGCTGTAGAAGCAGCACGCGCCGGTGAGCAGGGAAGAGGATTTGCTGTTGTGGCAACTGAGGTTCGCAATCTTGCGCAAAGAAGTGCAACGGCTGCAAAAGAAATCAAATTACTGATAGATGATTCGGCAAGTAAAGTACGAAATGGAACGCTGCAAGTTGATGAGGCAGGTAAAACAATGGAAGAAATTGTTAATTCAATTAAACACGTTGCCGATATCATGACCGAAATAACCGCCGCATCTCAGGAACAAAGCTCAGGTATTGATCAGGTGAATCAGGCGGTTATGCAAATGGATGAAGTCACTCAACAGAATGCTGCTCTGGTAGAAGAAGCTGCTGCTTCAGCAGAATCTCTCGAGAACCAGGCTAAAGAACTCAGTGGTGCAATTTCTATCTTTAAGGTTGATCATTCAAGAATGGTTAATGAAACCGGAATACAGCAAATACCTGAGATAAAACAAGGTGTGAAGCAGATAACCCTAATGCCTCATAGGCAAGATCAAAACAGAAGTGCGTATATGAAAGTTGTCAATAGCAGAAAATATTGACATTATTTTAAATAAGCCTCCATTGTTAAATGGAATTAAATTCATTCCTTTGATTTTAATTAAGAAATATCGCCCTGTAATATAATAATATTTGTACCGTTTGATTTTTCACTACATGGTAGCTGATTATGAATAATAAAAAACTTTCACCTTCTATTATTGCGCGTGAAACTTTGATCAACTTGGCGTCGAAAAAAATTCCACCCACGCCGGACAACTATCAAAAAATTTATCATCAAATTGCGGGGTTGTCAGATGACCATGTAACCGATGTTCAGGTAAAAATGTTATTGGAATTAGCCAGAGGGATTCCACGTCACTCACAGAATTTGCTTGACGTTGCAAACGGTCTGGAACAGGCTGCAAATGAGAAGAAGTGGGCAAAGTATAAAACGATATTAATCAGATTTTTCGCTAACAATACCTCACATCTCGACAATTCATCAACACCACTCAAACCAGGATCGAGTTCTGATTATTCTCGGAACGTTTCCATGCAGGAGGGAAGTGATAATTCTGCAGCAAAACAAAATTTACATCAGGATTCCAATACTTCATTAATTAACGAAGACTTTGAAGTGGATAGTTATTCCATGCAATTCCTGAAGGTGGTAGTGCAACTTTTAGAACATGTATCTTTTAATTCGATTGAAAAAGAAGCAGTAGCCGAAGATATTAAAAAACTAGCTTTAAAAGCTTGCAAAATAAAGAACAAGCAAGAATTGAAACAATTCATAAATTCTCTTGAGCAACTTAGCGCTACATTAGAACCAGATGGCGAGAATGGCATGCTGTTGCAACAGGGTATCCGCCGGATACTCAATTTAATAATGGATAGTGCCGGACAACTGTTATCTGAGGATCAATGGATTAAAGAGCAGATTTCAAGTGCAAAAGAGACTATATCTGACTCATTAAGCCTTGAGGATATTAATCAAGTAGAGCAGATACTTAAGAAGATTGCACAAAGAAAGCAGGCCATCAAAGACAGGTTAGTTGAGGCCAAGACAGTTATGAAGCAAATGGTCACTTCTCTCATCTCAAATCTAGAGGAGTTATCTACCGAGACAGGTGATTATAGTGCCAAGCTTGAGAATTTTTCCGAGAGAATAGGTCGGAGTGATGACGTTGCAGATATAAGTTTGTTGATTGATGATGTGATACAGGAAACAAAGCAGGTACAGGAAAATTTATCGACGTATAGCGAAGTAATACTGACTTCTCGTGCCGAAGCGAGAGGTGCACTACTTCAAATCAACCAACTGGAAACCAAGCTGCAAGAAATGAGTGAGAAAGCATCTGAAGACCACCTTACCGGAGCACTCAATAGACGCGGATTTGATAATGCCTACCAACGCGAGATTTCGATTGCAGCACGTAACGAAAAACAACTGTGCTTTGCCTTGCTCGATATCGATAATTTTAAGCAGTTAAATGATACATATGGCCACGATGTGGGTGACAAAGTGTTGGTTTATTTAGTCGAGGCCGTAAAGAAGGTTGTCAGGCTGGAGGATATCGTGTCTCGATATGGAGGTGAAGAGTTCGCGATTTTATTACCCAACACGATGATTGAAAGTGCTGTTGAGATTTTAGAGAGAGTTCGTCGCCACATAGTTAAAGAGTTTTTTCTGCACGAAAACAAACGAATATTAGTGACGTTTAGCGCAGGTGTGACGCAATACCAACCAGGAGATTCACAACAAAATCTGTATCAACGCGCTGACAAAGCTTTATATCAGGCAAAAAGAAATGGCAAAAATCAGATTGTTGTAGATGCTGAAGTTACACAATTGATCCATTCATAAACATTCAATGATCCGTAATGGAGTGAAATAAAAAGTTGCTTCTTGAAATTAAGGCAATTATCAAAATCATTTTTTAAGGACGATCATGCTAGATCAACCAAACCTATCCGAATCAAATGAAATTAATATTTTAAAGTATGATTTCAATGACATTAAGCTTAAAATCGGCGATAGATTGCATATCAAACCTTCTGCGATGGCAAAGGCTCAATGCTGTTTAAAAAATGATGATCATTGTTCTGCTATTGTAATAGGTTACGTTCCTGATAAAACGCTGCTTGTCTATTTGCCAAAAGCAGAACCACTAATCGGATATCCTTTAGTCGGTGGCGATCAAATTTTTGTTCGCTTTTTCAACGGACAAAATATTTTTAGTTTTAAAGTTTTTGTTGAGAAAATCATTAATCTTCCCTTTAAATACATTCATTTATCATTCCCCACTCAGATTCATGGACAAGCTATACGGAACTCAGTACGTATTAAGACCAATATAGAAGCAAAAGTAACCGTTAACCATGAAACCTTTCCTGCAACAATCACAAATCTTAGCAGTACGGGTGCTGAAATCCAAATACGCGCTGATTTGGGAGAACCTGGTTCCTCTTTGAATCTATCTTTTGATGTTAGCATCCTTGAAAAAATTACCATCTTTTCTGTGTCTGCCATTATTAAAAGATTTAATGTGAGCAAAAATGAAATTGGTCAATTGATTTATGGCCTTAAATTTATCGACGTGAAGCCTGAGCAAACACAAATTCTATTAAATTATATATATCATGAGCTTATTTTTGGCAATGGCAAGATTATCTGAGAATGCCACATAAAACAAAAAATAGTTAACAGGTTCCTCGAGACATAGTGGCGTAATTATGGCGGATAGAATTGATCATCATCAGAGGCCTAAGGTCGAAGTGGAGGCATACCTAAAATATTTGGTCAGAAGCAGAATTAGAGTCTTGCAAATCGAAGACAATCCGTTTGATACCGAAATACTTTTAGCTTATTTAGATCAGACTTGCTATGCAGGGTCAGATAATGACATTGGCAAGGCAATGGGCATGCAGACGATTGCTAAATTTGTTGAGAATAATCAGATTAAGGCCGCGCTAAAAGAAATTGGCATTAATCGTGCAAGGCTATGGCGTTGGAAAACCAATTCCCCTGATTGAGTTACTTAAAGCGGGCGAACATTAAATATGTTAACCAATCTTGACAAAAGACTTTATCTTAATAAGCCGATTATAAATATTATTATGAATGCGGTTCCCGCCATCGAATTTTTTAAACAATTCGGCATTGCAGCAATCTACTTGATTCTTGGTAGTATCATCCATCTATACTTTACTAGCAATGGTATTGTAAGTGCTATCTGGCCAGGTAGTGGATTTGCGCTAGCGGTTTTACTTATTGGCGGCAAGAAGTATATCTTGGGCATATTGTCCGGTTCATTGCTGCTAAATTCTTTATTTCTTGATTCACCTTGGGCAATAGCTGGTATGACATTGGCTCAAGTCTCAGAAGCATTCTTAGGTGCGTGGTTAATTATTCGTAGCGTAAAAACTGTATTTTCATTGAACACACTATCAAACTACCTGTACTTGTTTGTATCCGGAGGCTGTGTTGCCTGCATTCTGGGTGCATTTATTGGCGTATCAGCGCTACTAAGTGCAGATATGATAGTAACAACCGACTATCTTGACAATATTTTACATTGGTGGATGGGAGATGTGCTTGGTGTTTTATTGGTTACCCCTTTTGTATTAGCTTTGAGAGAGACACTCCACTTTCAAATTAACGCAAAACAACTGTTTGAAGTCATCCTGTTAATAACCTTAACATTTATTGCCGGGCAGGTTATTTTTCTAGATTGGTTCCATGATTATCTCAGTGAAGCTCCAAGGGCTTACGTCATGTTTCTTTTTGTTGCATGGGCATCGATGCGTCTTGGCGCTTATGGTTCTGCATTTGTTTTGCTCATGATTGCAACACAGGCATTATGGGGTGCTAAACAGGAAATTGGCTTTTTTGCTAATGAGATAGCTACTGCGAATCTTAAGAATTACTGGTTCTATATGACTATTCTGTCCACGGTCGGTATCATTCTGGGAATCCATGTCAAGACAATCAACCTGGCGAATGAAACGATTAGGATTGCCAAGAAACGATTTAGTGATTTGGTTAACTCTACTGACGGAATTGTATGGGAAGCAGATGCTGCTACATTTAATTTCACCTATGTCAGTTGCCAAGCCGAACGTTTGCTTGGGTACTCGGTAGACGAATGGTATAAACCTGGATTCTGGGTGGAGCATCTGCATCCTGAAGACAGGGAGTGGGTGCCTAAATTTTGTGCAGCTAGCACAAAACGAATGGAAGCACATGATTTTGAGTATCGGATGATTGCAAAGGATGGCCGCGCAGTTTGGCTACGTGATATTGTTAATGTGGTCGTTGAGAATGGTGTGCCACGATGGCTGCGCGGTATCATGATAGACATCACCAGTCAGAAAAGAGCTGAGAGCGACTTGCGTATCGCTGCAACAGCTTTTGAAGCCAAAGAAGGAATGATGATTACTGATGTAAACAAAGTCATTCTTAGAGTTAATAGTGCATTTACTAAAATAACCGGTTATACAAGTAATGAAGTCTGTGGAAAAACCCCAAAAATACTCAGTTCCGGTCTCCAGGATAAAAACTTCTATAAAACCATGTGGAACAGCATCAATCAAACAGGGAGTTGGAGGGGTGAGGTTAAAAATCGACGCAAGAACGGTGATATCTACCCACAGTATCTTACCATTACTTCTGTGACAGATCAGAGCGGCAAGGTTATCAATTACGTTGCAACGTTAGCTGATATTTCAGAAACAAAAGCGGCAGAAGAAGAAATCAAGTATCTAGCTTTTTATGATCATCTTACCGGGCTTCCTAATAGACGACTCCTGCTTGATCGACTCAGCCATGCACTGGCTTCCAGTACGCGAAGCAAACATGATGGAGCCCTATTGTTCATTGATATGGATAATTTCAAGAACCTCAACGACACGCTCGGTCATGACCTGGGAGATAAATTATTGGTTCAGGTTGCAGAACGACTAAATACTTCTGTACGAGAAGGTGATACTGTATCTCGTTTCGGTGGTGACGAGTTTGTAGTATTGTTAGAAGAATTGAGCAAGGATTCCATGAATGCGGCAAAACAGGCTGAGACTGTAGCTAAAAAAATTCTTGCTTGTCTCAAACAGCCTTACCAACTTGGTGTGAATGAATACCACAGTGGAGCCAGTATAGGAGTTAGTATATTCAATGACAACCGTCAAGGGATTGAAGAACTTTTAAAACAAGCAGATATCGCTATGTATCAGGCCAAAAAATCAGGCCGTAATACGATTAGTTTCTATGACCCGGAAATGCAAAAAGCCATAGTTGATCGTTTATCTCTTGAAGTGGAATTGCGCCGGGCACTTGAGAAGCGACAGTTTCAGTTGTATTACCAAATCCAGGTTGATGATTTAAATCGGCCATTGGGCGCAGAATCACTAATTCGCTGGCAGCATCCCGAGCGTGGCTTGGTGTCTCCCGCACAATTCATTCCTTTGGCAGAGGATACGGGCTTGATAGTACCCATCGGAGAATGGGCTTTAGAAACAGCCTGTATTCAAATCACCGAATGGCAAAAAGATGAACGAACTCGCGACCTTGTTTTATCGGTAAACGTGAGTGCACAGCAATTCAACCAGGCTAATTTCGTGGTTCAATTAGAATCAATGATAAGACGTTATGCCATCAAACCAGGATTGCTAAAATTAGAACTGACCGAAAGCATGTTGGTGGATAATATTGATGAAACCATTTTAACAATGAATAGATTGAAAGAAATTGGCATCACGTTTTCGCTGGATGATTTTGGTACTGGTTATTCTTCCTTAAAATACCTCAAGCAATTGCCACTGGATCAACTAAAGATTGATCAATCCTTTGTGCGTGATATAGTTTTTGATAATAACGACAGAGCAATTGTAAGCACCATTATTGCAATGGCACAAAGTATGAATCTAAAAGTTATTGCTGAAGGAGTAGAAACAAAGGAACAGCAAGAACTGCTCCTGAAAAAAAGTTGTCATGCTTACCAGGGGTACCTGTTTAGCAAGCCGTTACCAATTGAACAGCTTGAAGGATTATTGAGAAAAACATACAGTTGAAGTAATCCTTCTCATTTCAGTCTGACTTTTTATTCGGAAGCACCAATTCGGGCAAATTATTCCCACCGACCCCACCCCATAAGTCCGGCGATCAGTCATCGCGGTAAACCCAAGAAAAGTATGATTCCTCGACCAGAATTCGAACTTTTGGTTTGGCTATGTAGCAATTAATTATTGAATTAGTTGTCCAATGTGTACTTACAAACAGATCACCCGGCAGGCAAATATTGTCCATCGCCCAGTTAATATCGCTGCAGGTCAGCGCGTTATAATCAACATTTATCATATTCAGAATGTTAATGCTTATGACAGTCGACTCAAACAATGGATGAGGAAATTTAATGGCGTAGCAACACGTTATCTTGAGAGCTATCTAGGGTGGCACAGAATGATTGACCGCCTTGGGCAAAGCATTACACCAACTCTTTGTTTCCTCGAGTCTCTTGGAAAAACAAGACAGTTTCAACAATTAATTGTGACATAGCCAAGTAAAACCTGTACACCATACCAAGGAAATCGATTTCGGAAGCAATTTAAATCACACAACTCAATCCATATTTTCATTCATTTCGATCATTATACCGGTGAGAAAAATGACTAAAATGATCGATTCTTAAACACGCATATCCGTTATGTAGCGAATAATTGGCAAATACTAACAGCGTGTTGTTGACACATTTAATGACCAACTAATAAGGCTAACAGCGTGTTGTTGACACATTTAATAACAGCGTGTTATCAGCACATTGAATGACAATTTTAATAAGGCTGTCCCGTGATTAATAAATTCCTGGTTCTCATTTCACTGTTCTCATCTTTCCATGTTTTTGCGGATACCCCTAGCTCGTTCTATAAGGCTAAGAAAATAGCAGTCGAGCTATATGCCGATCACCCGGTTAGTTTTTACTGTGGATGCGATATCGAATGGACTGGCAAGAAAGGGATACCTGATCATGACAGTTGCGGCTACGAAGTACGGAAACAGGAGAAACGCCGCACGTATTGAGTGGGAACATTGAAACGATTCAGGTACAATAGTAAATATATCTGCACTGGAGAGTTCATATGAATAATTTGGTACTTCGCGGCTTTTTCTTGATTGCCATGTTTATGCCATGCGCTATTTCTATAGCCCATGAGCTACCGAAAAATTATTCTCATGTGGTATTGGATTTACCTTTTGATCATATCAGCGAGGAACCCTGGAGCAAGATTATCGATAATCAAGAAGAGTGGGCAGATTTTTATCTGAATCTAATAGAAGAAAATGCACCTGATTCCGTAGCATCTTACATCCTTCCAGAAATCGACTTTGAAACGTTCCGTGTTGTTACTGGTGGCATTGGTGTTAGAACAAGCGGCGGGCATAGCGTTTCCATATCCAAGGTGGTTGAAACGACCGACGCTGTTTACATTGAGGTTCTTGTTATAAAACCAGATGGCAATTGTTTAGTAACAGCGAATATTACATACCCTTCGGCTGCTATTATGATCAGAAAATCGGACAAACCAATTAGTTTTTCATCTACTGAACTTACCCACATCTGTCAATTATAAACATACCATTATTTATTTTCATCCCTCAGAGCAACGGGAGTATGTCAATATTGGAATCGATTGCTTACGACCCATTTCGGACGGTGGGATAGGGAAAGTCCATTTTCAACAGAGATAAAGCCGCCATAAACAGCGTGCGACTTAGTTACATGTCCGGCAACCGTATGGAGTGTATTTAATGTAAACGCCACCCAAAACCCGCAGATATTTGCCGAATATTAAGCCTGTTTGATTTTTCCACTTTTTGAAAAAAAATCACTAAAAAACCAGAACGTCTATTTTTTGTGTTACCGGACAATCATAAACTGCAGCAAGGTATCAGTTTATGAGCTATAACGCAGTGTCGTTGAGAAAAGGTATGACGTCATCACAGATTTGACGGTCGACATTGACGTCATACCCCAAAAAACCGTGCCGATGCACGACCTCGAAAGATACTACATATAGAGGGGATAAATCCAGCCCTCATCGACTTTTTTGTCGATGCAAAGTACTGGTCGTCTTTATTTTTGCCAGCGTTGTCATACACAGGTAATTATCTGTTCTCGCTGTGATCGCGGACAACGATATTGTGACAGTACCTGCGCTAAAAATGCCAGGTCGACATCACTCAAATGTGCTGCTAAAAAATACCAGTCAAGCCGGTCAGGGCGATTCAATAATGCGGCACGCCAGCGGCGTTTTCGGCAGCGCCAAACACAAAAAGTAACGCATCAGGGTTCCCCGTCGTCTGCGCTTCGTGATTTACTCAAAAACAAGCCAAAACGGCCACGGATTGCGCAAAAACTGATGCCTGTCGACAGCTCCCTGATTTGTCATCACTGTGGTAGTGCTTGTCAGTCTTTTTTACGTCAGGATTTTCTACAACGTTACCAACCCAGGCATTCATTCAGGCGACAATCCGTGACTGGTATGGCGAAGAATTAATTCAAAACTCCACAAGGAATGCACATGACTATCACCAAAGAGATTGAAGCCAAAATACTGCGTTATCATTTTGCTGAACAATGGCCGGTCGGCACCATCGCCACGCAACTCGGCATTCATCACTCTGTGGTTGACCGGGTGTTATCACAAGCAGGGTTGCCAAAAGTGGAACGTTCACCACGCGCATCAATCATTAATCCTTATCTGCCATTTATTATTGAAACACTGGAGACATTTCCGACACTGACCGCGGCACGATTATATGACATGGCAAAACAGCGTGGTTATCCTGGTGGCCCCAGCTTGTTTCGTCAGCGGATTAGCCAGCTGCGGCCACGCAAACAACCAGAAGCCTACTTGCGTTTAAAAACCTTACCTGGTGAACAAGCTCAAGTGGACTGGGGTCATTTTGGTCACCTGCAAATTGGCAAAGCCAAACGGCCATTGATGGTCTTTGTCATGGTGCTCAGCTGGTCGCGGCAGATCTTTTTGCGCTTTTATCTCAATGCACAGATGGAAAACTTTTTGCGCGGCCATGTGAGTGCCTTTGAAGCCTGGAACGGAATACCTCAAGTACTGCTTTATGACAATTTAAAATCTGCGGTACTGGAACGTCATGGAGATGCGATTCGTTTCCATCCAACATTATTGGCCTTGTCGGCCCATTACCACTTTGAGCCACGACCAGTTGCGGTGGCGCGGGGTAATGAAAAAGGTCGTGTTGAGCGGGCGATTCGCTATATCCGCGATAACTTTTTTGCCGGTCGTGATTGGCACACACTGGATCAGCTCAATGCCCAGGCGGACGAATGGTGTCAGGGTGTCAGCGCCAACCGGCGCTGCCCAGAAAATCAGGCGCTATCTATCAAAGAAGCCTTCTTGCAGGAGCAACCGCGTTTAATAAGCTTGCCGGATAACCCGTTTGACACCCGTGAAAGAAAAATAGTCCGAGCGCAAAAAACACCCTACATTCGCTTTGACCTCAATGACTACTCGATTCCCCATCAGCAAGTACAAAAAACACTGCATGTCGATGCAGATCTACAGCAGGTACGCATACTGGCCGGTGACGCACTCATCGCTCAGCACCCACGCAGTTTTGCCAAAGGCGAACAAATTGAACAGGAAGAACACATCAATGCTTTATGGCTGGAAAAAACCCACGCTAAATTGCATCGGGGCCAGGATCGGTTAACCCAGGCGTCAGCACATATACCAACCTTTTTACAACAATCAATCGAGCGTGGACATGTGCTAAAAACCACTGTTCGTTTACTCAATGAATACCTGGATTACTATGGCCGCGATGAACTGCATATCGCAGTCGGCGAAGCACTCAAACAGCAATCCCCTTACCCGCAAGCCGTACAGCAAATACTGGCACGCCGGCGCGAAGAAAAAGACCAGCCACCACCACTGGCAGTTGCGGTACCCGACAAGGTCAAACATTACAGCGTTAAACCAGTCAGCCTAACTGTTTATGACAAACTCAACAAAGCGTCACAAGATGATTGATATCGAACAGCTCAAGCAACAGGCGACTGACCTTAAGTTACATGGATTGCTGGCGCATTGGCATGAACTCTCCGAAACCCATTATCCCTGGCTTGAAACCTGGCTAAACTGGGAGCAGACCGAGCGCAAGCAGCGCTCACTGGATCGCCGCCTGACAAGCGCCAAGCTGGGACAGTTCAAATCACTCAATGAATTTGACTGGCAGTGGCCTGACAAAATAGACCAACAGGCAATCCATCGGCTGATGCAGCTGGATTTTTTAACCACCGCCAGTAATGTCATCTTGCTCGGCAGCAATGGTGTGGGTAAATCAACGATTGCACAAAACCTGGCCTATGCCGCCGTCATGCAAGGACATACGGTGCTATTTACCAGTGCCGCCAATATGCTCAATGAGTTGGCAGCGCAAGATGGGGATAATGCACTGCGGCGCCGATTAAAGCATTATGCCAGACCAGCATTTTTACTCATTGATGAAGTGGGCTATCTCTCCTATAGCAACCGCCATGCGGATTTGTTGTTTGAAATCGTCAATCAACGTTATGAGCAGCGCTCAACCCTGGTTACAACCAATCGCCCATTCGGCGAATGGAATGAAGTCTTTCCGAATGCAGCATGTGTGGTATCGCTGATTGATCGGCTGGTGCATCACAGTGAAGTTATCGCCATTGAAGGTAAATCCTACCGCATGAAAGAAGCTCAGGAGCAGGCGGCAAAGCGGCGTACAACGAAAAAGGAAACCAAATGAAAACATTGAAAATCACAACCTATTGGTCGACTGAAGAAGCTGAAGGTATTTATCTGTTACTGGATGAGCTTAAAGAGGCGATTTGGCAAAGTTATGGTGAAGATATTCTGGAAATGCATCAAACAATGCTGCTTGAAAAACAAAACAGTAATGAGCCTGAAGATTTTAATAATGAACCGCCGTTTTAGTTGCTGAACATCATGTGGCAAATATTAAATCAAGTCATTATTTGTATTTTTAGTCTGCGGCAAATAGCGGCGGGTTTGGTGTGGCGCCAACATTTAATGGCCTTATTACGTGATGTACTCACCAAAGTAACACTCAAAGTCGTTTTATTGGGTTGATGGGTTTGTTTAGGAGAACTTGATATAAATTAGCACATCGATATATTCTTGAAATCCCTCTAGGCTCTAACTTATAAGCTAGTTGTCTTAACAAACACTTACTGGCACCAAGTGTACGGTACGTCAAAAGAACCCTTAATACCCCATCTTTCCATTGCTCAGGCTCATCCTTAAAAAATACAAAGGGAGCACAGCTAATTCTTAATGTAAGCGACTCGAGTTTTCGGAGCTTAACAATAAGGCATTTTTCATTATCGCGATTCCACTCCCATACATTTTCAGTACTACCTTGTTCATATTTGATTGTTTGTGGAGCGCTTGCCGCCATTCTGCCGTCTCTGTGAAAAAAGTCTAAATCAATGTTTTCAATAACAACATCCTGAAATGGTGAAAATACTTCCTAATTACCATTCAAGCTAAGCCAACTTTAAGAAGTCTTTCCGGCATGGGTGGGGTTCTTAACGCAACATATGCAAGTCTTGGAATCAAATTGCGCAAATCAAAACGCCGATTGAAACGATATTGAAACTCTGCCAGATAACGTTGCAAATATTTTGGCCGGACAGCATGATAGATACCACGAAATGTACTTTTCAGATTTCCAAGTATGGTGTTCACCCAGAAGAACTTAGGCTCTTCAACTGATGCTCGTCCTCCACCGCAAATGACTCTATCGTGCTGATATCCCTCGTCAGCAAACGCTTTGAAACACAACAAACCATCAGATACGACAGTACTGCCAGCAGTTAAATGACACTTGCTCCAGGCAGCTATCTCCGTTTTGCGAAATCCCTTGACGGATGAAAGCTTTATCCTCAATGGATGGCCTTCATCATTCTTTTCCACTGCGGCAATAAACGGAGATTTATCAGCAGCTCCGCGACCTGGCTTACACCCCGTACGTTCACCTCCCAAATAAGCATCGTCTATCTCTATAAGCCCGGACAATTTATATGTCTGATCTCGCTCCATCATCACCTGCATTAATTTGTGTTTCAATCCCCAGGCTGAATTGTACGAGATGCCTAATTGACGATGTAATTGCATGACAGAAATACTCTTCTTGGCCTGACTTATTAAGTATATGGCCAGAAACCACGTGGTTAGTGGCAATTTGGTTGATTCCAGTATCGTGCCGGCTGTTATTGATGTCTGGTGGTGGCAACGATTACATTGGCGCAATTTGCGGCTGGTTAACTGACAACTTTTATCATGGCCGCAGTTTGGACATTGAAATCCATTTGGCCAGCGCCACTTATATAATGCTTCAAAACACTGATCTTCTGTTCCGTAATGTTGAAGAAATTCGGGAAGACTCATGCCTTTTTGAAATTGTACTTTATTACGAGCCATAAAAATATCACTATTTTTCAATTGATTGAAGTGATATTATAGTCTCCTAAGTTTAGCTTAGCAATCTTGGTAATTAGGAAATACTTTGAGACGAAAAGATAGATTTACCCTACCTCCTTCTTTAAACCTCTGATCTTCAGGAATATATATTTGATTATTAAACCCACTGACAGGCTCCAGCTTTAATGCCGAATAGGGGTGTAACGTAATACGTTTTCTTCCAATAAAAAAGCAAATTGCGGCTAAAATACATAGTGCGATAATAACAACGATAGTTACTAAGTCAATTTTATTCGTGTTAGGCATAGACAGCCCAAGAAATTCAATAACTATGGTTATCGGGTCGAAAAATTGCGAAACACTTATAAATGCTAAAATTCCAGCGACTATATTTTGAGCACAAAATAAGTATGGGTTACCTTTTTTCAAAAGGTGGTCTATCCCTATACGAATCCAATCTTCAAGAATAACTAGAATGTTTATAGTCGCTTTTCCTCTCATGTTCGGAACTCTATGAATATACTCCTAAGTCACACTAGTCACGTAACTAGAATTAGACGTCCGAAATGACGCAATATATTACGTCAAAAATGAAATCCAACACCTCAAGTTGTGTTTTATCTCCATAATTTTCATGACTATATGTCAATTTAGCATTCATTATAACAAAGACAGAATAAATGATTTTTTGAAATGAATTTACAGGCCGGTATTGGCCGATAGCCGTTATTCATTTTCTGGCAAAACATCATAAGGGAAATCTACCCAGGAGAAAAAACAATAGCCAAAGTCAAATTGGATGGATAAACAATCCATTTCATTTGTTACTCATAATTTATGTTCTTATAACAATTGATATGGCTGCATACTGGCTGTACCAGCTTGTTACTTTGATACAATCTGGAAAAAATCAGCTTTCATTTCGATTTGGATTGTTCCTCGTATTTTTCTTCAATCCTTTTAACAATCTCAGCTGGCGACACATTCAGCTTCTGAGCCAGAACAAAAAGGGTCGTCAATGTCGGTTGCCTCAATCCCCTTTCCAGCAAGCTTATAAACGTTCGATCCAGATTGCATTCCAAACCGAGCTGTTCTTGAGACAAACCAGCCCGATTACGTAATTCACGTAACACCTTTCCAAATTGTTGATGCAGCTCTTTCGTTTGCCCGTCCATAGACAAACAGAATGGAATGAACTAGACTGTCAGTCGACGGACTATAGTCCGAGAGTTAATAAAACTCCTTACAATTATGGATGGCTTATGGTTCTTAAATCTTCAGTCGCTACAGTTACACAAAACTGTCCACTTAATATCAGTTTTTCCCGTGAAGCAATAAATTATCTCCTAAGCAGGAACCTGGATTCTACCCGGAAAGCCATTCAGAAGATCAGTAGTCAATTCAGATTAAGCGATTTAAACCAGAATATTGGTCAGAAATTTGAAGACTTATTCGGTCATCTGAATTCGTATCATCCATTCCACCATAAAAGAAGTCTTGGCTTTACCGCGACAGAACAACAAATAACGAAAGGCATTTCATATTTCATTGATCCATCAGTGCAAGGCGAGGTAGGAATGAAACGCCTGATCGCATGGATTCAATCGATTCTGGCGTCACACGTTAATAGCAACCTAATACTGCAAAGCCTGAAGTCGGAGGACATGCGTTCTTTGGAGGTTCACGCCGAATATCCTATGCCTGCACAAAGGCGCGCTGACTTGCTAATAAGATGGTCAAATTCCGGAAACGATTACGCGGTTATCGTGGAAGCAAAGTTTGATCACCACGTCACAACAGGACAATTATCAACTTATCGGGCGCAACTGAAAAAACTGGTTTCCGAGCCGCAAAACGGCGCTCTGGTTTTGTTAACAAAAAGCGGCGATGAAGCACCGTCCGGCAATAAAGATTGGCATCCCAAGGCATGGTTTACCGTCATGTCAAACTGGGAATGCCAATTGAATGACGATAAGGATTTGGGATTTTCACTATTTCGGCAATTTATTTGGAACAAACTGGAGAGTTAATTCATGTCTGAAACCATACAAATCAGTGAAGGGTTGCAATTCTATTTTGATAGTAATCAGAATCAGTGGGCTATCGATGAGATTCTATCCCAAAAGAACATACCCAGTGACTTAGAGTGGGATGAGATTGAACGATTTAACGATGCAAAACTGTCGGCACTTAACGTTCAAGCCGATTATTGGAAATGTTTGCATCACGTTTGGAATACGACATGGGGAACAGCAATTAACTTGTCTCGTTATCAGCCAGTTGCTCCAACATTTTATGCGGGTAGAAAAGGAAACGAAAATTCTGTCGAGTGGGTTTGGGAGAACTATTTCTACAAAGCATTCGAGTTTAAAAGCTATTGGCTCTATACCATTTGCTATGCAGATGCCGAATACGGTATCCAAATTGGTTTCTATGTTGAAGATGAAAACGGCGAACACGAGATTTCTAATCGGTTGGTTCTTTCTGATAACTGGCTGGAAGCCGAAGATGATGAACGATGGTCAAGGAATAAGCAGGTACAGCTTGCCGGACAGTCTGATGTCAATATCGATCAATTGGCTGGTTTAGCAAATGAAGCTGTTTCGGCTTTAGAACAAAAAATCTAATTGAGATGTTATTGGCCCAACCGGGAGAGAGATCAAATTCGTTATCCTGCGCTGTGATCACTGATTCTTAACCGCCATAGCTATAGCCTTTGGTTGCGCAATCTTGAATCAAGATTCACGCCGACCACGCTGTATAGGTCAAGCTTCTGTGAGTCCCCCGGCAAAACTGGGGGCTTACTCTATCGAGTTAAATTGACAGCCCCTTCTAATTTTATTGAATGCAGCCTGGTCAATTGTGTTTTTTTACATAGCCTTAGTATTGTACAGTATAATCCAGAAAAAATCGGATTGTCATAAATAACGGCTAAGAAGAAGGTATGATGAATTCACCGGACGCTAAGATAGACCCTCTCAAGAAACTACAATACTGCACGACACTGCCAACACTACCGGCAGTCGCTCTTAAAATTATCGAACTAGCCAATGACCCGGATGCAGATATTGTTTCTGCATGCAAATATATTTCCATGGATCCGGCGCTTTCAGCGAAATTACTCAAAACAGCAAATTCGCCACTGTATAAAACAAGAAGAATATCTACCAATATACGTCAAGCAGTCAGTATACTCGGCACACATACCGTGATTGTCATTGCACTTTCTTTCTCCCTGGCCAATTCTTTCATCAAAAACCCTGGACAATACTCAGCTGCATTTGACAATAATCTGTTCTGGCGTCGATCTCTAACATCAGCACTGGCTAGCCGCATACTGGGTGAAAAGCTGGGTCTAACGGCTTTAGATGATCTCTTTTTGGCAGCATTGCTGCAAGAAATCGGCATTCTCGCTTTCAGTGCCATAATGCCCGATGAGTATGGGGAAATTTTTTCATCAACGACCGACCATGATGTACTTTTGCAAACCGAACAAGAACAACTGGGGATTGGGCATGATGAACTGGGATATGCGCTGCTAAAGCAATGGCATATCCCCGATCATATTTCACTTGCCTGTATTGCCAGTCATAACAAGCCAGAATCCAATAAATCAGAACCAACACTGCACGCTTGTGTGGCTGTATCAAGATATTTAGCCGACTTCTTCCTTTATCCTCTGTCACCTGATAATAAAACTGCATTGGTAAATGCAGCCGATTCCTGGCTCAATCTTGACAATGCCCCGGTAGTTGAAATCATCAACAGCATGGAGGAGCAACTTGCTACCGTCGAAGAATTATTCGATATCAACATTCAGCATTCTTTAGAGATAAGTGGGATAATGACGCAAGCCAAAGAACTTCTGATGATACACAGTTTATCAAAAGTCAAAGAACTGGAAGAAAAATCACAACGGGACGGATTAACAGGCGCGCATAACAGGTGTTATTTTGATGTCACTTTACAGCGCGAGTTTGAACTCTCGCAGAAACATGACTTGCCCTTGACTATCGCCATGATTGACCTGGATCATTTCAAACGTGTAAACGATACTTATGGTCATGTTACAGGAGATTCCGTACTGGTTGCTGCTGTTCAAGCAATTTATGGACAGATTCGTCATGACGATAGTCTTTGCCGCTATGGCGGTGAGGAATTTGCATTAATTCTGCCAAGCACGACAATTGAGAATTCAAGAAATCTTATTGCTCGTCTTAAAGATAACATTACAAAAATCGCATATCCCATTGAAGACGGTTCCACAATCAATGTGACTGTTTCAATTGGTGTCGCGTCAACTCAAGGCGGTTCGGCAACTTTCAGGCAACCTGATGATCTGATAAAAGCAGCAGACAAAGCGTTGTATGCTGCCAAGCATAACGGCCGCAACCGCATTGTTGAGTGGCATGATATTGATAGCAGTTGATGGGATTGACTCAACACAATACACTAAGCAATAGCACATGCCGCCGAGAAGGCAGCTCACAGCTCACAGCTCACAGCCATACAGCCAAAGAATTAACTGAAATTATTCATAAGCGGCATCAGAGGAGATTCAGTGTTCAACAGTTTTATGTCAGACGAAAAATGGCTTTGGTGTAATCAGAGACAGGCTATATGGGTGACAAAGTAGAATTAGCAACAAATATAGAAGTACCCAGTCTTATAGCAAGTACTTTAATCAATAGACTTGGTTTCATCCAGCATCATTTCAATCGCAACAATTTCCGCCAAATTACCGTCGATAGCAGTCGGCCTGTTGTCGTGACATAGCGCTACAAATGAATCGACGAGATCACCCAGATCAATTCCAAGCCGTAGTCCCTGCGCTGCAAACTCACAGATGCCTTGCTGGTTAGCCAGATAATCCTGACGCATGGCAATACCGGCATCGTCTGTCATGATATTTCTTTGCCGCGCCATATCTAATGCCAGTTCAGCACAGATACCCGATCGGTTGTAACCAGTGGCTTTTAAATAAGCTGATCCATAGTCAGTGATCAGCTGCGCACCTAAGGGGCAGAAGTATTCCGGTGTGTGTTTCGCAAGCAGTTTGACATTTCTCGGCATCTGATCTTGGGCAACTACTTGGTAGTTCAGGATAATCAGTATAGTGAATGTGATTAATTTCATGACGCCTCCGTTATTTCATTCATCTGCTTCACGGTGTTCAATCGACAGCAAATACGTCAATGAGGGCCACAAGGTGTACGTGTTCTTTTCTTCAGGGCCGATGGTGCATTGATTCCGGTAAAGACGCTTCATACGTGCCGAGTCAACCAGTATTAATTCCTTCGGCGTAATCGCTTTGACACATGTCCAATGGCCAAAGTAGCGGCAACTGAAACAAATGATCACGGTCGAGCCATCATGACGCAGATGCTCAGCAAGTGTTGTCCAATACTCTGCTAATGTTTTGGGTGACTTGGTAAAGGCCCGTTGTTTCTTCATCTTGAGTCCCTGATATTGCTTGACCGATTTAATAGCGATATCGATCAGGCCGCCCCGGTTGTAGAGGTCTTCTATACCTACGGTTAGCGCTTCTTCCAGTAAATCGTTACGCGCCAAGTAAGCCACCAGTTCACCGAACAACGCTTTCTTTTGACTGGAAACACGTAACCGCCGATCATAGGGCGCATACTTTCCGATCAATAGCTCGGTTGCGTTCAATACCGAATAAAGTCCGCAAAGCTGATCGATGCTGCCTTGTTTAATGGTCATCGTCACGCTCTCCGATCACCAGATTTTCTTCACCGTATGATCAGTAAATAACCGACTATCACGAATATACCGTTGCAACATCTGATCTGATTTGTGATCGGTCTGCTGTCGTATCTTCCAGGATTGAATGCCTTTTTGCGCCGCACTGGTAACAAAGCCTGCGCGTAAACTGTGGCCTGAATATATGGCGGCATCGAAGCCCGCAGCGGTTACGCGTTGCTTGATGATCAGCGAGACCGATTGCGCACTCAATCCCTGATCCATGATCTGCTGATAACGGTTAATGCGTCTAAACAATGCACCTGACTGAATACCGGACTTTCTCAGCCATGTTTTGAGTGCCCGTACTGGACAGTGCTTGGCCCTCACATACGGAATGGCGATCTTGCGGCCTTGTCCGTTCTGATCAGTCTTGCTGCGTCGCAAATGAATGATGATGCCCTCGCGCACAAAGCACACATCTTCGATCCGAAGTGCAACCAATTCCGAACGACGAAACGCTCCGGCAAAGCCGATCAACAACAGAGCTTTGTCACGCATGCCTTTGAGGCCGGTTAATCGCTGCACCACTTTAGCAATATCTTGTTTAACCAATGGCGCTGCCTGCCGTTGTGCACTGCCATTGGTACGTCGGATGCCGCGTAGCGTTGCCACTACTAATGCGGATTTTGTCGGTGAATCATAACCCCGTACTGCATGAGCCCAGCCGATGGCGACGACACGTCGATTCAGTGTGGCGACGGACAATGTTTGTGCGTGTTCGGCCAGATACGATGCGACACATGCCGGTGTTGCCGGAATCTTGCCCCCGTTGTCAAGAAAGTGTGCGATATCCTTTTGGTAAGCCTTCTGTGTATTTTTGGCATGTGTGGCCGCGAGATACTGTTTAACTTTCCTGTGTGCCACAGTATTAGTTAATGATCGAACAGCTTGCGACTTGGGTGGCCGTTGTCCATGATCTGGCGGTATTATTTCTATGTTCTTCATTAGCGTGCCCTCTATACGATCTTCACATAGCGCATACAAGTAACGAGCAGGTGGTTGTAGTCGCCTGCTGTGGCTTCACGCATAAATTCATCGGCCAATTCCGGATGGTTGCTGCTGAGTATGCAGCTACGGACGTATCCGATGATTGCAAACGCATTGCCGTCTTTCCCGATGATACGCACCTCGGCATCAGTCAGTGGTTTTTGGTAGGGTGGTAAATTGTTCATGGTTATCCTTCAAGTTATTCCATTAGTTCAATAAGTTAACTAACGATAATGAAGCGTTATCGCTAGTTGACGAAAATTTAATAAAAAGCCCGCCAGGACATGGCCCCGGCAGGCGAATGGTTGGGTGTTTTCATTTATTTGCTCCCATAAACACCCGAACAGAGCTTATTATTATGGGCCCACACGTTATGCTAATAATCTTCAGGCAATAGCAATGTGGTAGCACTGCGATCTGCTTCGGTGATGATCCAGATGTTTTGATCTTCCGAGAGTGGATAACTCGACAAGATGCGAAAGCCTTGCTCAACAGATCGATCGTTTTCTTCCGCGTCACTCGGCGGCACATTGCCCCAGTCACCATGCTGATGACGGCGAATGAGATCCACGCTATTCACTGCTGCACGATCCAGCGCATCAAGTGCGTTGGGCGTCGCTACAACTTTGCCAAGTGGAAACAAGGGCGGCGAATTCCCCTTGCCCGTTCTAACTGCTTTGTTCATATGTACTCCTTTCAATAGACGTGCAGAACCGCAGGCGCAATACATGCGTCTGTTCTGGCTGCTACGTTTCAATGGGATTAATTCGGGATTGGTTGATACGACTGACCGATTGTAGTGATCAATCGATATTGCGAGAAACTGCCTGTTGCATCGTGATACTTGCCAGCCAAATATTAGTGATTATTCAGAACAGTATCATCGCAATATACAGCTATTTTAAACGACTGTTTTGTTGGAATAAAATGTGAGCCAGTTTTTGATAAACTTCTTATGAGATATTTCTTGAGGTGTGGGTTTGATGAGGAAATCTGTGACGGCGGACTATTTGTCGGAGTCTTTTACTCTAAAGATTCCTAGTCGAGGTACTATACTTTTTTCGGTCTTGCTGCTGATGCCACTGATCGTCCAATGGTACCAGTACCACCTACCAACCCTTGCAGCCTAATACCTCGCCGGTGGAACAATCTGATGTGAAAAATGATAGGATGCATTTCAAACATATGCAATGTCAGCGAGTTGATAGTCTTCTCTCTCCTTTACTTACAAGTAAAGGAGAGAGAAGACAATTATTTCGAACAATCGCATTTGATGCTTCGGTAAGTGATTCGACCAGAAGAAATAATCTAATGGTTTCCCTTGGCCAAGAATAATAGTATTACTCATATGAATCACGTGATAGTTTAGTTAAACTGCCTTGCTTCTCTAATAAAAATTGAAGGAGCAACTCATATGAAATCTTTTGTAATTTTATCAGCCTGTACGCTTGCAGTAATTTTTGGTCTGGGTGTTGTCGCATCTGCAGTGACCCCTCCTGCAATCGAACAACCTAAGGTGCAGAATAAAATCTGAATTAGGCACCATTGACTATCAAAGCAATTGGCCATAGGCAAGTGCATCGTGAAACAAACGCTGGTTATCTAGTTGAAGTTACGCTTTGCACTCTCTGGTAAATAATTACATCTGCAATTTAAGTTTTATTTCAAATTTCGTCGCGTGGCGAGCGCGAGTAGTGAGGGTCGGGACTAGACTTATAGTCTATTGTTTGTTCCCCCCCCTATCCCACTGGACTGACCTGGTCAAGTAAAATCGGACACTTCAGTTAAGCAATTTTCACCATTTTTGCTGTTTCTGCTTCGCTTCGTATTGATTAGGACTTATGTAATCCAAACTTGTGAGTAAGTACAGCATTTTTCATAGCCGTCCGAGCATTAGTTCTTCAAAATTTTAATGTGCATCTGTTGATTGCCATGTTCTAATGGTTTTACTTAGATAAAATTAATAGTAACCCCAATAGGCACGATTCACTGAATTGTTTAGACTTGTTTCCATGATGAATTAGCTTAATAAAGGAGTATCTATCATGAAAACAGGAACAGCTCAGACTCTTACAATTATTTCTTTAGTTGCTTCTCTTTTACTTGCTTTACCTGCCACCACTTTCGCTGGAGATCAGGACACTGCCTTTAACACGCAAAGCAATGCCAATCACTCCGCATTAGCGCAGTATTACAAAGAACAGGCAGATGAATATAAAGCCAAGATAGAAGAAGAAATTGAAGCAATTAAGAATAAACCAAGCACCGCTTCCTTTGGTAGAAATGCAAAAACGTTCAAGCAGCATGTGGATTTCAAGCTTCGCCAGTTTGAAGCAGGTGTAGAAGAGAATTTAAACAAGGCCGCTTATCATGAAAAAATGGCAGCTGAACAATCATTTCATCCAGCATCTGTACCGTCTGGCAAAACTAAAAGTTAAACTGCAATACTGAGAGTAAACAAACGCAAATCCTATACATCACACCTTACGATGAAACCCACTTCGGTGGGTTTTTTATTACCTTCATAAACCAGCTTCATTCTATTGTTTTACAGATTTATTTTGTCCACCATGTGTGACTGCAACCAGGCAGATTTCAATAGATATCATGTAAATTAAATTGATCATGCTAATAATGGTTTGCCTTAGAGAAAAACAATAGTTTCCCCAATATTTTTATCGGATTGGCTGACATAAGATACGTACTGGTCCTTTTGCTAGGAGTAATCTGTTATGAAAAAAGAAATTTTATTCACCGTTTCATCTTCTTTGGTTTTTTTGATCTCATATTTATTGATGAATTCGATTGTCTTTGCTCACAATAATGAACATGGACTCAGTCATGATTTATTAGCTCATCGATATGCAAATTTAGCCAAAGTAATGGAAAATAAAATACACGAAGAATTAGCGATATTAAAAGTTCTAAACAATAAACCGCATTTCAGTTTCTTTGAAAATAATGGAAGAAACATCAAAAATTATGTGTCCAGTAAAATCGAACGTTGCGAAAAAGCGGCTATAGAATATTCAGATAAAGCTGCTTATCATCATGCATTAGCAATTGAACAAAAAATATCTGAATCAGTTGTAAATAAACATCAAATTACAAATTAATCATCGACATACAAGCAAAAAAGTTTTTCAGCCAGATTCAATCAAGTCAATCTGGCTGGAATCCCTAATAATTCGCACCTTTAATTTTCCCAGTCATTTCGTTTTTCTATAATTTTCTAAAAGGAATTATCACTAAAAGTTATAGACTAGCAGAGACGGACTGTTATTCTAAATAATTGTTAAAATTAAGATGTCAAAAGGTATTGAAATTTTGCCAATCTTTGCACAAAACAGGCGATTAATTCTTTCAATAAGTAATTCCAAGTAATCGTTCTAAAATACTTTCATGAAATCACCTACTTGTCGATTACTGGGAAAAACTCAATGCCGATTAACAACCTCATGACCCAGCGTGCAAAAACGTGGTAATTTTCACAGAATAAAAAGGGATTGTCAGGTTTGCGTCTAGAAATTTGCTGGAGTGACATGTATTACGCGAGGATCATCGGAAAATTCGAGCAGTATGCGCTGTACCCGATCCTGCCATGCCTTAGCAAATGCAACCTGTTGGGAAGTGTCTGCACAATCCTGTAGAATGGCCATCAAACGTTCTCCTTGAGCAGGATCAGCTGGAATTAAAGAAACATTGAGTGTCACAGCCACGCTTACATCATTGTCTAAGCGCTTAAAGATGATTGCTTCGCCTTCACGATGATCCGCAAAACTAAGTAACCCCTTATGTTTGAAGTGTCCACGGATTCCTTGAAAACCATTATCAGACGCAGCACCAGTGAGTAATGTCAATACTTGGGCCATGACACCTGTTACACCGTCATCTTCCGGCGCAGGCATATGCACGGCAATGTTGCCGCGTTCAGCAGGTTGATCCGGATAAAGCGCTCTTAGTGCTGCACGCCCGACCAAAAAAGCGCCAGCGACGGTAGGGCAAGAATGCCCGGCCAGACGCACAGCATCCACATATTGATATTCGAGTATACCCTCGTGGCTAGCTCCCAACATTGCAGCAAATGGATCATAGGTACGAACGGTAGGAGCTTGTTGATAAAAATCAGGAAAATTCACGGCTATAACCCCTTTGTATTAAATTGGACTGAATGTGCTCACAGATGCAATGCCATAATACGCGGCACTGAATAAACAGCACGCACCTTTAATAACATATATGAGTAATTATAAGATCGTCAAATCGATGTGGACATGCAACAGATTAAATGCCGCCCTAGAAGCGTCCTGACATCGTTGGCATGAAAGCCCGGACTAATGCAACAAACGCGCAGGCTTGAATGAGACAATTCGACCTTTTTCCTTAGCCAATTCCAAACTGTTTTACTCCAATCTCATTAAACCTCACCAGTTATTGAAGAAAAAACACTACGGACATTAAACTGCCGACAAGTACGATAAAGCTGCGCATAATTTCTTGAGATACACGGTATGCCAATGCTGCGCCAAAGTAGCCACCAGCAACTGCCGAAATACTCATCAGCACAAGATAACTCCATGCAATTGTACCTCCAATGGCGTAAACAGCAACCGCAACCATGGTCAGTAATGCTGAGATAACGTTTTTTATACCATTCATGCTGTGTAAGCTGGTTTGACCCATTAAACATAGCGTTGCTAGCAATATTATTCCTAGCCCACCATTGAAATAACCGCCGTATATACAGACAGCAAGCAAGACCAGACAAGTGGTTACGACTTGCTTTCTGGAAAAATTGAGTTCACACCTTGTTTTTTTTAGAACTGTGTTTTTTCTTCGTAAAAACCAAGGCCCAATCACAAATGCGACCGTAGCGAACAAAATCAACCAAGGAATTAGCATTGAAAACAATTGCTCATTTGTTATTAATAGGATCGTAGCACCCACTACACCACCAAACATTGCTATCCATGTTATGGATATAATATTTAAGCCAGCTGGATAATCAATATCATGCCTGAATCGCCAGGCGCTTGCTATATAGCCAGGAAGAAGCGCCGCAGTGCCTGTAGTATTGGCTGAAACGGGAGAAACACCTATAAAAATCAATGCTGGCAATGTAATAAAACTCCCCCCGCCTGCGACTGCGTTTAGCATTCCACCGAAAAATCCGGCTAGACTAACTACGATCCATTCCATCTCTATGAAACTCCTGCAAGTAGAGGTTATGCGTAGGTATTACTGGAATTTTGTAAATAATTATATTGCTCTCTTTTTCCAAAGGTATAGTGAGATACCGACTTAACCTGTTCGTCCTATATCTTTTCCATTCGAATGACATTTGGAATGCGTCAAATTTAACAAACCAACAAACTCAGACACATCCAAGTCATTTCCATTTATAACGTGACAACACTTTGCTGCCACGTGTCGAATCAGCTCTGAATGCAACAATCGCCAGATTCTCGATTGCAAACTTGGTGTAACAATCCACCATATTCCTGGACTTACAGCCGCCCTGGTCTTTGAGTTAATCACAGCTCACGCCAGCCTGCTGACGCCATGAAGCCCAAGTATGCCGAAAATCATGAAATTGCGGCAACGCAACTTTCAATATGAATGTTTTAAAAAGAATTGTCTATTTTAGGAAAGCACTGAAAAAACCACTTTTATCATTTCGATGACAGATATAAATTATTGATAATAAATACAATACAAATTTTTTCAACTTAAAATGCTGCCATTGAGTATTTTTTATGCTCAATTATGTAACGCTGTTGTAACAAAACTGTAACAAATCTGTAACAATTAGACCTTTTACAGATACAAGGTGTGGAGTTCATGCGCAGTCCTTTTACTTCCCGATTAATAGCCTACTTTGTTATTTTATTGTTATTCGGTTTTTTTCAGAAGGTTTCGATTGCATCGACAGGATTAAAAAACCCAGAACTCTACAAACAAGAACTTTTAGCGATTGAAAAACGCCTTGATGCCAAGCTGAAAGAACTTGATGAGAAACTTGAACGACTCGAAAAACTGGAATCAAGGGCTGGTTCGGTATCAGTTACAACACCTCCTGCTCCTGACGACGGTGAAGTTGCAATAAAGGAAGAACTCACACAAACTCAATCCGTTAAAGAACCCGTAGCAATAGAACCCAAATCCAGACCACTCGAAGGTTTTGCAAATGTTAGCTACGGTAAGAATGGGTTTGCATTCAGAACAGAAAACGATAGATTCTCTTTAGCCATCCAAAATAGAATACAATTTCGCTACTCAAATCCTTTCGACAGTGATCTGCGCTCAATCGAAGATCTGGAACGTGACGAAAGCTCATTCAGAATTCGCCGCGCAAGAACCAGACTCAGGGGTCATGCCTACTGGCCATGGCTGAAATATTACTTGCAATATGACTGGTCTCAGCCGGTACTACGGGATTTAAACCTGACCATTGATAAATACAAATGGGCCAAATTATGGGCTGGTCGTGGTAAGGTTATTTATAACGATGAACGTGTAACTTCTTCTGCTAACCAGCAGTTTGTCAATCGTTCTATCGTCAATGACATTTTCACCGTAGACCGGCAACAAGGTATACAGGTATTTGGCAATTTGTTTCCTCAAACCTGGCATGATATTAGTTACTATGCTGGCATCTTCACTGGCTTGGGTGTGGGTGAAAACAGCAATGACGACAGTCATATGATGTACTCGGGGCGACTACAGTGGAATGCCTTAGGCGGCGCAATGCCATTTTCTCAATCCGATATCGAGTTTCATGAAAAACCGGCGCTTAATTTCGCATTTGCGGCAGCTACAAATCGGAGTAAATGTACAGCATTTCAAACCGACAGCCGGAGTTGTCGTGACCTGCCCGGATTCGCTCCAGGGCAAGACGGGCAATACCGCATCAACCAGATGATGGAAGAAGTACGTTTTAAATGGCTTGGTTTTTCATTACAACATGAGATGCATTGGAAAGAAGTTATCGATTTATTTAAAGGTCAAGGTGATCCTGCAAGAAAAACCAATCTCATGGGCGGCCTAGTACAGGCAGGCTACTTTCCTCATCATATTCTTCCGTCTATACCCAGCAATCTGGAATTCGCTGGAAGATACGCGTTCGTTGACCCTAATGTCAATTTTAAAAATGATCTTCAAGAAGAATATAGTGGGGTAATGACTTATTTTTTTAATGGCCATATGAACAAGATAAATTTTCAGGTCAGTCATCTGGTTATTCAGAATCAATCGGATCAACGTTTTTGGCTGCAATGGGACATAACCTTTTAGACCAAACTGATCGCAATGAAATTACGCTACTGTTACAAAAGTCTTTAAATCAAACTCAAACATTACAAATCTGGTGTTTTTAAGAGCCATGACCATATCTGGTGTATGACAGGGGAAAAGAAAGCGGTGTAATCTGTTCTTTATGCGTAATGGTTTCTCTTAGTGAGAAATAAGGATTACCCCAATATATTTGTTGCATTGATTAACCTAGTGTTTAATTGCATAAATTAGATAAAGTATTCTTTATTTGACTCCCCCTCACTTCCGGGCAGCGCCATTTAAATGGCTGCGCATTTTGATTGTGACGTTCGATAAATGCTTCGATTGCACCTCTCAATTCCGCAACATCTTTAAAGCTTGCATTTTTCAGTGTCTTGCGAGATAAAATACCAAACCAAATCTCAATCTGATTTAACCAACTTGCTGATGTGGGGGTAAAGTGGAAGTGTACCCGTCCGCCATATTTGTCAAGCCACTCATCATTCTTTTTATGGGTGCAATAGTTATCCAAAATCACATGCACTTCTTTGTGCACGGGTAAATCTTGCATCACGCCGCTCATAAAATTCTGGAAATCCTCTCGCGTTTTGGTTTGAGTGGTCTGAGCCGTAATGTGGCCCGTAGCCACATTCAGCGCCGCAAATAAATTCAATGTCCCATGACGCTTGTACGTACTTTTATAGGCGCGCATCATTTTTTGGTCACGTGTTTCAATGTATCCAACTTCTCGCTCTAAAGCTTGGATACTGGGCTTTTCATCCACACTCAACACCAATGCATTCAGTGGCGGATTCAGATACAACCCAATTATGGCTGCAGATTTCTCTGCAAATTGAGGATCTGTACTGACACACCAACTGCGCGCCCTGTGCAAATAAATTCCATCTTTCTTTAGTGTTCGCCATACCGCATGGATACTTGCATCCAATCGCTCTGCCAAAGTAGGACAGTCCCATCTGGATAAACCGTCAGGCGGTTTCAATTTTAATGTGGCGAGCAGTTTGCCCCTAAAATCCTCACCGTACTGCCTGGGCTTCCCTGGACGCTGCTCATCTTCAAGTCCGGCAATACCGTATTGCGCAAACCGTTTGCGCCACTTACTGACTCGTATTTCTGATGTTTCGTGCTCCTGTGCAATTTCTTGGTTCCGCTTGCCTGACGCACAGGACAGAATAATTTCAGCCCTTTCAACGAGTCTGCGCTCAGCGCTATGACTGCGAACAATTTTCTCCAGGTGTTCTTTCTGATCTTGTGTAAGTGTTATTTCTATAGCTTTTCTAGGCATAATGCCTAGGATATCATATTAATGAATATTATTAATGCAATTAAACACTAGAATATCTACAAGTCAAATCGAAAGAGGAGTAGATATCATGAAAACAGTAACAACAAAGATATACATCATTGTTTCTTTAGTTGCATTTTTATTAGTCACAATGCCAGTAAGTGTTTTTGCTGCAGGTCAGGATATGACGCTTGATCAACAAGATAATATTAATCACGCAATATTGGCACAATATCACAAACAGCAGGCCAATGAATATAAAGATAAAATAGCAGATGTAATTCAAGCAGTAAAAAGTAGACCAAGTACTGCCTCCTTTGGTAGAAATGCAAAAACGTTCAAACAGCATATTGAATTCAAACTTCGTAAGTTCGAAGTAGCTGTCGAAGAAAACTTGCAGAAAGCTGCTTATCATGAACATATGGCCGTAGAGGAATCATATCGCTATTCATTTGCCAAATCAGGTAAGGTTAATATTAACCCGGCTCCATAAAATCTCCACAACACTAAAGAACCCGGTAGTATTAAAGGCTGTTGGGGGGAGAGCCGGGACAATTCAGTGACTGAAAACCTCTTTGGCAACCTTAAACAGGAACGCTGTCATTGGCGGCATTACCAGACCCGATATGCAGCACAGCAAGATGTATACGGTATATCCCTGTGTTTTACAACAGCCAAAGGCTTATTCATACTTGGATTGCAAAAACCCCAAATCAATACGAAGCAGAGGCAGTAAAAATGGTGAAAATTGCTTAACAGAAGTGTCCGGTTTTACTTGACTATACACCGGACGCACATCTACCCCCGAATCTTCACCGCAGCACTATTAGCCGCCTCCCGCAATGCCTTGGTGGACAAATGTGCGTACCGCATAGTCACTTTCGGGTCGGAATGACCGAGTATCTGCTGCCACATACAGCGTCCTGCCATCGTTGACCAGGAAACTGGCGAATTGATGCCGAAGATCATGCAGGCGTAGATTCGGCAATCCAGCTGCCTTTCTCAGCCTGTCCCATACTTTGGTGATGGTCGTATAGGGCTTGTCGGTCTGCTGATTCATGATGTGATAGTTTCAACTAGCCGAAGATTCTCTTGATGTGTAAGCGGCCTGTCCCATCTATCGTCAATTAGCGATGCTTTGATCGACTTTAATCGCTTCATCCCAATAGGGATTGTCGCCAAATCGCTTTACTAGAAAATCAATCAGAATTTTTGTTCTATGCGATAAATAGCGTTTTTGTGGATAAACTGCATAAGCATTTAACTGAGGCGGTTTATATTCAGGTAAGACGGGAACAAGTTTTCCTTCAGTAATCGCTTTCCATACAATAAAAGTTGGCATCATGATGATGCCGTGCCCGGCAACGGCCATATCCTTTAGAAAATCACCGTTATTGGCGATAATTTTTGCAGAAACAGGTATCACGTGTTGCTTGCCTTGTTTATCGATCAACTTCCAGGAAGAAGTGCTGGATAAATTGTAGTGCAGTAATTGATGTTGTTTTAACGCATCAAGTGTTGTGGGTGTGCCATGCTCCTGTAAATAGTCAGGACTGGCACATAATACCGTTCTGATGGGTGAAAGCTTGCGCGCTATCAGGCTTGAGTCCTTTAGCTCTGCAATGCGTACCGCGAGATCCATGCCTTCTTCAACCAGATCCACTTGCCGGTCGGAGAAATTGATGTTGATGATCAATTCGGGATGCTGTTTCATGAACAAATCGATCGCAGGCGCTAAATGTGATAAGCCGAACGATAGTGGTGCTGCCAGATTGATGGTGCCTTCAAGCGCGGTGTTGGAAGCTTTCGTCAAGGTATTGAGTTCGGCGACATCATCCACAATTTTAATCGAGCGTTCATAAAACGACCGGCCTGCATCAGTCAGGCTTGAGGTACGTGTTGTCCTGTTTAATAAACGCACGCCCAATCTTGTTTCAAGATCAACAAGCTTCCGGCTGACCGCCGATTTTGCCAAACCAAGTTGTTCTGCTGCACGACTGATGCCGCCCGCATCAACTACGCGTATAAAAACCTGCATATCTTCCAGTTGACCCATAATTGTTCCAATTCTTCGAACACTGAATTGCAATTATCAATGTTTATTTATTTTTCGGCAACTATTACACTGCGCCCAATGGTTAATGATTAATTCACACTCAATTTGGAGGAAAAAATGAATTTATTAAGCACACTTTCAGCACCATTGGGCCGAATTTTTATCGCATTGATTTTTGTGATATCAGGATGGAACAAGCTGTTTGCTTATACTGATACCCAGGGCTATATGGAGTCAATGGGTGTTTCAGGAGAATTATTACCATTTGTGATTGGTATTGAATTGCTGGTAGGAATTGCAGTGATCATAGGCTGGCAAACCAGGTTGGCAGCTCTGGCGCTGGCAGGATTTAGCATTGCTTCTGCATTGATCTTTCATATGAATTTAACGGATCAAATACAGTTCATCATGTTTATGAAGAATATTGCGATTGCAGGTGGGTTATTGCTGCTCGTTGCTAACGGGCCGGGCGCCTATGCATTGGATAATCGCATTGGACAGCGTAACAGCAACAACATATTGGATATAAGGAATGGTCAAAATGAATATACAAATTCGTAAATTACAGAGGATTATTTCAGGTCTTCCGGTTAGCGATGGGGATGGCGTAAAAATGACACGTGTTATTGGAACACCGGAATTGAATATGCTCGATCCGTTTTTACTACTGGATGCTTTTGAAAGTGATCAGGCTCAGGATTATATCGGTGGTTTTCCGGACCATCCTCATCGTGGTTTTGAAACCGTCACGTATTTATTGGCGGGGCGTATGCGGCATAAAGACAGCGCAGGTCATGAAGGCGTCATTGAAGCGGGTGGAGTGCAGTGGATGACTGCTGGCAAGGGAATTATTCATTCAGAAATGCCGGAACAGGAAAATGGCCTGTTGAAGGGATTCCAGCTTTGGGTCAATTTGCCTGCCAGCGAGAAGATGAAACGTCCAGCCTATCAGGAATTTCCAGCCAATAAAATTGCCGTGGAACATCTGGATAACGGCGGTGAAGTCCGTGTGATAGCAGGGTCAACAGATAACGGCACAACCGGGCCGGTGGTTAATCGTTTTGTTAAGCCAGTATATTTAGATGTTTCTCTGCCTGAGGGGAAAGTCTTTCAACAGACTGTTGACGCCGGTGACAATGTTTTTATTTTTGTGATTTCAGGGGAATTATCAGTTGGCAATTCAATGCAGGGGATAAACCATCGTCAAATGGGCGTGCTAGGCAAAGGCAACCGGGTTAGTGTAACTGCAAAAAAAGAAACCCGTCTTCTATTAGTCGCAGCGCAACCTCTGAACGAGCCGGTTGCACGTGGCGGCCCGTTTGTGATGAATACCAAGGCAGAGGTTTTGCAGGCATTTGAGGATTTTAAACAGAATAAATTTTAGGGCAATGAGATGGGTATATTGATTGATGGAGAATGGCAGGATATTTGGTATCCGACCAAGGAAACTGAGGGACGTTTTGTACGCTCGGCGGCACAGTTCAGAAACTGGATTACCGTTGATGGGTCAGCAGGGCCAACTGGACATGCCGGGTTTAAAGCAGAAGCGGGACGGTATCACTTGTACGTATCCTATGCATGCCCATGGGCAAATCGTACATTGATTTTCCGCAAGATTAAAGGGTTGGAGAAAATGATTTCCTTATCTGTCGTTCATTGGCATATGGCAGAAGAAGGTTGGACCTTTAACGATGGCGAAGGCGTCATACCTGATTCTATTTTTAACGCCAACTATTTGCGAGAGATTTATCTTAAAGCAGATAGTCGCTACTCGGGTCGTGTTACCGTTCCGGTCCTCTGGGATAAAAAAACCAATACGATAGTATCCAACGAATCCTCGGAAATCATACGCATGTTTAATGCTGCTTTTGATAAGCTGGGTGCTGCTACAGGTGATTACTATCCTGAAAACTTGCGCAAAGAGATCGATACACTGAATACACGTATTTACGATACCGTGAATAATGGCGTATATAAAGCTGGTTTTGCCACAACACAGGAGGCGTATGAAGAGGCCGTGAATCCATTATTTGAAACGTTGGATTGGCTGGAACGAAGACTGTTAAAACAGCGTTACTTGACCGGTAATCAAATCACTGAAGCTGACTGGCGCTTGTTTACGACGTTGGTTCGTTTCGATCCCGTATATGTGGGCCATTTTAAATGTAACTTAAGACGTTTGGTTGATTACCCCAATCTCTGGGCTTATACACGTGATCTTTATCAGCGGCCAGGTATTGCGGAAACCATTAATATGGCGCATATCAAAAATCATTACTATCGCAGCCATAGTAGTATAAACCCGAGTGGAGTTGTACCTTCAGGGCCAATACTGGACTTTAATGAACCCCATTCGCGCACTTAGCAAGAAAACATCTTGTCCTATTGATGCTGCTGATCATGCATATGCATCATACCCCGGTAACCACTTAAGCAGACTGAACCAGTCTATTAGACGACAATTAACCTGTCCGGTCAGGCGACAATTATCTTGACCGGTTGAGTATGGATGCCAGAATAAGTTCTCACCCTGTTGAATAGGAGAAAGAACTTGCCTGGAAAACATATCACACCAAAACAGGAAGCTATTTATATGAAGAGTCGTCACACAGGACATACACAGGAAATTTCAGCAGCGAAGTCGGGAATCAGTATACGAAGCGGTCGGCGTATTGAAAAAACCGAGAAGCCGCAAAAAGTACAACATAACTGGCGAACACGCTGCGATCCTTTTAGTGCGGTCTGGGAAACGGAATTGATTCCGTTGCTGGCCAGAGAACCTGGATTGACTGGCACTACGCTGTGGGAATACCTTGAAGACCGGTATCCCGGGCAATATCCAGAGAAGCATCTCAGAACACTGCAGCGCCGCGTCAAGCATTGGCGCGCAACGCAGGGACCTGCAAAAGAAGTGATATTTCGTCAATCGGTGCCCGCCGGATTTCAAGGCATTTCCGATTTCACCTGCCCGCGCACGACAATTACCATTGCCGGTGAACCCTTTGATCATTTGCTGTATCAGTTTTGCCTGACTTATAGTTACTGGCGTTGCGTGCATATCGTTCAAGGCGGGGAAAGCTACAGCGCATTGGCCGATGGTTTGCAAACTGCTTTGCATAAGCTCGGTGGTGCGCCTGCTGAACACCGCACAGACAGTCTGAGTGCCGCTTATATCAACACAACAGAGAAGCAGGCATTGACGCAAAGTTACGAGGCGCTATGTCAACACTACGGCATGAGGCCGACGGTTAACAACCTGGGCGTCAGTCATGAGAATGGCGCAGTCGAATCGGCCCATGGTTCACTCAAGCACCGGATTGAACAGGCCATCAAGTTGCGCGGTTGTGCCGATTTCCCGACCATTGCAGCCTACCGCCGTTTCCTGGATCAGATCGTTGATCAATTGAATAAACGTTGCAAAGGACGTCTGGCGGAAGAACAGGCGCAACTCAAACCTTTGCCACGCTACCGATTCATGGATTTTAGTGAATTGACCGTTAAAGTCACGACCAGCAGCACCATATCGGTTAAGCGTGGACTCTATAGCGTCCCCTCCCGATTAATCGGTGAAAAGCTCAGAATCCATCTGTATCATGACCGGCTGGAATGTTTTGTGGGACAAACAAAGGTGATTACACTGCCGCGCATCTATCCCAAAACACCTGAAGAGCGCACCAGACGGATTGATTACCGTCACATCATCCATGCACTGTCCGCCAAACCACAGGCTTTTCGTTTCTCCCGGTTGCGCAACGACCTGCTGCCAACTCCCCAATATCGCCAGTTATGGCAACGAGCGGAGCAACAATTTGATCCGCAACACGCCTGTAAATGGATGGTATCCGTTTTGCGATTTGCCTGTGATTACGATTGCGAGGGTCAGTTAGCTAATGAACTGCTGCAGAAAGAACAACTCCCCGAACTCAAAACGTTACAAAAACGATTTCTCCGGCATCACCCACCACAAACCGCAGTCCCCAAACAGCATGCTGTCGACACCTACGACAAATTACTCTCCGGGCACTGGGCAAAACAGGAGGCAGCCCATGTCTGAAGCGCTGCCACTCATGCTCAAAGAACTCAGGCTGCCTGCCTTTGGACAATATTATCGAAAATACCAGGAGCAGGCTGCTGAAAGTGCCTGGAGTTACAGCCAGTATCTTGCTGCACTGTGTGAACAGGAAGTCGCACAGCGTTTTCAAAGCAGAATCAGCAACTGGACGCGCGAAGCCAGACTGCCACGCGGCAAAAGCTTTGCCACACTGGCGCTAAATGCCATGCCCCAGCCTGTTCAGCAACAGGTCATCCTGCTTCGTGACGACACCCAATGGGCGCATCAGGCTGATAATGTATTGCTGATTGGCCCATCCGGTGTCGGAAAATCCCATGTAGCGGCAGCGCTGGGACTTCATTTGATCGAACAAGGTATCCGGGTCAAATGGATACCGGCAACAGCACTGGTGCAGCTTTTACAGCAAGCTAAAAAAGAACTGGATCTGATGACCGCCATGACCCGGCTGGATAAATACCGTGTGCTGATTATCGATGACATCGGATATGTCAGAAAAACAGATTCCGAAACACAGGTGTTATTCGAGTTTATCGCACACCGTTATGAAAGCGGCAGTCTGATTATTACCTCGAATCAGCCTTTCAGTCAGTGGGATCAGATCTTTCCAGACACCATCATGACGGTAGCCGCCATCGACCGAATCATTCATCACGCGACAATTATTGAAATCGACAGTGAAAGTTACAGGAGGAAAAACCAGAAAAAATCATGACATCATAAAAACAAACTCAACCGGCCATCTTAATTGTCGCCAAACCGGACAAAGTAATTGACGCGAGACACCAGTCGATCAATCAACTCCACAACATCAGCAGCTTCCATCATTACGCTGATCTCATGTGCTTCCTCGGCTAATAGTGCTTCTTTCACGCGGTTCAGCTCCAACGATCCAAAATCCGAACGTAACAACACATAGCTAATCAGCTCGTACCGGAGCCGTGGTAGGTTATCGACCACAAACGGCAGCCCGTACCGATCAACGCAGGTCAGTAAAGCACGCCGCTGCGCCCACAGGTCATTGGCCAACGAATCCGGCACAGAATGAGGCGGCTCGAGCGCAATCTTCTTGATCACATCGGCATCGACGTGAACCTTGGATACCAGAGAAAGCGAGAACGAAACAATGGGGAAGATGTTGCAAAACGTTTGCCAATCAGAGGTGCCATCAGACCCAACATCGCTGTCATTTGTGTCCTGGTCTAGGCCATCCGTTCTGCCGTTACCACCGATCCACCAGTCATGATAATCATCCAATGTCCGTAGCGCGGTGTGCAGAACAACGGGATCGGCAATGATGGCACCCCATTGATTTTTATCGTGGTAGATAACTTCATCGGCAAGGTGGGGCCATAACGCATGCGTGCCACGTGATCGAAAAGAGCCTACTATATCGGTGCCCGCAACCAACAATCGGTCGATAATCGACGCGTCGTGGCCCTGGGTGATGAATCGATCTAAGACCCTACACGCCACTATATCTTGTTGGTACTGCGTGGCACAACGTCCATAGGTTGCAATATCGCTCGCAAAGTCAGCTTCCTGCAGATAAATCGATCGGTTATGACCACGCATCACACCGGATGATAGATATTCAACAACAAGGCCTTCAGTACAATAGCCGCACATGGTTTCTCCTTCGGGATGATGTGTGGCATCGTAACAGCGTGGCCAACGAGCTCCAAAGTCGAATGCCCAGGAAATAAACCACTCACGCCGGGCTATATGGGTGTAGCGATAGCGGCTACAGTGAAGTTTGTTGAACCATTCCCCTGGACTAACATCAAGTACAAAACTTGCGGGCATGAATCGAAAATTACGACCTTAATGATGTTGCTTGTCCGTAAGGTTGAATAGCTTGAAAGCACTAGTACTAGTGACATCAGCCGGTGCGACCAAACATAGGCAGCTCACGCCGGGCAACCCACATAAAATGAGTGCCCGGAACACAAGCAATTGATTTAACAATTTTTATTGCGCCGATATGATTTAGCTTGAGAAACTAGGTTGGTCGTTATAAAGCTCATCATCTTCATCTTCTTCTTGAAAACCCAAGATCGCCATCTTTATTCTCCGCAGATCATAGACCCTAAGGTTAGCTTTCAATATCACGTAATCCAGCAAGCAATCGGTCAAATCATCTAAATGGTCAATAATAAATTGCGGCCCCCATACGTTGGCACAGGACACCAACGCTCTTCTCCGTAACCACAAGCCATTACCTGCGCTATCAAAAGAATTACAGGGATGTTCTAATGCAATTTTGCTAATAATTTCGGCACCACCACAGTGTTTTGTTAAATACAAGAGTGCAAATGAGGCAGCTGGGAACATTGCATAAAACTGTTCAGAATTAGCCGCCGCATTATTGTCCGTTTCTAAATCTGGGCCTGACACATCCTCTTGGCTAAAAATACGATCATGGCCGTCTATAGCATCACCATTAACCCACAATTGATAATAATCAAACAAAGTATTGTATGCGATTTTCGGCAAATCGCTGTTGCAAATGAGCTGGTTCCAATAATCTTCGTTTCGGTAAATGGCGCTATTCTTTAGAAGCCGGCCCATTTCATGATCACAATTCCGAGCAAAAAAAGAATTTATTGCATCGCGACCGACAACGTTCTCCAACATTTGGATTATCGACTTATTGTGCCCATATGTAAAATAATACTCAATAGCACGGCACATGAGGATATCAACATGAATAGGCATTACTTCGATATTACGCATTCGTTTAATTTCCGTTTTGAGATTGCCCTCTTGCAGATAACTGGTCATATCTCCTTTAAGCCGTATTCCAGATTGTACAAATGGTAATACCACATAGGCTTCATCATAGTTAACATTTTGAAACATAATACTTCTCCATAAAAATTAAAATTACTAATTTCTCTTCCGGTCAAGAAATAACACCAAAATTGCGCTGTTTCTTGATCTAGATAGTCGTTGGTACTGCAAAGTCAACACATAAACACGCGAAACAGATCGGGCCATTAGCAGGCATAAAACTAATCATGGTGTTACATACAATCCATGGACTCATGGATGCATGTAAAATTTTATATTTAGTTCTAAGCCTATTTAACGGTTTCTGTACAGCTATGTGTGCTGACTTAAAAACAATAATGACCAAAATTAATACAAATTTCAACAAAAAAATCACTATAAAATATTACTGAACACACTATTGAATGCTTATGGCACAATATAGGACATTATGGAACAACAAAAAAATTTAGTGCTTTTTGCAACAATCGGGATGATTTACGCAATTTTGGAGGGAGAATTTAAAAATGAAGACATTAACAGGCTCAAATAACCAATGGCTTGTTGTTGAATTAAGAGTATGCCGCAGTGTTTTAGGCATAACTCAGAATCAATTGGCCGAATTATCTGGAATGGGTATTGATTCGATCAAAAGATTAGAAAGGAAAGGAGCCGAACCAAAATACAGCACAATAAACAAACTTAGGCACATATTTTTACACCTTGGAATTAAATGCCATATAGACGACAATGGTACAACACGCATTAAAATGAGAAATTCATTGGTCACCGCAATCAATGAAGGCAGGCTGAAAGAATATGTCAACGAAAGAGCCGAATCATATGATGCTGATGCGATGCCTGAAGTTTTCGAATAATCTATATTAGCTTGATCTGACACCGTGCCAAATTAATCTCGATCGTGTAAACACACGTACGGGGCCATATACACCGTATTTAGGCACTCTAGGAGCAATAGAGTCATACTTAAGTATCTGAGAAACAGCAGAGTTCCAACATCGATGCCTATGATTAGAAGCCGTGGATTAATGCGCCAACGCTCATGGTGCTTTAGTCGGCGCAGATACCTGATACGCGTGTTACGCTCCAACAGGCTAAGCGCTGCGTTCAGACCGTCGTTGCGCACAACGGCCAGGAAATCGGGGTCAACATCCGCACTAAAATAGTCATCGGATAGCAAACCGCGGTCAAAGAAGTGAAATTTCTTGAAATGATTCCTTAACTTTCGGCGGATATGGGCTATGGAGTGTCCCAGATCACGCAGCACCTCTAGCCTGCACCAGTCACCATCTGTTGTTCAACGGGTTTGTCAACATCATGCGAACCAGCTGCCAGTTACATCTTTCTGGCAGCATTCATACCTAAACACAAGCGATGTCGCGCCTCACACCAACGGCACCCAACTGTGTTATGTGCCGTTTTTCCGGCCACTGTTACACGTCCCGCATTGACAAAATCACGCAGGGTAAACCCGTCATTGCCATTATCTAATAACGTCGACAGCTGCCGGAGTTGGGCGCGTCTCATTCAGCAACAGGTTCAATTAAGGTGGTACCGGCATGGTGGGCAATATCAAGTAGACCACGACTATCAATGTTGTAAAGGATAAGTGTTAACTACTTAATCCAAATCATTATGAAATTGACTGCCGAGCAACAACAGATACTGAATCACAACCAAGGCGTGGCATTAATCCAAGCAGGTCCCGGATGCGGTAAAACGCAAACACTTGTCATGGTTATCAAGAATATCCTTCGGTCAGGCGTCAAACCCAGGCAAATGCTGGTTTTGACCTACAACAGAAATACCGCATCAGACTTTAAAATTAGGTTGGAAAAAGAAGGAATAAACGGTCATATGGTCATGACATTCCACGCCTTCGGGAAATCCGTGATTAACGAGCACTGGGCATCACTCGGTTTTTCGTCGCCTCCCAGGGTTATGAATGGAAGGCGTGGACTGAACAAAATAATAGACCGTTTGGCAACAAAGTGCGGGATCACTAACAAAGCGCTAGGAAAAACCTTTTATACGCACCGCAATGACGACACAGTCGAGTGCCCCAAGGTAGGAAAAGCGCTATTAGAATTGTCAAAACAACACCAGGAGTACAAACGTCAAAGAGGAATCATTGATTTCGATGATATGGGTCGCCTAACGCTGCAATTATTCAAAGACCCGGGCATTTTGGACAAAACCGCAGGGAGATACGGTTATTTGTTTGTCGATGAACTGCAGGACATCAATGGACAACAGGCCAGATTACTTGAACTGTTGGCACCCAAAATGACGACCTTTATGGTCGGTGACGCGCGGCAGATGATCTATGGATTCCGACAAGCTGCGACTAAGCACTGGAACAACGTGGTTAAACAGCTCGGTCCCCGGATTTATCACTTGACCGAGACATTTCGCTGCCCACAGCAATCTATCCCGATGATTAACGCCGTTGGGGCCGATATTGGTAACGACAGGCCCTTGGTTAGCAATAAGATGGGCCTACGACCAGCGTTCCATGTTTTTGCCGATGTTGACGAACAGGCTGATTTCCTGGCCCACAGGATTCAACAGCTAGTTGATCGGGGTGTTGATCTGAGTGATATAGCATGCCTGACCAGAATAAACAGAACCGCAGAGGGTCTCTGTCTGGCGTTAGAAGCACGGGGCATCCCATGTAGTGAGGGCGCGGCCAAATATAGCGCTCGCTTCATAGAGGATGGGTTCAAGCTCATTCGTGCCTTGTTGAGAGTAGTCAGATCGGTGGGTGACAAGAAACCACACAGGGTGCCAAAGAAAGCAATCCGGTACATAACCGAGGTGCTTCGTGTTGATAAACGGTTAGCCCAAAAGATAATGAAAAACGGCTGGAACGCATTACGTACGCCCAGCGCAGACAGTAAATACCGCCAAGTTCTGGACGTCAATAAGGCAGTACGCGAGGCAGCCCAGTGCGAGGACATAGAGCAAGCGGTTCAGTTGCTGATCGATGGCCTGCGTCCATTGATCAACAAACGATATAGGCGCCACAAACGGCAGGTGTTGCGTGACCTGAGTGGTATTAGGCTGTCCGTGCGTGGCACAACTTGGGCTGATTTAAAGATTGGCGATATTTTGCGGCCTGCACACAATGGGGGCGTAACGATCACTACAATCCATGGCTCAAAAGGCAGGGAGTGGAAATATGTGGCCCTGATTAATGTGGTAGAAGGCGAGATTCCTCATTATGCGGGTAGCGACGAGAGATTGGCCGAAGAGAGGAGGCTGTTTTATGTTGCTATTACCCGCCACAGCAAGAAACTCTGGGTTCTTCAATGCCCCACAAGTAGGCCCCGTTACAAGAACAAAGGCGGTTATCGCTATGAACATGCGGTATTTGAGGGTGAGAGTTCATTGATTACACCCATCAAGAAGTATCTGGTCACCCGTTGATTTGGCAGGTGTATCGGGTCAATTACTTTGACCGGAGAGGACAGGTTAATTGTCGTTTAATAGGCGGACTGGTTGACCGGGTTGCTGACCAATTTCAGGCCATGGGTAATTTGTGATTGGTTGAGGGGCTAGCTAATTTAATGAAAAGTATACATTTAGAAATGGGCCAAAATTGCCCGTTTATAGGAACGGCGGTGTCTGTGGGCCTTAAGGAGCTATTGAAACGCACCTGACCCGTGATTATAACATTCTGATTGTTAATATATTAATCATAAGAGCTGGCTGTTCCGAATGCCATCCCGACCCACTTAAAACAGGAACCAGATAAATGGCAAACAAAGACCTCATTGCGCCAATCATGCAAAATGCAATGGCCCAGTATGGTATCCGGATAATCTGTTATGTTGATCGATTACATTTCTATACGGACGCCCGAACTCACAAAGCTAAATTAGATGCCATAACGGTTTCCAACAAAAAGAATACGGTGGCGTTTAAAACACTTTCCCACCATGAACACTTGGATAAAAAAATAGAGTTATTTCAGCCCAGTTATGAAACCATCGCCACATTAAAGGACATTGTTACCGGGGATTATGCGATCAACTACATCGAGTTTGCAATTGACTTCTTGGTGCCAAATAAGGGGATATTGCGCCGATTACAGTATTTCTTTGATAGACACCTTGTCTTTAATCGAAAACCGGAATCGTTGGTCGAAAGTGAGTTCCATTTTAAACTGGCCGGAAAAGAAGGAGCCGTATGTGGCTGTAAAAACGTCTGCATTTGCCAGACCCGTTATTTCACGCCAACAGACGATAAAGAACGGCTGGTAATGTATGGTGACAAACCCTCAAAAACAGATAATGCTACTGCCTGCGTCCATATTGAAAAAAGGTTCGCTGGTATTAACGAAATCAAAAAATTAGGCCTCTACACGTTTAACAACATCATTGACCTTGACCTCGAGCAATTCTGGTCACACCATCTTGATCTAAGAACGCCGAATTTAACAGCATTAGGTAGAATGAATACCTTTAAAAAAGACACAAAACGTGTTGCAGATAATAAGAGGGGCAAAAAAATATGGGCCACGATTACGTGTTTACAAGAATACCTGCGAAATAATAGCCATAGCGCTTCGGCCTTTAAAAGTATTTCCACTGCCGCATCTCTGGAAAAAGCACTGGGTGCGGTCTTTGATACACAAGGGCTATGATTGTTTCCGGTGTGAAGGGGAAATTAGCAGATCTGCTAATTTTTTACTGGCTCAGGTCGGCTCTGATTCTTGCAGTTTGCCGCCATTACAATGAGTGACGGGCCATGACTTATTTTGCCATGACCCGACGCTAATCAGATAGGCCTACTTCGTAGCCGGTCGCACCAATCCGGCATCTATCATCCACTTCGGCGCTGATTTTATCGCCGCATCTTTCGACAACAGCTGCGCCAGAGGCCTAACAGCATTGTTCTCCTGATTCGGGCACCTCAAATCGATACCCCTTTTCTTGAAATCACTGTGGTGACGCCTAAGCGTACGTTCGCCAAAGAAAGGCTTTAACTCAACACCTGCTTTATGCAGTCCCAACACAGGACGCAACCGGCTAGGCAAATCAGCCAATTCTTCGTCCGTAACAGGCCCGGAAGTAACGGACAAGAAATCAAGCCGTTTGCCAATATACTGAGCAAACACTTTCTCGGCAGTATCGCGCTCCCAGGCACCAAGTTTATCGAGTCCTAGTTTGCGTAACTCACTGGCCCGCAGTCTAAGTTCAACCCGGAGTATGGGTTTACAGTGTTCAAGCAATTTACCCGAATATGGCAACTTTCTGAAACGACTCTCTTTTCTTATTTGTGGCCCTTTAGCATATAAGGCAATAGAAAACTCCTTACCATCACGCGGCGATAGGGTCACCGTTGCGTCATTGATTCGGATAGTTCCTGGTCGTTCAATCATTTGACGTTTGACTTGGCAAAGAACGGTCAAAACTTCCGACTCAGATTTGAGCCTGTAATTAACGGCCAGATCGACACGTTTCAGGGTAATGTCACCTTTTGCCCATATTTCTCGTTGTTCGGCTTCTGTTTTGAGACCTAATTTAGTACACGCACGCCTCAAACATATATGCGCGGCTCCACGCATATTCGATGCGGTATAGACATTTTGTCCATATCTGTGAGCAAACGGCGATCCTTCTATATGGAGTTCCTTGCCATTTTTCATGGTTCTAACGTGTAGTGCGTGGATACCATGTTTGCCAGGGATAGGTACTCTATTTTGGTAAGAGCTCATGTTTTCGCCGTCACTACTCATAACCCTGGCCGTTTTGGCACCAGGAATATTGAAACACTCATCTTTATCCCCATTGACTATGATTTCAATGGTGTCAATATTAACGGTCAGCTTGGGTTCGCAAACATTATTTTGGCCAGAACTTACTTTCCGGCTAGTTTTTAGCCTGCCCGTTTTTGGCCTCCTTGTTTTATTCGACACAGGCCTATCTGTCCTTTTTCCGGTAACCGTTTTGGTTGTGGATTTGGCCAGTTTGGCCTCGTTCGACGTTCTGGATTTAGATGTTATAGTTTTGTTTCTTTTGCTATTAGGCATAATGCCCTCCAAAATTATTTGACCCATGGCGGTGTTAAATTGAGCTATATAGATATGTGTTACAGTCCCTTACAGAAAACCTAAAACCACCTGGATCATTCAAGATTTAATTTCTTTCGAGTGACAATTTGTCACAGCGCGAAATTGGCTACCCGTTTTCTAACCATGACAAATTGGCATTTAACTAACCGCCACAAAAAGCAGCGGTTGTTGCTTTATTTACTCAGTAGATTGCAAGCGTTTTTCTAACCATTCATCCAAGTCGTCTTCATAGAAACCAACGGCTCGGCTTGAAAGCTGGACTGCTGGTACAAATTGTCCCGCTTTCTGTAATCTATGAATGGTTGATCTGGACAAACCCAGCTTTGCTATCACATCACGCATGCGCAGTACTTTTTTCATAAAAAGCATCCTTATAAAGAAGTTATCAATGGGTTGAAATACTCATCCCGCTACGCAAAACCAAAATCACTTTCAAAATGTTTTTTGGCGTTGCGCAGGCTCTTTACAAACTTCAATTTTTTGTCGTTACCGGCATGCAATTGATAAAAATGGATTGCGTTTAATAGAAAAACCAAGAATTAATAGAAAAGCTTTCAGTTAATAGAAAAATTCTGGTTAATAGAATTGGTGCTGAATTAATAGAAAACTAAAAATTAATAGAAAAATACGAATTAATAGAAATGACCCGGAGGTAATAGAAAACTTCTTGATCAATAGAAAATTTGATTGGAAGTAATAGAAAAATTTTAAGAATTAATAGAAAAATGACGTATGGAAATCTTAATCAATAGGTGATTTCTAATTCATTAAGCAATGATGAGATTGTTAGCAAATTGGTCACCAAATTGTCCGTGTTATTTTTTAAATGAACTCTGGGTTTTGTTATGGTTAAAAATGATCTTGCAACCGAGAAGGCTACTTCACGCAGAAAAAATGCGCTGATTGAGGAAGTAAATGCTGCCAGAAACAAATGGAAGAAATTTGCGGAAACTAAAAGTATTCGCGTTTATGAAATGGAACGTGATTTCGATCGCAGCCCGATGAAATATATTTATATGGTTCCTGCTAGCCCCAGATGGAATGCCATTAAATCTGAAATAAACAATTTAGAAACCAAAATAAAGCGTGCGGGCTTTATAGGGCGTAAAAAACCGAGGAGTTTATGGATGCCTACAATACTGGAAGATGCCAGCGACATTACAATTAAAAAATATCAGGCAAAATCCAATCGACGTGTTTCTTTAGATACAGCCAAATCTTTTGCGGCAAGGGAAGGATTAAGCAACAGCAGAATTAGTAACAATCAAAAACTAAAAGGAAAAAAGAAACGCAGCATAGACACATATACTGGCTACAGGTACAAACTTCACGTTTTAACGAAATCCGATGAAACTTATTATTCAGACTTTACAGAGTGGGTTGTGTGTATATGTTCAAGTAGGAAGCGTCCTCAAATAACTGAAGAAACGCCATGTTACAGACCTAGAAGTAATACAAAAAAGACCATATGTAGCAGCAAAGATCAAAACAGGGCATTGGTTGTAGAAGTCTAGAAAAACAACTAAATTGCCAGATACCGCGCCCATTCATTCATCAGAGCCTTTCGTTTATCGAACAGGTCACCTCGACGATAGGCTGCTTCTACTTTATTGGTGATGGTGTGTGCGAGTGCCATTTCACAGACTTCCCGAGGGTAAGCTGTTGTTTCGCTTGCCCAATCGCGGAATGTTGATCTGAAACCATGTGCAGTCAAGTCGCCACGTTCCATTCTTCTTAGCACTGCTGTCAGACTCATATCGGATAACGGTTTGTCATTCTTGGTGCCTGGAAAAACATAATCCGAGACATGATGTTGCTGCATCTTTTCGATGATCACCATCGCCGCATCAGTCAATGGTATTCTGTGTTCACGTCCTGCTTTCATCCGATCGCCTGGAATCACCCATATGCGTTCATCCAGATTGATTTCAGACCACAAGGCACCGCGGACTTCACCGGATCGAGTGGCGGTTAAGATCGCGAACTCAAGTGCAGCAGCACCTATACCTTGTTGTTCACGTAATTGCTGCATAAATTGGGGAGCGTCTTTATATGGTAACGCTGTGAAATGTTTTACCTTTGCTACTTTAGAGGGAGAAGGCAACAATTTATCCAAGTGTCCTTTCCACCTGGCAGGATTATCACCCTCACGAAATCCTCTGACAGTCGCCCAATCCAGAACGCTTTCAATGCGCCCACGCAACCGGCTGGCTGTTTCTGTCTTGGTTTTCCAGATCGGTTCCAGGATTTGCATGATCAAGCCCGCATCAACCATTGCAACATTTATGTTTCCAATCACAGGGCCAGCATAGGTTTCTAAGGAACTTCTCCAAGTTGCTCTATGTTTTGCATTTCTCCATGAATCTCCATGCGCATCCAGATAACTGTTAACGCAATGCTGAAAGGTTACTCGTTTGACATGTGCTTTTTTATTGGCATCTGTTTGTTGCCGCTTGTTATCAATTGGGTCAATACCCTGTAAAACTTGTTTACGATAATTAGTTGCTTTATGGCGGGCTTCTTCTAATGAAAAATCTGAAAAACTTCCTAATCCCATATCTCTACGACGACCACCGAGTGAGTAACGATATATCCATGAGGTTCCGAAAGCAGGAATTGAACTCGTTGATCGCGGATTCGTACTAACGCAAAGATATAAACCTTGCACTCCACCGACAGCGTGCATACCTGGTACTTTAGTAAGCTTCTTTACTGCAAGTGCAGATAAAGGGAGTTTTATCTTTCCCATCATTGCTCCCATCAATATAACTGAGATTTAATGATATCGTAGGAGGCAACTTGAAACAACTATTATTTATATGTTATTGATTAACAGATTAAAATAATACTTATTGGAACTATCTGGCACTTCAAATCGGCAGACGCCGTCTCCACCATTAATACCCACAGTAACATCCAACACCGTCCTAGAGACGGTGTTTTTATTTATATTTCAACAGCTCTATTATCCAGTATAATTTCACTGAATCCTGTAAAATCCATCTGTATTGGGGGTATCACTAGGGGTATTTCGATTAATCGAACAGGAGAAATTATTATGGCTGGGGGTATCGGCGGAAGGTTGACAGATAAGGCCTGCAAAGCATTCGCTGCTCAAAAGGCGCATGGCAGAAAGCTTTCAGACGGAGGTGGCCTGTATCTCTTTATTACACCTGCGGGTGGCGCAGTCTGGCGCATCAAATACCGTATCGATGGAAAGGAAAAAACATATTCAATTGGCAGTTATCCTGCTATTTCTTTGGCTGCCGCGCGCACCGATCTGGCAGAAGTCAAGGCACTGCTCCGGGAAAATAAAGATCCGGTTACACAACGCCGCATTAACCGCGCCGAATCCAGCTCGGCCAGCGAAAACGAGGGTGTTCAAAATTCTGTGTCAGTTTGCCAATCACCTAACGCGCTTCGCTTGTTGACCACTGAAACCGGTGACCGATCGACACAATTCGTGTCGATACGCTAACCAGTTTCAGCGGTGACATAAAAATCTGTATTAAATTCATAAATCCAGCGCCGCATCCAAACGCCCCTCAAAATATATCGCAAGCTGGGATAATGTCAAATTCCAGTTTAGTATTGGCATTGTCCATTTTTTGCTGGCGTTTTTGATACCAACATACAATAATTTCAACAGACTGTTTTCATTCGGAAATCCACCTTTGGTTTTTGTCAGTTTGCGAAATTGGCGATGTACGGCCTCAATGGTGTTGGTTGTATAAATCACACGGCGTATCGGTTCAGGATATTTGAAGTATACCGATAAATTTTCCCATTTGTTGCGCCAGGATTGAATCACGATGGGATACTGTTTTCCCCATTTGGCTTCCAATGCATCAAGCGCATCTTCAGCTGCATCAATGGTCGGCGCTTTGTATACCGGTTTCAGGTCAGCCATGAATGCTTTTTGATTTTTTGACGCCACATATTTCATCGAATTGCGGATTTGATGAATAATGCATAACTGAACCTCGGTTTCTGGAAAAATACTGTTGATTGCCTCAGGAAAACCCACGAGTCCATCAACGGCGGCAATAAGGATATCCTGTACGCCACGGTTATTTAAATCTGTCAGTACGGAAAGCCAAAACCGGGCGCCTTCGCTTTCCGATACATACAACCCTAGTACTTCCTTCTTTCCTTCAATGTTTAAGCCAAGTACGGTATAAACTGCCTTGCTGACATACCGGCCATCGTCTTTCACTTTGTGATGTATGGCATCCAGCCACACGAACGGATAGTGACTATCCAATGGCCGTTGCTGCCATTCCCTAAGCTCCGGAATAAGCTTGTCAGTGACTGCACTGATCGTCGCCGATGAAACGTCAATGCCGTATATCTCGGCAATATGCCCAGAGATATCCTGATAGCTGGAGCCCAACGCAAATAACGATAGAATTTTGCGTTCGATTTCATCGGTAAGATGAGTCTGATGCTTTTTAACCAACTGAGGTTCAAATGTACCGTTGCGGTCTCTGGGTGTTTCCAGTTGAAAACTACCTGATGCTGATTTTACAGTCTTTGGCGTCGTGCCATTCTTCCGGTTCTGTTCATCCCCGGATTTGATATGCTGTTCAAGTTCCGCCGCCAATGCAGCTTCAGTGAGTTGTTTGATCAATGGCGTTAATATGCCATCTTTTCCATTCAAATTCCGCCCCGCTTTCAAGGATTCCAAGGCTTCTTCAAAATCAAATTGCACTGTAGTCTTGTTCATTCGTCACTCCTATAAAATTTAATACTAAAGGAATGACACAGAATTTCTAATACTCCCGCGAAAACACATTTGAAGCCATAGCAGCGCAATGGTTTGCCATGAAACAACGGGAATGGAGTGAGGGACATTTCACCAAGTCAGTCAGAGCATTTGAACGTGACATTTATCCGCTACTGGGTAAACTTCCTGTTGCAAGCATTACACCGGCGATCGTGGCAAAAACAATAGAAGACATTCATAAGCGTGACGTATTTGAAACCGCCACGCGTATCTTGCAGCACACAAATGGGGTATTTCGTTATGCGCAGGCAAAAGGCTTGTGCCGCGATAATCCTGCTCTACCTGCTCGTGAAATTCTGCCGCGCAAAAAAGATAGCGGAAGAATGCCAGCCTTGTTAGATTTTGTTTCACTGGGCGATGTATTACGCCGTGCGGATATGGCAAGAACCTCACCATCGGTACGTATGGCGCATCGTTTAATTGCGTTCACTGCTATGCGTATCGACAACGTTATCACAGCCGAATGGAAAGAATTCGATCTGGAAAGCGAGCAACCCGTTTGGACAATTCCACGGCCAAAAATGAAGGTCAAAACCCGTTTCATAGATCATCGCGTTCCTTTATCCTATGAAATTGTTTCGGAACTGAAACAATGGCAAGCGATTTACGGCAAAAAAGGTTTTGTTTTCCCTTCACCTGCTGGAAACAAACATATCGGCTGTGAAGCCATCGAGAAAATGTACCGTGTTACCCTGAAATTAAGAGGCATACATGTTCCACATGGCTGGCGCAGCTCATTTTCTACACTGGCAAAAGACAACAACTTTGAACGCGATGTTGTCGAACTGGCACTCGATCACGCGCATGACAACGAAGTCGCACGAGCTTATGACCGGGGTGAACGATTTGAAAAACGCATCCAGTTATTCGACTGGTGGGGAAAACAGCTTGCTGCTGCGCAACAGGGTGCGGCAATCATTCCACTTAAAGCCAAAGCTGTTTGATAGTCAACTTGCCTATGTTTGCATATCGTCTATTTCAATGAATCAAAGCCACGCCGAATAATTGCGGCCATAAATTTCCGCCGTTGCTGAAGGAAATCTTGGTATGGCAACACTTCCCAATCTTTAGGTAATGCATGATATACATGCATCGATTCCCAAGCTTCATCACTAAAGCGAGGTCGAATTTTCGGTACATAATCTTCTGGAGCTGTATCGCTAATATTGATGTTGTCAGGCCATTCGATGAGTGCAAAGTTGGCTTGCTGATTGATTATTTTCAGATCACTGATGCCTTGTCTTTCCAGCCAGGCTCTCGGGAAAAGATGATGGCGTTCTAATGGTTTTTTATTTGCTTTTAGTGATGGATCGAGTAATTCAGGCACTTTTTTGTGCGAGAAAAGAACTGGGGCCGATAGTTTGTTCTGTGCAGCTATGTAGGCGAACAACTCGGGATTCCTGGCTGATGAACTCTCCAAATTGGCAGGAAGTGTTATTCCCCAAAAATCATTCGTCAACTCCGAAACCATTATATCTTCCAAAACATTGATAAATAGATCACCATCCTTCGCCACACGCACTCGGTTCAAGTCACTATCCATTGCCGATTCTGGTGAATTGCTATATCTTCCAGTCAAAGAACTGAAGAAAAACCAGCGGCCAATTAGGCGTTGCAAGATATGTTCAGCAACATTAAAGCGTTTTTTTCCTATCAAGTAAAAGGCATAAGCATAGAGCAACGCATTCTTAGAGGAGATCATTTGACCACCACGGAAACCGGCACCTACAAGACTGCTTAGAAACTGATGCCAGTTTGTGATATTCAACACTTCAACCTGCGCCGCCTGCAGCACTTTAAACTGGGATTCGCGTTTATCAGCCGAAAACTCGCCAGTATCCATGTCCTTGCCGCGTAACACCTGATAAACACTTTTGAGCCGACCGCGCCAGAAGCCGTAGGCAATAGATACTCTGAGCAATTGGTCAGGATCTGGTTGTATGAAATAGTTAAACGGCGAAGCACCGCTGCCTTGATTGGGTATTTTGCGGGATTGTCGGCAAAAATCTTCAAGTGCCTTGCGCCCTGTATCCCAAAAAACAGATAACAAAGTCAGAATAAAGTCTGCCTGGTTTAACTTCACGCCTTCACTATTGATGCGTACAAAAATATCTGCGACCTGTTCTTCATCAACTGATGGCGCAATTTCCAATGCCGTGAAAGGAAATATTTGCAAATCAAACAGGCGATCAAGGTTATGAGATATTGCTTCCTCTTCATCTTCAGTTAAAGGCGCTTTCTCGGATAGCCGTTGAATAAAATCATTTACCAGCTTTCTGCTTGATTTGCCGGATGACCAGATTTCAGAAATATTTGCAATCCACTCCGGATCACGGCGAATCGCAGCATCGGCCACATCAAACTTACTATCACGCGGTCGAAAAGCTACTTCAATCCGCCGCTCCTGATAGTCTTCATCGAGTACCGTTTGGCCGCGAAATACTGCGTAAAGCGAGGTAAGGCGCTGTTGACCATCCACAATGAGCAATGACGGTACATGATGCACCTTGTCACCGGTTCCAATCTGCTTAACGCCTTGTACAGCCTGGTTAGCCCAGAACAACAAATAACCAACAGGAAAACCTCTATACATCGAATCAAATAAATCACGGACTTTCGCGTTAGACCACACAAAAGGACGCTGAATGTCAGGTAAACCGATGTCGCCAATGTCAATGTAATGCAGTAAACCTGCAAGATCGTAATCAACGCGTTTGAAACATGTTTTTAATTCGCTCATATATTCACCGATAACCTTTCACTAATTGCACTTATTACTTGAACCCAAATTATCTTTTCATTCTGAAATCGCATTCAATATCTTCAGCTTAAGCGACTCGTCGCTTTCTTCTTCCAGCAAATGCGCAGTGATGATTTCCTGTAACAGCGCTTTATCGATTCTACCGGCGGCAACATGGTAGCTGATGTTCTCCATTTCTCGCAGAAAACTGCTGGTGCAGTACATATAACCGTTGAACAGCAATATTTGCGCACATAGCGTTATCGCAATCCGTTTATTACCGTCTTGAAAACAGTGAAATTTGCAGGCGCTGAAAAACAAATGTGTCAGTTTGTCTTCGAATGTCGGGTAATAGTCATCGTTTTGAATATTTTGCAGCACGCTCTCCAGTTTGCCGAGATCCAGATGTCCCAGCGTACCGCCGCCGCTTACTTCCACTGTTTTTGCATGAATCTCGATGGCTTGTTCCAGGCTCAGGTAGAACAATGCCACTATTCCCGCTCCTTCAGGCGTTTCATGACATCCTTGGCTTCTTCCAGCCGTTCAGTCAGTTCTTTGCTTTTCTCCCCAAGAAAACGTTCGTAATCCTCGCGCTGCACCGGTGTGACGTATTCCTTGAGCTGTAGATGCAATGCATCCCGGAACGCCAGATCACGGCTGGCCATCTTCACACGTGCTTTTTCGATCAACGGTTTCCAGTGCGCCTGCGATTCAAACGTTTTGAACAGACTATCGACTTCACTAATTGTTAACTTGCGTCCTTCTAGTACCGCTCGTTTTTGCAGCATGTCGCCAAAACCACTTTCATAGGCAGCAATCAGATCAAGCACTTCTGCATAAAAAGTGGCGCGAACGTTGTCCCGGTTATCAAGCTTTAAAATTTTACGGTACTCATTCGCTTTTTCACGGAAAATGCTGACATAAATCTTGTCGGTATAAACCGCATACTTGAAGTTTCCCATTGCCACGCAGTCCTTCAGCGCATCGGTGAATTGCTTGCGATAATTTTCCTCGACAAACGCGGAATGCAAAAAATCTTCATCACGCTGGTTAATGTACTTGGTGCCGCCGCCGGTGCGCTGGTTAATGGTATCAATAACAATATCGAGTATCGCCTGGCGCAACAATTTCGCCCGTTCGCTTTCTGAGATCAGCATCGCAAGATTGAGAAATGCACGAAAATCAAAAATACCCAGTTGTGGCGTCTTGCTGATGTTCCCGAAATCAATTTCGGGAACATGCCGCTCCTTGATAACTTCTTTAAATGATTTCAGTCGGTTACCCTTCAATACCTCATAACCGTTATGCAATAATTCCCGAGCATGCTGCTCAAGATAATTTTCAATCGTACGAAGCGTTACTTCGAAGAACGCCGCGACCTGCTCCTTGAGTAACACCGTCTTCCCTTCAAACACAACCCCCTGTATGCCTGCAGCTTTCTCAATTTCTGCCACGGCATAAGGATTATTGAGAATATTCTGCCGGTCGATGGTTGAATTGGTCAGGTCTTTGCTCATGAGACTTCCCCCCAGACACGGTTGGTGGTGGTTTTGATCTTATCTTCAAAAATATAAATCAGTTTTTGTTCGCTATCTCTATGAGCACCGGTACGGACTAACCAGATTGCCATATCAATTCTTCCTTGTTTTTTAACAAATACTAATTTAACAGTGTATTAAGCTTGGTTAATGCTTCTGAAATGATGCGTCCTTGTGTTTCAATATTCTGGATAATCTGCTGCGGTGTGCGGCTGTCGATTTTTGCAACGGCATTAGGATTAACGGCTTTCAGGTCAAATACAGCAGCATCAAGATCGGCGGCCTTGTTCTCCAGTTCCCGGATGGCTTTTTCTTTATCTCTGATCTGGGTTTCCAGTTCAGCAGTACCCGCCTGCTCTTTTTTTAAGCGTTTAAGCTTCTCTTTCAAGTCAATCACAGTTGCTTTAATTTGCGTGGCTTCATCCAATAATGGCTGCATCGCTTCACGCGCTTTTGCTCGCCGCGCTGTAAAATCAACTGTCCAGGAATAGCGGCTTTCACCTTCTTCCATGCCGTGATGTTTGAGCATCCGCGCATAACTCGGGAATGATTTGTCTGCATTCGCATTATCCTCGCGCCATTCAGCAGTCAGATTGTTTGGCAGTAGGTTATCGTCGAGTATTGACCCGTCACGATCAAAACCAAAATGTGCTAATGTCAGTGGCGTTTTTTTACCCACTTTCACATAAGAAAGATTGTCAATAGCGGAGCAAAAATGTACCAGATAGCGCGTTAAAAGTGTACCAGTAAAGTTAATAAAAAAGAGGAATTAATCCTCGGGTTTAGCGCTTTTATTTTTTATATTCCGGGGTTGAAATAAAGCGCAGTGTATTCCCCAACTACTCATTATTTTTTTTGGTGTTCTCCTTTCCTATAAGTGTGGAATTCATTGATTGTTTTTGTCGCTTCTTACTTGCAGCCAGGCGATACGATTCACCATTCATTTCCAGGATATGGACATGGTGGGTCAAACGATCCAGCAGTGCGCCGGTCAATCGTTCTGACCCCAGAACACTTGTCCATTCGTCAAACGGTAAATTCGATGTGACCAGGGTGGCGCCATGTTCGTAACGGCGACTAAACACTTCAAACAAGAGCTCTGCGCCTACTGCAGTAAATGGCACATAACCCAGTTCGTCGATGATCAACAATTTGGTGTTAGCCAGCTGTTTTTGCAATAGACGCAACCGTTTCTCATCACGCGCTTCCATCAATTCATGTACCAAAGCTGCGGCCGTCTTAAAGACAACGCTCAAACCTTTCTGACAAGCGGCCAGCCCTAAAGCTAACGCTGTATGCGTTTTGCCAACGCCCGAAGGCCCCAATGCAATGACATTTTCACGCTTGTCAATCCATTCGCAGCGCATCAGCTCTAATACCAACGATTTATTCAATTCTGGAATTGCAGTGAAATCGAAGGTATCCAGGCTTTTAATCACCGGGAATTTTGCCATACGTATACGCCGCTCAGTATTGCGTCGCTCACGGTCGATACGCTCAAGCTCACATAACCGTAATAAGTAACGCGCGTAATCAACACCTTCATTTGCGCATTCGATTGCAACCTTCTCATATTCACGAGCAAAGGTCGAAAGCTTCAATGCCTTGAAATGATTCTCCAGCAAAACCTGTGGTGTAACTGTCGTGGAAATCGATGTTTCATTCATAATGACTCTCCATTACAGGTTTTTGAGTTGCTTCGGATATTTGCAACAGGCTTAAGTACGTCCTAGGTTCGGTGGGTAGTACATTGGCATTGGGTAGATAGGGGTAACACGTCAGATCGAGTTTCGCTGGCCGTTGTTCAATTGCACACAGAATCAGATGCTTGATCGCGTCAAATCCAATTGAACCCAAATCAATCGCTTTTTTTATCGCATGTTCAACTTGCGCTTGGCTAAAATTCTCCAGTAGCCGCAAAACCTGGATATATTCCTTGCGACCACGCCGTTCCAACCGCGCTTCAAGCAATCGGCGCAAACGATCAAATACTTCGGGCAGCACCCAATCCTGGAGGGGCGCCGCCTGATCCAATGCGCGCGGCTTTTGTTCCAGCAATGCCAAATAATGCAGCGGGTTATAGATGAATTCTTCCCGGCCATAGCTGCGTTGATGTCGTGCAATGGTGTCCGCACCCAGACAAATATCAACATGATCAACGTAACCTTTGACCAGCACTTCCCGATGACCGTACTGAGTGGGTACCGAGTAGTCGTTGGTTCGATAGCGCACCAGAGACAGAGAAGATACACGAGTCGAAATCTTGTGGCATGCATCAAACTCAGCTGCAGGCAATGCCATGAGTGCAGCAGCATCACGCTTCATACGCTCAGCAATGGTTTCAGTTTGCCCACGTAGCTTAGCTTGTTGGCGTTTGATACAACCGTCCAGCAACCTGGTGTTCAAGGCATCAAAATTATCAGCTATCGGCAACGGCACCATGAAATGGCGACGATTGAAACCAACCATGCCTTCAACATTGCCTTTATCATTACCCCGCCCTGGACGTCCAAATTTGTCTTCAAACAGATAATGACTTTGCAGTTCACTGAATGCTTTAGTCCGCTTACGCTTGCCATCACCCAGTATTTTAGCGACGGCGAGCCTGGTATTGTCATATAAAATAGATTGCGGCACACCACCTAAAAACGCAAATGCAGCAACATGCCCATCCAGAAAGGATTCGGTATCTTCCGTCGGATAGGCTTTGACAAAGCAGCCGTCCGAATGTGGCAGATCAAGACAGAAATAATGAAACCGTACCAGCTTGCCACCAATATAACCGTCAGCTTCGCCAAAGTCTACCTGAGCGTGGCCAGGTAAATGGACCAGCGGCATAAACATCTCCTTCTGCTGAATCTTGGCTTTATAAACATAATTACGCACAATGGTATAGCCGCCAGTGAATCCATGTTCATCGCGCAATCGCTCCAATATCCGGGTTGCCGTATGACGTTGTTTGGGATGAACTGTTTTATCAGCTTCAAGAATGGCATCTATAATGCCAGTGAAAGCGGCTAGCTTTGGTGAAGCAGGAGAACTCTTGCGCCGGTAACCTGGCGGTACCGCATATTGACACATCTTCTTAACAGTCTCGCGGTGAATACCAAAATAACGCGCGACTTCTCGCTCGCTTTTGCCTTCAACCATCACCGCCCGTCGTATTTTTACATATAGTTCCACTGAATACATCCTTTCGCCTTTCACTTGGTGCTAAACGCATCAGCTTACAGGCATCAGACTGGCACACTTTTATTCCGCGATATTCGCAAAATCTTGTGCGCTTCAGTGGTACATTTTTACTCCGCTATTTACACGAACCGCTGTTGCCTGCAATCTGCAACCAGCGGAAGTATTGCTCGCCACTGGTGCGCTGATACTTATCCGGATGAATAAGCTGTTGATCACCCAGGCCTTCCAGTGCCTTCAGTGCTTCCTGCCGGCGGCCAAAAAATAATGGTGCATCCTTCCTGCCAAAGGTACTCAAACCCAAAAAAGGACAACCGTCGAATAAGGCGATGCTGTTGCCAACCGGGTGGGGTTTGATGGCTTCGAGTAACTTGTGCGGTAGCGGTTCGGGAAAATTCCAGTGGATCGCTTGAAATGACTTCAGAAACGATGGTATTGATGCCGCTGAAGCATCTTCCAGTAAGATCGGAAAAATTGACAGTGGCCTCATATCTTCAGCTTTTGCGTAATGCCGCCGCAATGCCACATGATATTCCGCACTCACCCAGCGCTGCACACCATCTTTACCAATCAACAGCACAAACGCAGTGCAGTGCTCCAGCGCCTTTTCCAGTTCGCTTACCCATTGATCACCGGGGTAAATATCATCTTCATCACGAAATACGCTGAACCCTGATTTTTCCAGCTCGGAACGCAACTGGATACATGCTTCACGGTCTGCGCGGCTATAGCTGATGAATACCTGCTGATTTGAGGATAATGAATTGTTATTGTTTGCCATGAAAAATAAAAATCTTTCTTCGCGTAATGGTAATCAATGTACGGTAAGCGAACTGCTGTAGCAGTATAACATCGACGCTTGATATATGTTCAGGTAGCGGTCGCCCCAAAGAAACCCATAAAACCCGCGTAACAGCGGGTTTTTGATTGATTTTGTTGGCCATTCCGGTGTTTTATTATCCACGTACATCCGCAAGTTTATAGCGGTAACTCTAAAGCTGTGATCCTATCTGCTGTCCCTCATACAGCACCTCACCATCTGATTCGGCTTGAATTCCGTCTTGCCGAGCTAAAAATAACTCGCACTTTTTGCTAATTCAATGGAAGTAATAGCCGCTAAGATTTGCCGTTAATATTAAGTCTATCCATCACTTGCCGCCATTGTTAGTAGAGCAAACAAAGTTACCGGATAAACCATTACTTTTCTCACAACCTCCGCGAAAATATGCAAAGGCATTCAAAACAGATGACTAGACAAAGAATATTATTTATTTTCATTGCTTTCCTGATTTTATCAGCTTGTTCTGACAAGCAACCGGGATTGCCCGTATTATCCACTAATGCAGTTATCCTGGCCTATGGCGACAGTCTCACCGCCGGCAATGGTGCGCCGCCAGCACAGAATTATCCGAGCCTGCTGGCAGAAAAATTACAGCGTACCGTTATTAATGCGGGCGTACCGGGTGAAATTAGCGAAAACGGTCTGAAACGCCTTCCCACCTTGCTGGACAAACACCAGCCGACATTACTGCTTTTATGCCATGGCGGCAATGACATGATACGCAAGCTGGGCAAGAATGAATTAGAGAAGAACCTCAGAGCCATGATTGACGAAGCGATCAGCCGTGAGATAAGTGTCGTGCTAATCGGTGTTCCAAAGCCGGGAATCTTCCTTGAAAGCCTGGACATTTACGACCAAATCGCTGCCGAATACAATTTACCGATTGAGCGTGAAATTGTGCCAAAAGTGTTGGCTGATAATGCCTTAAAATCAGATTTGATTCATCCGAACGCACGTGGATATGCTTTGATGGCTGATTCGATCTATTTGCTCTTGCAAAAGAACGGGGCCATTTAAGCGATGGCGGACTCGATGATGTGATGTGGCTACACTAAACCGGCATGAACAGTTCACTGATCAAGGCTGACCATACCATGTGGAGCGACCACCACCATGGCAAAACCAGGAAACCTTTCGCTACCAGCTTTCAGAGCGGGCTCGCCCCTGTCTCGCGCACCATGTCACGGGTTGTAACACGGCCCATGATCCTGCACATAATCCTGGATTTTAACAACCAAGTCCGACAAAGCAGATAAGGCATTTTTCTCTCGTTCCACTTTCGTGGCACGCCGGCGCTTCTGTTGCTGCAAAGCGCGAATAAAATACATCATCCACGGCTGCCGGTTTCGCGGGCATAGCACAGCCAAGTAACAAGCTCGATCATCCGGCGTGGCGTATCAAAAGGCGGCGCCGTTTCGAACACAACACCGATCATTTTTCCATCAGCGTCAAATGTGTCGACATCATTGCGCACGGGTTTTGTATTCACCGCGATGCCGCTCGTCTTTCTCGCTATAACGTAGAAGATCACGGTGGAGCTGCTTGATATGATTTTCGGTGACAGGAATGTCTTGCCAGGCCTGGAAGATCGACTCCATGACTTCGGCATAACCGGCAACTTCTTGCTCATCACGGGTGTCAAATTTTTTGATTTCCAGCCGACCTAATAGACGCTCCACTTCACGATCACTGAGTTTGCTTCCTTCGATACGGTTGGAAGAACCGATACTCACAATCGTTGCGATGCAGCGCAAAGCCTTTAGCTGATCTGGTGCCAGTGTGCCAAGGGCACGCCAGCCCCTTGAACTCGTCAATTTCGAATAACAGGGCCAATAATTCGTGGGTAAGCGGGATAGTGTCAGTTTTGATCACACCTGAATATATACCGGATTACACCGGAATAGCAACCGGAATAATTACCGAATTATGCCGGAATAAATAAAGTGTGTACGCAGTGTTCAGTGCACTGAATTTAGTGCATGCCGGACAAAAAAGTGGTTTCACTAAGCTAATGAAGTATTATGTTTTGATGTTATTAACGGACTACGTTAATATACATTCATGATTAAAAGCTATCACAATAGAGAAACGGAACATGCACACAAAGGAATATTTTCCAAGAAAATTCCCAGTGAAATTGCCAAACGGGTAAAAATGAGACTCGACAGAATCAATGCCGCCCACGAGATTAATGACTTGAGAATTCCACCTTCTCACAACCTCGAATCACTCTCCGGTGACCGCAAAGGACAATACAGTATTCGTATTAATCACCAGTGGCGCATCTGCTTCAGATTTGAAAATGGAGATGCTTACGATGTTGAGATAGTTGACTACCATTAAAGGATTAAATAATGACGACAATAACCGAACCTATTCACCCCGGTGAACATCTTGCCGAGTTCATTGAAGAATACGGAATTACTCAATACCGACTTGCAAAAGAAATTCACGTGCCAGCACGTAGAATCAATGAAATCATTAAATGCGTTCGCAGTATTAGTGCTGATACTGCTATCAGGCTTGGCCTGTATTTCGGCAACAGTCCGCAATTCTGGATCAATTTACAGACAAACTATGATATCGAAATAGCCAGCAAGAAAATATCGGAAACAATAAATCCAATATCTGCGCAAAAATAATGCGTTATCAAATCTATACCGTACGATTGTCAAAAAGCATCAAAAATTTTCCAATTTTTGAACCAAATAGGCGTTTATTTTTTTCAGTCAGTAATTCCAAGCACTTGTTCTAAATAAATTTCCTAAAATTACCAACCTGCCGATTACTGGAAAAAACTCAATGCCGATTAACATGTTATAGGTTATGAGTAAGATCTAATTAGTGGCCAATACATCAAGATACTCTACTTTCACCTTGGATAATCCTTGTTTGTCCAAACCGATTTTTTTTGCTGCGCCATAGGATAAATCAATTAACCTGTTTTTCTTAAAAGGACCGCGATCGTTCACAACGACATTAACAGAGCGTCCATTACGCAGGTTGGTAACCTTGACTTTGGTGGGCAATGGTAAGGTTTTATGTGCTGCTGTCAAACCGTGTGGGTTAAACCGCGTTCCCATAGCTGTCCGATTGCCGGATTCCGAACCATACCATGAAGCAATACCTGTTTCGCTATAACCAACTGCTGTACGTATTGGATGATATCTCTGGCCTCTCACTGTATAGGGTCTGTTATATGGCGCATTTACATTTTCATGTATTTGCGGTGCCTGAATGGTTGTTGTTTTCGGCATAGGCGCTCTGAAGGGTGTAGTGCACCCTACAAATAGACTGGTAATTAAGACAAGCATGACTCCAAAAATAACTTTATGAGTCCACTGAGTAGGCGGATCCAATAGAATTGATGGATTCAGTCGTTTTGTTTGATATTGTGTATTCAAAATTCTGTTGGTAGATATAAGATTCATAGAATAATGCTCGCTTTTTTAAATCGAGTTTAAATTAAACTCCGATTATTTTTTGGTTTTAACAATAATATTGATTTAACCTGTAAATTATTTTTTACTACAGGTTAGGCAATCAAATCAAGTTAATTTCTAACACACAGCTTACTACTATTCAATGTTTCAGACTGTTTTGTTTTGACAAACCGAGGTAAATCTTATGTAGTTTAGTAATTTGAGCTTTTAGAAAATCGATATTTTTATTGTTGACTATAATATCGTCTGCCTTTTGCAAACGATTCTGGCGGCTGATTTGGGATGCCATGATGGCTTTAACTTCTTCGGCGCTTATTTTGCTGCGCGTAATGGTGCGTTCAAGTTGTAAGTGCTCGTCGCAGTCGATGACGAGAATACGTTGGATCAAATGATTGTAATCTCCCGTTTCGAATAACAGTGGAATAGCCACAATTATATAAGGCGAGTGACTTTGGTGGATGCGCCGAGCGGTTTCTTTAAGAATAAGCGGGTGCAACAGGTTTTCCAGCTTAGTGCGTTGGTGGTTGTCGGCAAATACCAATTGGCGCATTTTTTTTCTATCTAGCGCGCCATTGGCGGTGATAAATTCACCGCCAAACTGGGCGTATATTTGCGATATGGCAACACCATCAGGTTGCGTTAACTCATGAGCAATCTGGTCGGTATCAATTACATCGATACCCAGATCCATAAAAATTTTACTGGCGATGGATTTGCCGCTGCCGATTCCTCCTGTTAGGCCAACGACAAATGTCACCGATCAGAACAATCCAAAATAAGCATGGTTGATCTCTTGTCCCCAGAATAATGCGATCAGCGCACCACCCGCCAGGTAAGGACCAAACGGTATCATAACGCTTTTGTTGAGTTTGGCTGCAATAATCAGTCCAACACCGACAACTGCACCAACCAGTGATGACAAGAGTATAACGAGCGGTAATAAACTCCATCCGAGCCAGGCGCCTATAGCAGCCAGCAGTTTGAAATCACCATAGCCCATGCCTTCCTTTCCGGTAGCCAATTTGAATATCCAGTAAATTATCCACAACGATAAATATCCTGCAACTGCGCCAATAACAGCGGATTGCAGATTCGTAAAACCATCATGCATATTGTAAAGTAAACCCAACCACATCAATGGCAATGTAATATCATCTGGCAGTAACTGCGTATCGATATCAATAGCCGCCAAAGCGATGAGCGCCCAAACAAAAATTAACGCAGCTATCATCAAAAAACCAAAACCAAAATGCCAGGCAATAAAACCACTCATCATGCCGGTAATAATTTCAACAAGCGGATAACGAAATGATATCGGTGCGTGACATTCTACACAACGACCACGTAACACAAGATAACTGAAGATGGGAATATTTTCCCAGAAAGCGATTTTATGATGGCAAAGCGGGCATGCCGAGCGGGGCGTAACAATATTAAATGTCGGCAATGATTCAACCGGTTCACCTCTAAATTCCGCGCACTGTTGATGCCAGCTTCTTTCCATCATTTTAGGCAGACGGTAAATGACGACATTGAGGAAACTGCCCACCATTAATCCAATAATTGTAGTGAACGTGATCAAGAATGAAGGTGATTGCTGCAGCTGAGTGATCAATGACATGCCAATATTGAATATACGTTAAATATTGTAAATTTACCTGCAGCCCAGATTTTAACCTCAGACCGCAGGCAAAGAGAAATTTTTATAATTTTTTGCTGTGCTTAATTGATTGCCATACCCATTTTAAAGATTGGCAAATACATGGCAACAACCATGCCGCCAATTAAAGTGCCAAGCACAACCATAATCATCGGTTCCATCAAACTTGATAATGCTTCGACTGCATCATCTACTTCTGCTTCAAAAAAATCAGCTATTTTGCTTAACATGGAATCCAGTGAACCGGCTTCTTCTCCAATGGCAACCATTTGCAGCACCATGTGGGGAAACAATTCCGTGCCTGTCATAGACGAAGTTAGTGAATTACCAGTACTAACTTCGACCTGAATTTTCTTGGTGGCTTCATAATAAACATAATTGCCGGCGGCGCCTGCAACAGAATCAAGTGATTCAACGAGTGGCACGCCTGCGGCAAACATTGTAGAAAGCGTTCGAGACCAGCGTGCAATGGTTGCCTTGCGAATCACTTCGCCAAAAATTGGTAACCTGAGCGTCAGCCTATCCATAACACGCTGCACGGCTGGTGAACGTTTCCAAATATAAAGAAAGGTATAGATACTACCACCCAGGGATCCAAAAATAGCCCACCAATAATCCACAAAGAAATCGGAAATCGACATAATGATCAGCGTCGGTGCTGGCAGATCAGCACCAAATCCGTCGAATAGCTCTTTAAATGAGGGGATAACAAAAATCATCATGACCGCGGTAATTACAAAGGCCACGACAATGATGGATAGTGGATAAAACAACGCAGATTTGATTTTTCCTTTGATTGCCTGGATTTTCTCTTTATAGGTTGCCAGTCGATCAAGCAGGGTATCTAGAATACCTGCTGCTTCGCCAGCGCCAACCAGATTGCAAAATAAGTTGTCAAAATAAAGCGGATACTTTCGGAACGCATCGGCTAAATTTGTACCCGTTTCCACATCGGTTTTAATATCCATTAACAACTTGCTCATGGCTCGATTGCTATGACCTTTTCCAACGATATCAAATGCTTGCAGCAACGGAACGCCAGATTTCATCATGGTAGCCAATTGGCGCGTAAAAAGTGTTATGTCTTTATCAGTAACTTTTCCACCAGATTGATTGACCTTTTTGACTTTTGTAACTTTGATGCCTTGACGGCGCAATGTGGATGAAACAACCACGGATCCGGCTGCGCGCATTTCACCCTTAACCTGCTTTCCGTTTTTATCCTTACCTTCCCATGAAAAATTAATTTCCTTAACTTTCTTTTCTGTACGTGCTGTAACAGCGCCCATATTTACTCCTTAAAGCCGGGGATATTCACATTAAATTCAAGAACTAGTCAGAATTGATCTGATCAATTGTTGAGTAAACGGCACAGTGCGGTAAATCACTTAGGTACTGTGTCAATATTTTCCTGACGCCGGTAAGCGAAAACCCTATAATCCCGAGAAAATGCTACACTTAAGCTATTTTTTGATATGACATATAGTGATGAAGATTTATTGCTTCCGGTGCTGTCGTTACTTGAGGCACGCGTATTAGGCGTACTGGCAGAGAAACAACATACTGTTCCAGATATTTATCCTTTGACATTGAATGCACTAATTTCTGGTTGCAATCAAAAATCCAGTCGTGATCCCGTTATCAACGCTTCTCATACAGAAGTGGAGGAAGCAATAGAAAATTTGAAACAGATGTCGCTGGTAGGTGAGTCAAGCGGCGGGCGTACGGCGCGCTTTTCACATAATATTGAACGTGTTCTAAAAATACCCTCACAGTCAGTTGCATTGATAGCGTCATTAATGCTGCGTGGACCACAAACTGCAGGTGAATTGCGTATTACCAGTGAACGGCTTCATAAATTTGCTGATATCTCATCGGTTGAAAGTTTTTTGGAGGAATTGGCTGAGAGAACGGATGGAAGTCTTGTGGTGAAGTTGCCACGCCAATTGGGAGCACGAGAAAATCGCTGGATGCATCTGCTTTCAGGAACGCCTAAAATTAAGGAAGATACCCATTTAACCCATAAAGATCAGGCTAATAATATTGTGTCAAATTACGAATTTAAAGCATTGCAATCGGATATCGCCCGCTTAGAGACCGAAGTAGCAACGTTACGAAAAATAGTTGAAAATCTTTCAGCACAGTTGGGATTGGATATAAATTCTTAAAATAATAGAAATCCTGTGATTTTGTTATGAATAAACCATGTACTGTTTTATCTAACATACAACTTGGGTTTTGTGAACTACCTAACAGAGTTGTCATGGCGCCTTTGACACGCAGTCGCGCTGGCAAGGGAAATGTACCAACAACTCTTAATGCACATTATTATGCACAACGTGCTGGTGCAGGTTTAATTATCACCGAAGCATCGCAAATTTCGCCTGAAGGAGCAGGATATCCTTCCACTCCCGGAATTTATAGCACCGATCAGGTATCCGGTTGGCAGCGTGTAACTGAAGCAATTCACGCTAAGAATGGTCATGTGTTTCTACAATTGTGGCATGTTGGACGTGTTTCACATCCTTCCATGCAACCGAATGGCGCTCTGCCTTTGGCTCCCTCTGCGATAAAACCAGTTGGACAAGCGGTTACTTACACTGGACATCAAGATTTTGTAACACCCCACGCACTAAAATTGGATGAAATTCCAATTATTATCGAACAGTATCGCAAAGGTGCTGAAAATGCAATGATAGCCGGTTTTGATGGCGTTGAAATTCATGGAGCAAACGGATATTTACTGGATCAATTTTTACGTGATGGCACTAATCATCGGAGTGATGCATACGGCGGTTCGCTTGAGAAGCGTTCACGGTTGATGCTGGAAGTTGTCGAAGCAGTTTGCTCTGTATGGGGTGGAAATCGTGTTGGTATTCGTTTATCGCCTTTGCAACCGTTTAATGGCATGTATGATTCTGACCCGGAGAAAACATTCAGCTTTGTGATAAAACAACTCAATCAGTTTAATTTAGCTTATTTGCATATAACTGAAATCGGCAAGGAATTTCCTGATGCAGCTGGCCCTGCTTTTGACTTAGCCAAGTTGCGACTTATCTGGAAAAGTATTTTGATAACCAATGGTAATTATGATTTGGAATCTGCAAATGCAATTCTGGCTAACGGAGGAGCCGATATGGTTGCTTTTGGCAGGCTTTTTATCGCAAACCCTGATTTGCCATTGCGGTTTGCTAAAAAAGCATCATTGAACAAGCCAAATCCTGAAACCTTTTATGGTGGTGATGAAAGAGGCTATAGTGATTACCAATTCCTAAATGCTTAAATCAATTCTCGTGTAGAGACAGCTTTTGAGGTGTAACATTCAACGACTCCATTTATAAAGCATGAGACATACTACTCGATTGGGTGGAAGTCGTTTTCATACTGTAACCTCAGAACCGTGTTAACCCAACACAATACAAGTCAATTTCTACCAATAGCAGCATTATTATTTGGTGCTTTTATCTGGGGATTAGTATGGTACCCGATTCGAGTATTGGAAAATGCTGGAATCAGCGGTGAAATTACCACTACCATTACCTATTTTATCGCTTTACTAATCGGACTGATTTTGTTCCGAAGACATATCTATTACAACGTTATCTTCAACGGCAATGCACATTTACTATTTTGGATATGCTTTTTTGCTGGTTGGGCGAACATCGCTTACATTCTGGCTGTAATTTTTGGGGAAATAGTTCGTGTATTGTTGTTATTCTACTTGGCGCCGCTATGGACAATTTTCTTTGCCAGATTCTTGTTAGATGAAAAGTTAAGTGTGTCTGGTTATGCCGTGATGGTCCTCACGGTACTGGGTGCGATAGTTATGCTTTGGCAACCGGAAACACATATTCCACTGCCTGCTACTTTTGGTGACTGGATGGGATTGTTGGGCGGTATAATGTTTGCGTTAGTCAATGTTCTTATTCGTAAGGACCAATCCCATTCCATTCAGTTGAAATCAATCGCGATTTGGCTCGGTGCAACTCTAGTTGGACTTGGGTGCAGTATCATTTTAGCTTCACCACTGAACATTCCAGAAATCACACTACAAGCGTGGTTGATCTTGCTCGCTGTCGGAATATTAATGTTTATTTTGAGTGTTGTCATCCAATATGGCCTTACATATATTCCGGCAAATCGCGCCATTATTTTTTTAATGTTTGAATTGGTAATTGCCACTGCAGCTGCTTACATACTTGCAAACGAGATACTAACGTGGCGCGAATTGGCCGGTGGTGTAATGATTATTTCTGCAAGTTTGTTTTCCACAAAATTGTATCCATTTTCAGCATAACACTACATTGAATTATAAAAAGCGATTTTTACAACTTTCATTCAGAATTCGTTCAGGTAAATTAGATGACAATTTAATTAAGTTTTTTAATATACCGCCGTTAAGTGGAACATGGATATGACTTCCATCGCGACGATTCATTAATAATGAGTATTTTTTGTATTTGTTTGAAACTGAGTTTAATTGGAGCACAGAATGCCAGATAAAAATCTAAAATTCTTGGTAGTGGATGATTTTTCCACAATGCGTAGAATTGTTCGTAATTTATTGAAGGAATTAGGTTTTATAAATGTTGACGAAGCCGAGGATGGTGCTGTAGCACTACGAAAACTTCAAGACGGCAACTATGATTTTGTAGTGTCTGATTGGAACATGCCGAACATGGATGGACTTACAATGTTACAAACAGTGCGGGCAGATGAAAGACTGCGCAAAATACCGGTGCTAATGGTGACTGCCGAAGCCAAAAAAGAAAATATCATAGCAGCCGCACAGGCTGGCGCAAGTGGCTATATTGTAAAACCATTCACTGCTGCTATTCTTGATGAAAAATTAAATAAAATTTTCCAGAATATGGAAAGTAAAGTTTCGGCCTAAAATTTATTTTGGCATCCAGTTTATAACGAACCAGTGAGTCTACAAATGAATACCGATTCTCTTATTCGGGAAGAAATTGATATGCAATCTTCTAAAAAGACACTTGATGAATCTGATTTTATGGAGTTGGCTAGAATTGCTGAAATGGGAATAGCAGAAGAACAAGCAAATTCAGCAGAGTTTCAAGCCAAGCGAGATAGTTTGCTACAAGATGCTGGCATTGAAGACCCAACTAAAAAAAACAAAGACAACCATATGGAAATGGAAAGTGCTGAAACGATAATTACAAATTCGACAGAAGAAATGTCGGACTCAGTTGATAATTCAGAACTGGATTGCGTCATGCAGCATAGTATTTCCAATAAATGCGGGGAGCTTATGGCTAATCAAGACAGCCGTAACCATTTAGAGATTCCTGAAATTGACGAGATGACTACTGCAGAAGTGGCCAACGAAGTTGAAGCGATAACTTCTGCTGTGAATGTATCTCAGGATACGAATGACCGACAAGGATGTGAAGAATCAACTGAAACACTACAGAATAATGCTGGTCTTGTTCCAATTCCTGACAATGTGCTCATGGACGCGGTTGAAGAAATAACACACTCAACTGTTGAAAAAACACTAGAAGAAAATGTCTCAGATGAGGCGATTGCAAAGGATAACCCTGTAGATAAAAAAATTATTGATCAGGTAGGTCATTTGACAAGAAATTTACATAACAGTCTTCGTGAACTTGGGTATGATAAAAGGCTACAATCGTTTGCATCCGAAGTGCCTGAAGCGCAGGATAAACTTTCCTATGTAGCGAGCAAGACCGAACAGGCGGCAGACAGAACCTTAAATGCGACTGAAATAGCGATGCCAATTCAGGAAAAGCTTTCTATAGAAGCAACTCAGTTATCAGAAAAATGGGTGAAAGCATTTGAAGAACAAAAAGAACAACCGGATACCGAAAAATTCAAACTGCTGCTTATTGAAACGCTCAGTTATATTGACAAAATACCCGAACAAGCTGATGCAACAAATGCACAATTAATGGAAATTATGATGGCACAGGATTTTCAGGATTTAACGGGACAAGTAATTAAAAAAATTACATATATGGTGCAACGACTTGAGCATGATCTTGTTCAGCTATTACTTGCCAATGTTCCGCCTACTAATAAACCACTAGCTTCAGAGGAAGGATTAATGAATGGCCCGGTAGTTAATCCCGAAAAATCGCCGGATACCTTAAACAATCAAGACCAGGTGGACGATCTTTTAGCCAGCTTGGGCTTCTGATTTTTTACAGACAATGTGAGCAAAAACCAATAATTAAGTTGGTTTTTGCTCACATGATGATCACATCATATTGTTCTTGAGAATAGGTTTCTTCAACTTGCAGGCTGATTGGTTTGGCAATAAAATCGCCCAATTGCGCAAGACTCTGGGATTCTTCATCAAGAAATAAATCAATGACTTGCTGAGACGCGAGAATTCGAAATTCATTCGCATTAAATTGTCGGGATTCACGTAATAATTCGCGCAGAATTTCATAGCAAATCGTTTGTGCAGTTCTTATCTCTCCACGTCCGCCACAAGTTGGACAAGATTCACAAAGTATATGCGAAAGACTTTCTCGCATCCGTTTGCGTGTCATTTCGACGAGCCCTAGTGGACTGAAATCATTGACAGTCATTCGAGTTCGATCTTTTGAGAGTGCCTTTTTGAATTCTCTTAGCACAGCATTCTTATGTTCATCAGAATCCATATCGATGAAGTCGACAATGATA